>JAABRS010000007.1 GCA_011390775.1 Clostridia bacterium | reverse complement strand
GTTTATAAGGATAATACTGTTAGTTCCTATTACTGTGCTTTGGTCAAAGTTATTATTTTAATTAAATACGTATGAATTTAAAATATATCTAAATGGATACATCAAAGCCGATATCCCATTGCCATCGTAATAGTACTTGAGTACAAATTCATTTGATAAAAATATTATCAAAATATATAGAATAAATGTAAGGGTATATAGTATCGCTCTCTTTTTTAATATTTCATTTATTTTCTTACTTATTTCATCTACAGCATCTCTACATAAGTTTTCCTGTTCTTCCTGTAATCTATTGCTTTTCTTTTTGAATTTATTAAAAACTCTATATGCAACTTTTTTTATTCCGTTTTTTTCTTCAGCCTTATCTATGATTTTTTTATCAACATAATTATTCAATAATACCGCTAGTGCTTCTTTATTGCTTTTCTTTTTCTTTGCATTTAAATATTTAGGTAAGTACTGTTTAATTAATTCTCGATTGTTTCTATAAAGGATAGTCCATTTCACCATTCTATATATGAACAGAGTGAATAACAGCAGATAAATACTGCTTATCAAAAACATAGGTATAGTTGAATCCAGCAAAAATTTATTAATTATTAATACACTTAATAAAACAATAATATATAAAACCAATTTAGTTACCAAAAAAATCTGCATTCCAATTAAATCGTTTTCCATCTTTCGAATATTCTTCTCTACCTCTTCAGCAGCTAATCTTCTGAAAAATCTATTTCCTTTTTTAAAGCCTAAATCAACAAGTAATTTCATATCTAATAAATATATTAGTCTATTCAAAAAATCAATCCTCCAAATCACGTATCATAAATCTATTGATATGATAACATAATTTGAAGGATAAATCATTAATCTATATTATTTTCTTAATTTTTATTTCACATAATTCATAAAAAATGTTATTATAGCTGCATTTGTGAAATTACTAAATAATCCACCTATAATAGGAACTACGAAAAATGCTAGTTTGGAATAAGCATATTTATCACTCACACTCTTCATATTAGCCATTGATACTGGTGTAGCTCCCATACTAAAACCTACATGCCCAGCTACCATCATAGCTGAATCGTAATCTTTACCCATAACATAGAATGTAATAAACCTTACAAAAAGAATAACTAATACAACTTGAGCTATTAATAGGATTATTAATGGTAGTGCAAGTTCTGCAAGCTCCCATAATTTCATTGTGTATACTGCCATTGATACAAATATACCCAAACTTACATTACCTATTGTATCTATTTCTTTTGAAGGAACTTTAAAACCCTTAATATCCATAACAACTCTTATGATTACTCCGCCTAACATCCCCATTACGTGAATTGGAAGAGTTACTCCAGGTAGTAAAATCTTAAAAACAATATGAAGAATGGATCCTAGTCCTAACCCGATAAACAACAAATAAAATCCTTTTGTCAATTGTTTTGCATTAAACAAATTATCCTCCGATTCTTTGGTGCTTTCACCATAGGATACTGTTACTGTAGATCCAGAAACGTTTTCTTGAACTCTAGAATTTTCCAAGCTTTTTTCTTTTAATTCTTTGTTAAATAAATTTTTCTTTATTATTAGATTGTTTGCTATAGGCCCTCCGATTATAGATCCTGCCACTAAACCAAAAGTTGCTGCTGCTACTGCTACTGATAATGCTCCTGTATATCCCATTTCTTCTGCTAATGGAGCAAATGCTGCTGCATTTCCATGTCCACCTGTCATAGGTATTGATCCAGTCATTAAAGCCATCATAGGTTCTATATTTAAAACTTTTGATAACCCAACTGATGTAACATTTTGTAAAAATGCTAAAGCTGCTGCTAAACCCAAAAATGTTATGACTTTTTTACCTCCATTTTTCAGCAAAGCAATACTAGCTGCAAATCCACAAGCAGTAAAGAATAAGTTCATAAAAAATTGTTGTAAAGTTTTATCAAATACAAAGGTAACTATTCCTGTTTGTCTTAATATTAAAACTAATACAGAAAATATAAGTCCTCCAACTACGGGAGATGGAATGCAATACTTTTCTAAAAATTTAACTTTACTTTTAATAAAACCTCCAATTAATAATAATATAACTGCTATAAAAAGCGTTTGTGTCATGTCAAAACTTAAATTCATCATACTAATACCTCCATTTATTTTTTATACTACCTGTTCTTTTTCACACTTTTTTTCTAACTTAGAAATCATGCTCTTCAAAATTTCCACACAATCTCCTACTACTTTATAATTAGCAACTGTAAATATAGCTGCATCCTTATCTGTATTAATGGATATAATCGTTTCTGCTCCGCTAATACCTGCAAGATGTTGTATTGCACCTGAAATGCCAAAAGTAACTAGTAGTTTTGGTGCTACAATAGAACCCGTTTGACCTATTTGATTCTTTTGGTCAGCCCAACCTACATCTACCAACGGTCTAGATACTCCAACTTTACCACCCAAAAGCTCTGCTAATCTCTCAACTAACGCAAGATTCTTCTGTGATCCAATCCCCCTTCCTACAGATACTATTATTTCTGCGTCAGAAATAGATTCGGCTTTTTTTTCTATTATATTTTCTAATATTTTAATACTTGGTTCTTTAATACTAGGCATATCTATATTTATTACTTCTTTAGTATTTGTCTCCTTTTTAACTGCTTCCATTACACCTGGCCTTACTGTTGCCATTTGTGGTCTATGTTCCGGACAAACTATCTGAGCCATTAAATTTCCACCAAATGCAGGCCTAGTTTGGTTCAATAATCCTGATTCTTCATCAATTTCCAAAATCGTACAGTCAGCTGTAAGACCTGTCTTTACACGTGCAGCTATCCTTGGTGCTATAGATCTACCAAAATTAGTTGCTCCAAACAAAAATATTTCAGGTTTATAATCTAATACAACCTTATCTAAAAATTCAACATAAATCTCTTCTAAATTATCTTTCAAAATTTCATATTCACTTATATAAACTTTATTTGCACCATAAGCAAATAATTTGTCTGCCTCTTTACTTATATCCTCTCCCAGCAGAAGGGCATTTACAGAACAATTCCTTTCTTTAGATAATTCTCTTGCTTTTGATAATAGCTCGTAAGATACAGGCTCTATTTCACCATCATTTTGCTCTATAAAAACCCATATATCTTTATAGTCCTCTAGTTCAATACCATTTGTTTTTTCTTTTTCAATTTTAATTGCATCAAAAGGACAACTTTCAATACACATACCGCATAAGACACAATTTTCATTAACCTGAGCTTTCTTATCTTTCATTTCCAAAGCTTCATAACTACAACTTTTTATGCAGATACCACATCCTCTACACGCATCACTATCTATTATTAATCCACTCATTTAGATTACCTCCTTTATTACAGAATTTATTTTTTCTGATTTAGTTTCAGAGTCACCTTTAATCTCAATTGACTCATTCTTTCTTTCAGGTATGTATGTTTTTACAACTTGAGTAGGAGAACCTGAAAGCCCAATATAGGACTTATTTGCTCCTAAAGATTCAGCATTTTCCACAGCAACAGGAGCATCCAAACTATTAATAACCCCATCTATAGAAGGTAATCTGGGCATATTAATATCTTTTAAAACCGTTAATAAAACAGGTGTCTTTGTTTTTACCAACCTTTTGCCAGTTTCAGTAATAGTTCTGCATATTATTTCACTATCATTAATTTCTATTATTTCTGATACATTTGTAATATGAGGTATCTTTAAATTCTCAGCTAATTCAGGTCCTATTTGAGCTGTATCTCCATCAACTGCCATTTTTCCACATAATATTAAATCTACTTCACTAATTTTTTTAACTCCTAATGATAATGTATATGCAGTAGCTAAAGTATCTGCTCCAGCAAAACTTCTATCAGACAATAGCATTCCACTATCGGCTCCAACACTTACAGCATCTCTCAATATTTTTTCTGCAGCTGGTATACCCATACTTAATGCTATTACTTCTCCTTGAATTTTTTCTTTTATTCTAATGGCTTCTTCTAAGGCATATGTATCAAAGGGATTAATAACAGATTGTTTTCCATCTCTTATAATTGTATTAGTTTCAGGATCTAATCTAACCTCATTAGTAGAGGGAACCTGTTTTACACAAACTACTATTTTCATAATTATTCACTCCTTTTTCCGACTTCAAATAAATTACCTGGACTTAATAATAACTTAGGATCAAGTTTCGATTTTATATCTATCATTTCATCTATATGATTTTGTCCATACATTACTTTTAAATATTTTGATTTTAATTTTCCTACTCCGTGTTCAGCCGAAACAGCTCCTCCTAATTCTGTTACTTTTTTAGCCCATTTTTCATAAAGGTTTAATCCTTTATCATAATCTTTATTGTCTCTAGGCAAAATATTTACGTGGAGATGATTATCACCTATATGTCCCCAGGTTGCTGATTCTAATTTTTCTTTTATAATATCTTTTTTATACATTTTTATAACTTTTTCCAAATGTTCATCTGGTACAGACATATCTGTACCTAGTTTTGTTATCTTAGAATTTTCTTTTTTTCTTTCATCTATAAGCATGTTAACGCTTTCTGGAACTGCATGCCTAAAAAATATTAATCTATTTAGTCCTACATCATTTTTTGCAACCCATGTATTTTTTGAAGAACCTTGGGAATCATTCATTATCTTTGCTATTTTTTTTAAATCTATTAATGCTTCCTTCTCTTCTTCTGTATGAATCTCCAAATATATAACTGACTTCATTTTTTCATCCACATCTGGTAATCTTTCAAATCCAGGATTAATTTCTTTTTGTTTTTTTAAAATATCTAAAGCATTTTTATCGAAAAACTCTATTGAAGCTATATCTTTTTGGTTAGATCTGATCTCTTCAACAAACTTAATTGCTGCTGATTCATTTTCAAAAAAACAACTTACTCCCCAAATTATTTCTGGTAGTTTTAAAAGTCTTACTTCTATTTCAGTTATTATTCCAAGAGTTCCATCTGCACCTATAAACAAATCTACAGCGTCCATATTATCTTCTACAAAGTATCCTGATGCATTTTTACTATTAGGCATAAAATATTTAGGTAATTTAAATTCTATATTCATACCTTCATCAGTTTTTAATTCTAACTTTCTCCCATTTGCAAAATTTTTACCTCTCTCTACAGTTAATGTATCCCCATTCGATAGTACTAATTTTAATTTTTCAATATATTTTCTCGTAGGTCCATACATATAACTCCTTGCCCCTGATGCATTACAAGAAACCATTCCACCAA
Source organism: Clostridia bacterium (assembly GCA_011390775.1). Lineage (GTDB taxonomy): Bacteria > Bacillota > Clostridia > Tissierellales > Dethiosulfatibacteraceae > UBA8670. The sequence continues at coordinate 29,395 of JAABRS010000007.1, read as the reverse complement.
TTGTAGCACTAGTCTCAGTTGGATCCGGACTAAAGAACATTTCTTCTTTTTTACAAAAATCATTGAACACTCTTTTTGATTTAAAATCCCATTTAGTAGTGTCAAATTTTCTTAATTTTATTTTTTCTTTAAATTGAGATAGTATCGTACCAGGTTGTAAAGTTACATAATAATTATCTTCCGAATCTACTCTCATTCCCAAAATATTATTAAGCTTTGAAAGATTTAACACGTGACCCTTCCTAGGAACAGCACCTGCAGCAAGCCCAGTTCTAGCTCCCTGTATTGTAATAGGAATTTCCTTGGAATACATATCTTTAACAATTCCAATTATTTCTTCTTCATTTTTTGGAAAAGAAATACTTTCTGCTCTACCTATCGTTCTTGATTCATCTCTTAAATATTCAATATAATCTTCTTTCATACAATGAATTATATTATTATTCATATTACAACTCCTCTATTTTCTAATATTTATTTATCATTAGCTCTAATTTATTTAATTATACAACTGAATATATGCAATATCTATCGTTTTCTTGATTAATACTTTGCATATATTGCTATCTGTGATAGGATATATTATAAACAAATGGAGGAAAGTGTGATATTTAAACCAAAATAAGTCACACAATAAAATTTATGAATATAGATTATGAAATCAAACTAAACAAAGACAATGACTGGAATATGAAGAAACACCATTTTCATGAAAATTATGAAATTCTTCTATCTTTAACTAATTCAGGCAGTATATTTTTGGAAAACAATGTTTACAATATTAAACGTGGAACCCTAATACTTATAAAAAATACTTCTCTTCATAGAACTATGGTAGACAAAAAAATTCTATATAAAAGATATATAGTTCATTTTCCTCAATCTACTCTTTCAGAAATTTCAAGCGAAAAAACCGATTTGTTATCCAAGTTTTGTGGAGATGATATCTGCATACAATTGACTGAAGATCAGCTTTCTTCAATTATTTTGATAATTAATAAGATCATGAATAAAGATCTGGAAAAATTCGGATCTGACATTTTAAAAGATATAGCTTTTATTGAACTACTTATAAAAATTAGTAATTACTTTGATTATAATACAAATAAAAACTCTACCAACAACTTCAAATTTAATAAAATCCACCCTATAATTAAATACATAGAAAAGAATATTGAAGGTGATTTGTCACTAGATACCATTTCTAATAATTTCTATATAAGCAAATATCATCTATGTAGAATATTTAAAGAATCAACAGGTTTTACATTGAGAGAATATATAATCAGCACTAGAGTATTAAAATCATGTGCTTTTCTAAGAAAAGGGTGTAATGTTCAAACTGCTGGAGAATTATCCGGTTTTAATAACAATTCCCATTTTATAAGAACTTTTAGCAATCTAAAGGGAATTTCACCCGGACAATATATGAAAAAATACAAATAATATTAATATTTATAATACGTTTATTCTTTAATTATCTGGGTAATAATTAAATAAGTGTAAAACTTTTTAAGGAGGTTAAATAATGGATTTAATTACTAAAAATGATGTCATGAATTTAATAGAAAAAAGCAAAGATGTTTCTGTATCAATTTTTTTACCTACTGAGAAAAGCGGAAAAGAAGCAATGCACGGAAAAATCCGCTTAAAAAATCTTTTAAAAGAAACTGAGAACAGTCTAAAAGACAATAAGATTCAGGATAGTTTAATCGATAGCATGCTTGAACCGGCTTATAAGTTAGTGGATGACACGACCTTCTGGCAGTATCAAAAAGATGGTCTGGCAATATTTATTACAGAAGATTCCTTTGAATATTTTAAGGTCCCTGTAAAATTCAATGAAGTTTCTCTGGTATCTAATCAATTCTACATAGTTCCTCTGCTATCTCAATTTACAGGAGATGGAGAGTTTTATCTTCTATCACTAAATCAAAACAACATCAAATTATATCAGTGCAGTCAATACACTATAGACGAAGTTGAATTAAAAGATACTCCTAAAAGCTTATCTGAAGCATTAAAGTATGATGTTTTTGAAAAGCAAATGTCAGGTCATTCTGGTTCCGGTTCTTCAACTATTATGCACGGTATCGAAACTGAAGATAGAAAAAATCAGGTATTTAGATTTTTTCAGATGGTAGATTCGGGTGTAATTAATAGTGTTGAAAACAGAAATCTTCCTTTAGTTCTTGCTGGAGTTAAAAACGTTCAAGCTATATACAGAAAAGCCAGTAAATATTCAAATCTTATGGAAGAAGGAGTAGAAGGAAGTCCTGAAGATTTAAGAGATGATATATTACATAAAAAAGCATGGGATATAGTTAGATCCTACTTTAAAGAATCATATGAAAAAACAGTTGAAAGTTATGAAGATACAAAAAATACAGATCAAACATCAAATAAAATCGATGATATAGCCCCTGCAGCATATAACGGTCGTGTAGAAAATTTAATTTTAGCATCTGGTTTCCAACAGTGGGGAAAATACAACCTAGAAACTAATGAAGTAGATGTTCAAAAAAGAAGTAATGAAGATAATGTAGAACTTCTAAACTTCTCAGCTGTACATACTTTCAAAACAAATGGTAATGTTTATGTAGTAAGCCTAGAAGACATCCCGGGTGATAAACCATATATAGCTAAATTTAGATATTAAATTAAAGTTAAATAATTGGGGATATGAATATTCATATCCCCTTATAATTTGATTATAAAATTTTAATTCATTTACAATATTAGTAGATTATAAAATAAATAAGGTGATATAATGATACAGAAAAAAATCGAAAAGCAAAAAGAATTTTTTTATACAAATAAAACAAAGGATGTATCCTTTAGGATACTACATCTGTTAAAATTAAAGGAAGTTATTAAGGAAAAAGAAGAGAATATAATAAAAGCTTTAGGTAAGGATTTAGGCAAATCAAATTTTAAAGCCTACACTTCTGAAGTTGGTTTTGTTTTGGAAAGTATAGGTTTTACGCTTAAAAATATTAGAAGTTGGGCAAAAGAAAAAAAGGTCCGCCGTCCTATATTTATGCCTATATCTAGAAGCTATTTTAAATATGAACCTCATGGTACAGTTCTAATAATTGGACCATTTAATTATCCTTTTCAGCTGATTATGGAACCTTTAATAGGAGCTGTAGCAGCCGGAAATACTTGTGTATTAAAACCTTCGGATAAAACTCCTGAGACTGTAAAAATATTGAAAGAAATAATATCAGAAGTATTTATAGAAGAACATGTATCTGTAGTGACTGGAAATAGAAAGGCTGTATCGGAGCTTATACATTCAGATTTTGATTACATATTTTTTACTGGAAGTGTCCCAGTTGGAAAGATAGTAATGGAAGCAGCTTCAAAAAACCTAACTCCTGTTACTTTAGAACTTGGCGGAAAAAGTCCTACAATTGTACATAAAGATGCAGATATCAAAAAAACAGCTGCTCGTATAGCTTGGGGAAAATTTTACAATTCAGGACAAACCTGTATAGCCCCAGACTATCTCTACGTCCACGAAGATGTAAAAGATGAATTAATAAAAAATCTAAAAATAGAAATTATTAACTTTTACGGTGATGATCCTTTGAAAAGCCCGGATTACGGAAAAATAATAAACTCAAAAGAATTTAGAAGACTGTCTGGATTAATAGATGAAAATAAACTGTATTTTGGTGGAGAAAAAATTGAAGAAAAATTAAAAATATCTCCTACAATCCTTACAGACATAACATGGGATGATGATGTAATGAAGAGGGAAATTTTTGGACCTATCTTGCCTGTTCTAACCTATAATGATATCAAAGATGTTATAAATACTGTAAAAGATAGACCAAGACCTTTATCCTTATATTTATTTACAGAAGATAAATATCTTCAAAAAAAAATAGAAGATGAAATACCTTTCGGTGGCGGATGCATTAACGATACTATATCTCATGTATCTTCTCCAAGGCTTCCATTTGGAGGTACTGGGAATTCTGGAATAGGATCATATCACGGTGAAGAAAGTTTTATAACCTTTTCACACAAAAAAAGCATGATGAAAAAATCAACACGTTTTGATATTAGATACATTTATCCACCTTATAAGGGAAAATTGAATTTTATAAAGAAAATAATGAAGTAGATTGCTTACAACATTATCTCTAAGATTACTATCATGAAAAATGACATCAAGCATATAATTATATATTTGATGTCATAATATTTTTATTTATTTTTCCATCTATTTACTATTTGTACTTTTATTTCTTATATAATTGTGTTTTACATAAGGATTATTTGTATCTCTTTCGTCTATTTCGAACTCCTTCAAATACTTAACTAAAGGTGTTAATTTTTTAAAACCGTAATTTCTTGGATCGAAATCAGGTCTTTTCTTAGAAAGCAAACTCCCTACTTCTCCTAAGAATGCCCATCCATTGTCATCTGCTAAATTATCAACTGTGACAGAAATTAATTTAATTACATCTTTTGGTACTTTGGTGTAAGATTTAGCACCTTTTGAAGTATAGTTACCATTCTTCTTTGACTTTGATTTTTCTTCTTTTTTGTTATTTGAAGGTCCTAATATTTCAAAATAAATAAATTTATCGCAAGCTACAATAAAAGGACTTGGTGTTTTTTTCTCTCCAATACCAAAAACTTTCATTCCAGCTTCTCTAAGTCTTATTGCTAATCTAGTAAAATCACTATCACTTGAAACTAAGCAAAAGCCATCTACTTTTCCTGAATATAAAATATCCATTGCATCTATAATCATTGCAGAATCAGTTGAATTTTTACCAAATGTATAACTATACTGCTGTATTGGGGTTATAGCATTATCAAGTAAATTCTTTTTCCATCCGGAGAGGTTTGGTCTAGTCCAATCGCCATATATTCTTTTTATTGTTGCTGTTCCATAGAGTGCTATTTCTTCCATCATAGCTCCAACATCTCCATAAGGCACATTATCTGCATCAATTAATACCGCTAACCTTAAATCTTGTAATTCGCTCATGATTTATCCTTTCAATTTTATTTAATTATCAGTATTTTTTCGCCTAAAAATTTAGGTTGTTTGTTAACAGCAATATCAATAATCATTTTTACTCTTGCTAAATATTCTCTTAATTGAGTTTTAAATCCATATTTAAAACTAACATCTTTAGCATTGTATCCAATTGCTTCTATATCTCTTGACATAGCAATAAAAATTGCTCTCTCGTTGTGAAATTCTTGGGATATAATAGTAATTTTATTCTCGTTGAAAACTTCCTTGCTTCTTACAACTGAGTCTAATGTTCTAAAACCTGCAAAATCTAAAAATATATCTTCTTTTTTCACTCCTTTCTCAATCAAATCATTCATCATGTTTACAGGTTCATTGTATTCCTTTGTGCTATTATCACCACTTACAATTATATAATTTATCTTATCATTTTCATATAACTCAACTGCTGCCTCAATCCTATATTTATAAAATAAATTTTCTCCACCATAAGGTGAATATTTTGAGGTTCCCAATAATAATCCTACTTCATTTTGAGGTATACTATCAACATTATCGTAAAGATAAGGTTGTGTCCTATATTCAATATAAAAATTTAAGATTAATATACTTAATATCATTAATAATGGGGAAAGGAATATTACTTTTTTTATTAGTTTTTTCGTTTCTTTTTTCATTATATCCTCAATGTCAAAACATTATAGCCAAACTTAAAGTTTGGCTATATCTTTTCTATACTGCATGTTATCAAACTCAATACCTTTGATATTATTATAAACTTTTTTCCTAGCTTTTTCAAGAGATTCAGCTAATACAGTGACAGCTAATACTCTTCCTCCATTTGTTAGGTAATTTCCATTGATTTTTTTTGTACCACTATGAAATACTATTACATCATCTTCAATATTTTCAAGTCCGTTAATAATCTTCTCTTTTTGGTATTTTACAGGATATCCTCCTGAAGCTAATATTACCGTAACCGCTTTTTTATCCGTCCATTTTAAATCTTTTTCTTCTATAGTTCCTTCAATAGTTTTTTGAATAACTTCATATAAATCATTCTCTAATCTAGGTATAACTACTTGTGACTCAGGATCTCCAAATCTTACGTTGAATTCAAGTACCTTAGCTTTATTATTTTTTATCATAATACCAATAAATAAAATTCCTGTAAAAATTATTTTTTCTTGATTTAATCCATCTTCTATTTTAGAAATAACTTCATTTCTTAAGTATATTTTTAATTCATCATTAAAAAGTGGGTTAGGTGAAAAACATCCCATACCTCCTGTGTTCAGACCTAAATCTTCATCAAGAGCTTTTTTATAATCCCTAGCACTTTCTAAAGGAATTATTTTATTTTTACTTACTAGACATAAAAGAGAGCCTTCAATACCATCTAAAAATTCTTCTATTATTATTTTTTCTCCAGCACCGCCAAAGTTTTTGTCTTCCATGATTTTTTCAATAGCTCTTATACCTTCTGTTTTGTTTTCACATATTAATACTCCCTTGCCTGCAGCTAACCCATCTGCTTTTACTACATATGGAGGTTTGAAGTCTTTTAATGCTTCTTTAGCTTTATCAGAATTAGTGAATTTTTTGTACTTTGCTGTTGGTATATCGTATTTTTCCATAAATTCTTTAGAATATATCTTACTACCTTCAAGCTTAGCCCCAGATTTTTCCGGTCCAAATACCTTTATATTATTTTCTATTAACTTGTCAGCTAAACCTTCTACTAAAGGTGCCTCCGGACCAATTATAGCTAAATTTATTTCTTTTTCAATTGAAAACTTAACTATTCCATTAATGTCATCTGATTTTATATCAATACATTCAGCTGCAGATTCTATTCCTCCATTGCCAGGTAGGCAGTAAAGTTTTGATACTTTTGAACTTTGTTCTAACTTCCAACATAAAACATGTTCACGTCCACCGGATCCTACTACTAATACTTTCATTTTATCACCCTTTCATTAATGCTTAAAATGTCTCATTCCAGTAAAGATCATAGCAATATCTGCTTCATTACAGGCTTTTATAACTTCTTCATCTCTAATTGATCCTCCAGGTTGAATTATAGCTTTTATACCTGCTTCTTTTGCAGCTTCAATACTGTCGGCAAATGGGAAGAAAGCATCCGAAGCCATTACTGAATCAATTAATATTTCTTTTCCTAAATGTTCTTCAGCATGATCTATTGCTTGTTTACATGACCAAATTCTGCTAACCTGTCCTGGACCTATACCAACTGATTGTTTGTTTTTTGCTATTGCAATACCATTTGACTTAGCATATTTTACTATTTTCCATGCAAAAATCATATCCTGTATTTCTGCTTTTGTAGGTTTTCTATTTGTTACTACTTCATATTTATTATCTTTAAATAATTGAGTATCCTTATCTTGTATTAACAATCCACCTAAAACTTTTTTCAAATCATAAGAACTTTCACTTACTTTATTTAAATCTTTCAATTTTAGAATTCTTATATTTTTCTTTTCTTTAAGTATTTCTAAAGCTTTAGATGTATAATCAGGAGCAACAACTATTTCTATAAATATTTTATTTATCTCCTCTGCAACTTTTTCATCTATTTTTCTATTTGCAACTATTATGCCTCCAAATATAGAAATCGGATCAGCTTCGTAGGCTTTTTTATAAGCAGTAAGCAAGTTTTCACCGCTTCCTACACCACAGGGATTAGCATGCTTACATCCCACAACAGTAGGTTCATCAAATTCTTTAATCAGTTCTAAGGCTCCGTTTGTATCGTTGATGTTATTAAAAGATAAAGATTTTCCATGTAGTTGAAGAGCCTCAGTTAAATTACCGGTGTCTTTTGATACTTCTTTATAAAAGGATCCTTTTTGGTGTGGATTTTCACCATATCTCATATCCTCTAGTTTTTCATAAGTTAGTGTAAGATACTTTGGAAATATATCGCTATTATTTTCCTTTTTTAAATAATCAAATATTAATGAATCGTAGTGAGCTGTATATTGAAATACTTTAGAAGCTAAATATAAATTAGTTTCTTCACTTACAATGCCCTTACCTTCAAGTTCTTTAATTAAAACTTCATAGTCATTAGGATCAACCACAACAGAAACACTTTTATAATTTTTTGCAGCTGACCTAAGCATAGTAGGACCACCAATATCTATATTTTCAATTGCTTCTTCTCTGGTTACATTTTCTTTTAAGATTGTCTCTTTAAAAGGATATAAGTTTACAACCACTATATCAATAGGTTCAATATTTAATTTTGAAATTTCATCCATATGGTCACTATTATCTCTTAATGCTAATAAACCACCGTGAATTTTAGGATGTAGTGTTTTAACTCTACCATTTAAACATTCTGGGAAACCTGTAATTTCTGATACATCTTTTACCCTAATTCCATTATCTCTTAATTTTTTTGCAGTTCCTCCAGTAGAAATTATTTCAACTTTTAATTTATCTAAATTCTTTGCTAATTCTACTATTCCATTTTTATCTGACACGCTTATTAATGCTCTCATAAAGCCTCCTACTATTTTATTTTTACTTTTCTTCCTATAACCTCTAATTTACCTTCACAAAACAATTTAATGCTTTCAGGAAGTATTTTATGTTCTATTTTTAAAACTTTCTTTTGAAGTGATTCTGCTGTATCATCATAATCAACTTTCACCATTTCCTGAATAATTATTGGACCTCCGTCAGGTTCTTCATCCACAAAATGAGTGGTAGCACCAGATATCTTGACACCATATTTTATAGCTTCCTCATGCACTTTAATTCCATAATATTTTTTACCAGAAAAACATGGTATTAGTGATGGATGGATGTTCATAATTTTATTTTTATATTCTTTAATTATATTTTTTGTAAGTATTTTTAAATATCCTGCTAATATAATTAAATCTATGCTTTCTTTTTCTAATTCAAAAATCAATTTTTTATCATAATTTTCATCATTTAAATTTCTAGGATCAACGAAAATATTTTTTATGTTTTCTTCTTCAGCTCTTTTTAATCCAAAAGCATTTTGTCTATTTGATATAACTAATTTTATCTCACCATTTATTTCTTTTTTATTAATACTATCGATTACTGCCTGTAGATTAGTTCCAGATCCTGATATTAAGACAGCTATTTTTACTTTTTCCATAATTCAACCTTTTTATTATTTTTAGTTACTTCTCCTAGAATTACAGGATGATACCCTTCATTTTTAATTATTTCCATAATACCATCTTTATTTTTACTATCAACAGCCATAACCATTCCTATACCCATGTTGAAAGTTGAATACATTTCTTTATCTTCTATATTTCCTTCATTTTGAATTAATTCAAATATAGGTAATTTCTTTATATTGTTTAAGATAATCTTTGCTGATAAACTTTCAGGAAGCATTCTCGGAATATTTTCGTAGAAACCTCCCCCGGTAATATGAGAAATACCTTTGACTTTATATTTTTCCAAAACTTTTAATACTACTCTTACGTAAATTTCAGTTGGTTTAAGAAGTTCTTCTCCTAATGTGCATCCTAGTTGAGAAATATATTTATCTATATCCCATTTTTTAATTTCGAAAAAAAGCTTTCTTACTAGAGAATAACCATTACTGTGAAGCCCACTGGAAGGTATACCTATTAATATATCCCCCTTAGTGATGTTTTCTCCTGTAATGATATCTTTTTTATCAACTATTCCAACACAAAATCCAGCTATATCGTATTCTCCCTCTGAATATAACCCGGGCATTTCAGCTGTTTCTCCACCTATTAAAGCAGCATTTGATATCTTGCAACCATCTGCAATTCCTTTTACAATGCTACTGATTTTTTCCGGTTTTACTTTTCCTGTAGCTACATAATCTAAAAAAAACAAAGGTTTAGCTCCCTGACATACTACATCATTTACACACATAGCTACAGCATCCTGACCTATAGTATCGTGCTTATCTGCTTTAAAAGCTATCATGAGTTTAGTTCCAACTCCATCAGTTCCTGAAACGAGCACCGGCTCTTCCATCTTTTCTTTTCCTAAAGAAAAGAGACCGCCAAATCCACCTATATCAGATAAAACACCTTCTGTAAAAGTGCTTTTAACATGTTTTTTAATCATATCTACAGATTTGTAACCTGCTTCTATATCCACTCCTGAACTTTTATAAGTTAATTTTCCCTTATCACTCAAAATTTGGCACCTCCATAGGATATTGTCCGTTTAGACATGCAAGACAAAAACCTTCTTCCTGTCCGAGAGCTTTTAAAAGTCCTTTTTCTGTAATATATCTCACACTATCAGCACCTATATATTCAGTAATCTCTTCATTATTTTTATATGAACCTATTAAATATCTTCGATAAGGAGTATCTATTCCAAAATAACAAGGATAGCTTACCGGTGGAGATGCAACTCTTATATGAACTTCTCTAGCTCCAGCTTCTCTTACCATTTTAACGATTCGTTTACTTGTAGTTCCTCTTACAATTGAGTCATCAACTATTACAACTCGCTTATCTTTTACAATATTTTCAAGTACACTTAATTTTATCTTTACACCCTCATCTCTCAAGTCTTGATTTGGTTGAATGAATGTTCTCTTAGCATATCTGTTTTTTATAAGTCCTAGTCCATACTGTATTCCTAAAGCCTGTGCATAACCAATTGCAGCAGGGGTCCCTGAATCGGGAACTGAAAATACAAGGTCTGCTTCTACCGGAGATTCCTTAGCTAGTTGTTCTCCTGCTTTGAATCTTGATTCATAAACGTTTATTCCATCTATAGTGCTATCCGGACGTGCAAAGTAGATATATTCAAATACACATGATTTTCTGTTCGCGTATTTATTACTTTTTATGCTTTTTAAACCATCATCATTTATTACTACTATTTCTCCTGGCTCAACATCTCTAACAAATTTTCCTCCCATTGCTGTAATTGCACAACTTTCTGAAGCTAATAGATAGCCATCTTTTCTTTTTCCAATACATAAAGGTCTAAGTCCAAATTGGTCTCTAATCCCTATTAGTTCTTTTTCAGTCATTATAACGAAAGCAAAAGCTCCCTTTATTATTTCCACAACATTCTTTACCGACTTAATCATATCTCCATTTATATGCCTTGAAAGCAGATTTGCTACTACTTCTGTATCTGTTGAAGTTTGAAATATTACTCCTGTATTTTCCAACATGTCTCTTAAGGCTTCTGCATTTGTAAGATTTCCATTGTGTGATATAGCTAAACTACCTTTTTTATATTTAACAACTAGAGGTTGTGCATTCTCCACAAGACTATCTCCAGTAGTTGAATATCTAACGTGACCTGTAGCCATCCCACCTTTAAGTTCGTTGATTATATCATCATCAAAAATTTCTGAAACCAATCCCATATTTTTGTGAGATTTTATTTTTCCACCGGATTTTACAGCTATACCAGCACTCTCTTGCCCTCTATGCTGCAATGCAAAAAGTCCATAGTATGCCAGCTGTGATACTATTTCATCCTTAGATGAATATACTCCAATAACACCACACTCATCCTTTAGTTTATCTTCTTTTATATACTCCATAAGAGTTAAATCCTCCATTACTGAATTCTTTTCAATACTTCTTGATAGGTCTCTTCTACCTGTCCTAAATCTCTTCTAAACCTATCTTTATCTAATTTTTTATTTGATTTTGCATCCCATAATCTACATGTGTCAGGGGAAATTTCATCTGCTAAAATAACCTCCCCTTTATAAAGTCCAAATTCTAGTTTGAAGTCTATTAATCTAATCCCTCTTTCTTGGAAATAATTCATCAATACTTCGTTAATATTGAATGCATATTTTCTCACTTCTTTTAACTGCTCTTCAGATGCTAAATTTAAAGCTGCGATATGATATTCGTTAATCATAGGATCACCTAAATCATCGTTTTTATAACAAAATTCTAATACAGTTTTATCCATTACTGTACCTTCTTCTAATCCAAGTCTCTTAGCCAAAGAACCAGCTGCTACATTTCTTACAATAACTTCTATAGGTAATATTTCAACGGCTTTAACTAAAGATTCTCTATCATTTATAAGCTCTATCATGTGGGTAGGTATACCTTTTTCTTCTAAAAGCATAAACATAGCTGCAGACATCTTATTGTTCACAACTCCCTTGCCTACTATAGTTCCCTTTTTCTTTCCATTAAAAGCTGTAGCATCATCTTTGTACTCTACTATATACTTGTCCTTATCCTCAGTTTTATATACTTTTTTTGCCTTTCCTTCATAAATCATTTCCCTTTTCATTGTAATTTCCTCCCTATTTTAAATATTCCTTATATCCAATAGCTTCCAGCTTATCAGCTTTTTTTATTACCTCTTTTTTCATTTCTTCCTTATATTTCAACACTTTTTCCTGAATGTTCTCTTCCTTTAAACCAAGTATTTGTGCAGCTAATATCCCTGCATTTTTAGATCCATTTATCGCTACCGTTGCTACTGGAACACCTCTAGGCATTTGAACTATAGACAGTAATGAATCTAAACCATTTAAGGTAGAAGTTTTAATAGGCACCCCTATGACCGGAAGCTCACTTATTGATGCTATCATGCCCGGAAGATGAGCTGCTCCCCCTGCTCCTGCTATAATAACCTGCATCCCCCTTGCTTTTCCTTTCTTTGCATATTCAACAAGCCTCTCCGGAGTTCTATGGGCTGAAACTATAGTTAACTCATATTTAATTTCAAAATGGTCTAGTATTTTAGCTGATTCTTTCATAATAGGTAGGTCCGAATCACTTCCCATTATAATACCTACTTTTATATTATTCTTCATGTCTATCTTCCTCCTTTGCTATGGCTTTTAAAACTTTCTTTACCTTTCCTGCTTTATATAGAGCCTTTTCAATATCACTATCAATTATGGTTGCATGACCCATTTTTCTATAGGGCTTTACTATGTCCTTACCGTATATATGAATGTTTACACCAGGTATTTCTAGAGCTTCCTTAAAACCTTCATAATATGGATTGCCTTTTTCATTTTCTTCTCCTAGAATATTTACAACAACTGATGGTATTAAAGACTCTGTTTCTCCCAAAGGAATTCCACAAATAGCTCTAATATGCTGTTGAAATTGAGAGGTCATGCAGGCTTCTATAGTGAAATGTCCTGAATTATGAACTCTAGGAGCTATTTCATTTACAAGAATTTCATCATCCTCAGTTAGAAACATTTCTACTGCAAAAACCCCTACTCCCTCAAGTACTTCCATACACTTTATAGCCATATTTATTGCTTTATCCGCTATAATGCTATCTATTCTAGCCGGAGCAATTACAGTATCACAGATATTTGCCCCTTCATCAAAGACCATCTCCACTATAGGAAAACACTTTATTTTTCCATCTATATCCCTTGCAACAAGAACCGCCAGCTCTTTTTTAAAGTCTATATATTTTTCTCCAAAACTTTCTCCCTTGAGTGCATTTTCAAAATCCTCTTCACCTTTAATAAGGAAAACTCCTCTGCCATCATAGCCTCCCCTACAGGATTTTTGTATAAAGGGAAAGCCTAATCTTTTTCCAGTTTCTTTAAGATCAGATATTCTCTCCCATCTTGATGTAGGTATATTGTTTTCCACCATCATTTCTTTTTGAACAGATTTATCCTTAATAATTTCTAAAATCCTTGGAGAAGGATATATTTTATGTCCTTCTTTTTCAAGTTCAGCTAAAATCTTCGTATCTATATGTTCTATTTCAAATGTAGTTACATCACATTTCTTAACTAATTCTATGATTTTTTCTCTATCATAAAAATCTCCTATTATTTGTTCATCAGCCATACTACCTCCTGGGGATCCAGGGGTAGGATCTAAAGCGATAACTTTAAAATCCATTTGTTTAGCTTCCCTTATTAGCATTTTTCCAAGTTGTCCACCACCGATTATTCCAATTCTAAAATTATTTGGATTCATAATTTCACTTCCTTTTTATAATATTAACTATCAATTATTAATAATAATACTTTATTATCTAAAGTAGTTTATTCCCGATTCAAATATCCTTTGATTCTTATCACCATATATATTCTTGTATAAATTTGTGCCTATTCTTTCTGAGTGACCCATTTTCCCTAATATCCTTCCATCAGGGCTAGTAATGGATTCTACAGCGTAATAAGAGCCATTTGGATTAAATTCCCCATCATAGGATGGTTTGTTCTTATCATCTATGTATTGAGTTGATATCTGTCCATTTCTTTCCAGTCTATTTATCCAATCTTTATTAGCTACAAACCTTCCTTCTCCATGGGATACCGGTATATAATGTACGTCTCCTAATTTACATCCACTATACCATGGTGATAAATCTGAAGTAACCTTTGTTTTTACAAAGGTTGATATATGTCTTCCTATTTTATTAAAAGTTAAAGTTGGAAAATCTTCTTTTATATCTGTTATTTCGCCGTATTGAAGTAATCCTAGTTTAATCAAGGCTTGAAATCCATTACATATGCCTATCATTAATCCATCTTTATTTTTTATTAAATCCATAACTGAATGAGATACATAAGGATTTCTAAATACGGAAGTTATAAACTTACCGGATCCGTCAGGTTCATCTCCTGCACTGAAACCTCCCGGTATAGCTATTATGTTTGATTTGGAAATATTCTTTGACATCATTTTTAGAGATTCTTCTATATCTTTTGAAGATTGATTTTTAAATACCTGATATACTACTTTTCCCCCAGCTTCTTCAAATACTTTTCCTGTATCGTATTCGCAGTTTGTTCCGGGAAATATAGGAATAAATACTTTTGGTTTTTCTCCTTTTAAAGTATTTATACTTTTATATTTAAATTTATCTTGATTATTATAATTGAATTCCTTGATTTCTCCAAAATGATTTTCTTTTGTTTTAAATATGCTTTCCAAAGTTCTTTCCCATGATTTTTTAACTTCTTCTAAACTTATATTTTTATTATTAATGTTAATAAAACTATTTTTAGTTGTTCTTCCCAGTAGTTCGTAATCTAGTTCATTTAAATTATTTAAATCTTCAACTTCTAAGATTAGATCTCCATAGGTCGGCACAAAAATATTTTCTGCGTTGTAATTTTCATTAAATTCAAATCCTATTTTATTTCCTAAACACATTTTACTAATAGACCCTGCTTCTCCACCATATCCAATAGCTGAAGCTGATAAAATATTTTTGTTTATTATTAATTTATGTATCTCTTCATATTTTTTTTTCATGTCTTCATAATTAGGTGTAAGATCTTTGTTTTTTTCAATAGATACTTTTACTATACTGGAATCTATTTTTTTAAATTCTGGAGATATAATATCATCAACTTTGCTAACACAGACTGCAAAACTAATTAAAGTCGGAGGAACATTTAAATCTTTAAATGTTCCAGACATACTATCCTTCCCTCCTATTGCTGGAATATTTAGATTTTTCTGTACATCATAAGCTCCTAATAAAGCAGCAAATGGTTTGCCCCATTTTTTGGAATCAAAATTTAATCTTTCAAAGTATTCTTGAAGAGATAGTCTAATTTTTTTATAATCTCCACCTAAAGCTACAACTTTTGCTACAGAGCTAATAACTGCAAACATTGCTCCATGATAAGGACTCCAAATAGCTAGATTAGGATCGTAACCATGGGTCATTATTGTACATGTCTTCGTATCTCCTTTTTCAACAGGTATTTTAGATACCATGCCATCCACAGGAGTAAGTTTATATTTACCACCAAAAGGCATTAAAATATTTCCAGCACCTACTGTAGAATCAAACATTTCAACCAATCCCTTTTGACTCGAAACATTTAAATCTTCTAAATTTTTTAAAAATTTAGATTCCAGATCAATTTTGCTTTTAAAGTTTGTAAAATAAGTTGGTTTATCAGGTTCCGATACAAATACATCTGTATTTTGACTGACACCGTTTGTATCTAAAAATTCTCTGGAAATATTAAGTATTTTTTCCCCACGCCATGTCATTACTAACCTTTTTTCTTCTGTTACTTCTGCTACCTTTGTACATTCTAAATTTTCTTTTGATGCCAGTTGTATGAATTCTTCTTTATCCAATTTATCAATTAATACAGCCATACGTTCCTGAGATTCTGAAATTGCAAGTTCAGTACCATCTAGGCCTTCGTATTTTTTAGGTATTAAATCTAAATCTATTCTCAACCCTTCTGCTAATTCTCCAATTGCAACAGATACTCCTCCAGCACCAAAGTCATTACATTTTTTAATTAATTTACTTGCCTCCGGATTTTTAAAAAGTCTTTGAATTTTTCTTTCTTCCGGTGGATTCCCTTTTTGAACTTCAGAGCTGCATTCTTCTATGGATTCTTCTGTGTGAACCTTAGATGAACCTGTAGCTCCACCGCATCCATCTCTTCCGGTTTTTCCTCCAACAAGTAGAATAATATCTCCCGTTGTCGGTTTTTTTCTTTTAACATTTTCTTTAGGACTCGCAGCGATTACCGCTCCCACTTCCATTCGCTTTGCTAAAAATCCTTCATTGTAATATTCTCTAATTTCTCCGGAAGCCAGTCCTATTTGATTCCCGTAGGAACTAAATCCTTTAGCTGCTTCCTTTGTTATCTTAATTTGAGGAAGTTTACCTTCTATAGTGTCTTCTATTTTTCTTCTTGGGTCTCCACTTCCAGTTACTCTCATTCCTTGATAAACATAAGATCTGCCGGAAAGAGGATCTCTAATAGCTCCACCTAAACATGTCGCTGCACCGCCGTAAGGTTCTATTTCTGTTGGATGATTGTGAGTTTCATTCTTAAACATTATTAGCCAATCTTCATCTTTGCCATTTATATCTACCTTTGTTTCTATACTACAGGCATTAATTTCATCAGATATTTCCAAATCATTTAATAATCCTTTTTTCCTGATTTCTTTCATATTGATAGTTGCTAAATCCATTAAGTTCATGTCTTTTTTTCTTTTGTTATATACAAATTTTCTTGAACTTAAATAGTTTTCATATGATTTTTCTATTCTTTTTGTTAATAACCCTTCTTCAAAATTAATATTATTGATTTTAGTTGAAAAAGTAGTATGTCTACAGTGATCCGACCAATAGGTGTCAATAACTTTCAGTTCTGTAATAGATGGATTTCTTTTTTCTTTTTCTTTAAAATAATGTTGACAGTATTTAATATCATCCATATTCATTGCAAGGGAATACTCTTCAATAAATTTTTTAAGCTCTTCAGTTGAATACTCGGTAAATCCATTACAAATAGAAACATCCGGTGGTTCGGGATATGCTATCTCTAATGTGAGGGGTTTTAGAAGAGAAGCTTCTCTTGAATCTACCGGATTAATATAATAATCTTTTATTCTTTTTATTTCTTTCTGATTTAAATTTCCCATCAAAATAATTATTTGTGTATATTTTACTAAGGGTTTTTCCTTCCCTGTAATAATTTGAAGGCATTGTGAAGCAGAATCCGAACGTTGATCAAATTGTCCAGGTAAATATTCAACTCCAAAAATTTCTCCTTCATAATCTATTTTTTCAAAATATACATTGTCCTGATTCTTTTCAGCAAAAACTTTAAAAATAGAGTCTTCAAAATTTTTCTTTGTAAGACCTGCTATATCGTATCTGTTCAAAACTCTTAAATCTTTTAATTTTTCAATATTTAAATTTTTCTTGAAATCATTAATCAGTGTATCGCTTTCAGTATTAAATACATTTTTCTTTTCTACAAATATTCTATAAACCGAGGAATTCATTCAATTCTCCTTTTTTCTTTTTGTACTAATATAATACAAAATATATTTTTGAATGTCAATGAAATTACGGGTATTTATTTTAATATAAAAAAATAAAGTTCGTATTATTACGAACTTTATTTCAATTATTTTCTTTTATTGTTCATGTACTATTTCCCCATCTATTATTGTCATTTCTACTTTTACATCTTTTATCTTTTCTGGTTCTATATTAAAAATATCCTGATTTAATATAACCATATCTGCCAACTGTCCGTTTTCGAGAGTTCCTTTGATATTTTCTTCATAGGACATATATGCAGAATTATATGTGTATCCCACTACTGATTGATCAACGGTAAGCTTTTGTTCGGGCAACCATCCATTTTCCGGATTTCCTTCAAAGTCTTTTCTAGTAACAGCAGAATATATGTTTTCCAAAGGATTTGGACTCTCTACTGGTGAATCAGTACCAAAAGATGCAATAATATCTAAATCATAATATCTTTTCCAATTGTAGGTATATTTCGCTCTTTCATTTCCTATTCTTTTCGGTGCAACATTCCAATCTGAGGATGCAAATATAGGTTGTATATATGCAGATACATTGTTTTTTTGGAATCTTTCAAATAAACTTTCTGTAGTTATTTGACAGTGAACTATTCCGTGTCGCAGTTCTTTTCCTGTCTCTTTTGTCGCTTTTTCAATACTATCAAAAGCCATATGCATCATCTTATCTCCTATAGAATGTATGGCTACTGGTTTCCCGTTTTTACATGCTGTAAGTACAAATTCATCCAATTGTTCTGATGTATAAGCTGTCATCCCGGTTTTTGTTGGATCATCGTTGTAAGGTTTACTTAAGTAAGCAGTTCTAGCTCCCAAAGAACCATCTCCTAATAGTTTTAAAGGACCAACTCTAAATTTATTATCTATTTTTAATTTATGTACCTCTTTTTCTATAAAATCTAAATATTCTTTTATATCAAAAAATAAACTCTGTTGATTTATTCTAATATTTATTTTTTCCTCATCGTATAATTCTTTATATGCTTGTATTACAGTTTCCCAAGACTTACCACCATGTTGTAGATCATCACTTTGTATACTAGTCAACCCGTATTTTTCAAGGCTTTTAGTAGCTTTTTGTAAGATATCTTTTATGTCATCTAATGTTAGTTCCGGTTTTGCTTTATTTATTAAACTGTTTGCATTTTCTTTAAACATTCCGGTTAAATTACCATCTTCATCTTTTTCTATTTCTCCACCTTCAACATTTGTTTTTTCATTTATTCCCATAATCTCAATAGCTTTCGAGTTGCATACTGTTATGTGAGTACATACCCTGGATAATGCAATAGGGATTTCTGTAGAGATTTTATCTAAATCATTTTTGTTAGGGAATTCATTCTTTAAAAACAAATCCTGATTCCATCCTGTTCCTACCAACCATTGTTCTTCTCTGAGTTCATTTTTGCTTAGAAAATCTTTACACCTTTGAATAATTTCCTCAACAGATTTCACTCCTCTAAGATCTACACTTTCTAAACTTTCACCGTATTTTAAAATATGCATGTGAGAGTCATTAAATCCAGGCAGGGTTGTTTTTCCTTTTAAATCTATGATATCTGCATCTTTTATATCATATTTTTCATTCAAATATTCGAATTCTCCAGATTCTTTTATTTTACCTTCTTCTATATAAATAGAATCAGCAATCCTTCTTTTTTCATCCATTATATGAATTTTTCCATTTTTATAAAGTTTTTTATTCATTTATTTCTCCTTTCAATGTAAAATCCTAAAGCACATATTATTAAACTAACAACCATAATAATTGATATTAATGGATTGCTTCTTAAGTCTTCAATAACAAATGCTAGTATCAATGAAATTACAAAAGTTATTCCACCAATTCTTTTTAACTTTAATGACATAACTCCTCCTAAATTATATATATATTTTTTCCCATGTTTTTCCGTTGTAGTAATATATTTTACTAAATCCAATAGTTTTAAGTAATTTAATGGAATCTTCATACTCAAAGTCTAGACTTTCAATATCGTGAGCGTCTCTACTTATTGTAATAGGTATGTCTCTGCCATTAATTTCTTCTAAAATCCAGTTGCTTGGATAGTAGTTTTCTGTATATTTTCTGTACTTACCACCTGTATTAAGTTCTACTACTGTATTTGATTTTTTTACTTTATCTAACAAAGAACTAATGGTTTTTTTATACCATAATTCACTTTCGTTAAAAAAAATATTATTTCTATTATTTTTTTTAATTAAATCTAAATGACCTAATATATAAGGTTTATAATTCTCTACCATGTCTTCCATATATTTGTAGTATTGAATCACTGCTTTTTCTACATTTCCTTCAAAAGATTCTTGTATACCTCTTTTTAACTCAGTTAAGTCATAATCAACAGTCCAATATTTCTTATTTTTGTATTGACCTAAAAAATGTATAGATCCTATCCAATAATCTAAAGATTTAAGTATGTTATCATCTATATAGTCAAGCCTATAACCTGGTATATAATCAAGTTCTAATCCTAATAATATTTTTATTTCGTTTTTATATTTCTTTTTTAAATTTTTTACTTCTTCTATATAACTATGTAGATCTTTTTTCTTCATAGTCCAGTCACTATCAAAAGGTAAAGGTCCATGGGAAGATATACCAATTATTTTATAATTGTAATTAATTGCAGCCTTTATCATATCTTCTGTATCTTTACTTCCATCGCAGTATTTAGTATGTGTATGGAGATTAAACTTCAAATTCATCACTCCTGTGGTTTTCCTTTTGTAAATTCATTGTATAGTTTTTCTACTTGTTCTTTATATTTGTTTTCTATTTCTAAATATCCCCAACCAAATTGATTTTCAAAAATGCCATCATAAACAACACTGTGATTTTTTATCAATGCATAAGGAATATCATAGTCTTCAAGTACTTCTGTGAATATATCGCTTTCATATTGATTGTTTAATTTTATTCTAAAAGTATCCATGTAATTATCTCCTTTTATGTTTTATTTTACATCATATATATAATTATATCAATTTATACAGTTGTTTTAGGTTTTTATTTTTGATATTATAAAGTATATCTAGAAAAGCGAGGTCAAAATAATGAAAATAATCGATAAAACTAAGGAATTCGGAATTGTATTTACCGGCGGTGGTACCAAAGGATGTTATGAAATTGGTGCATGGAAAGCTTTTAATGAATTAGGTATTAAGATAAAAGCTGTTGCAGGAACATCTATTGGAGCTATAAATGGGGCTCTATTTGTTCAAGGAGATTACGACTTAGCTTATGAAAAATGGACTAATGCGGATATTAAAGATTATTTAAATTCTCCCGATGATAATCCTGTCACTCTTTTTTTAAGTGCTGTAAAAGAAATGGGAATAGACACAACTTCATTAAAATTAATGATGAAAAAAACCATAGATGAGAGAAAAATTAGAGAATCAAAAATCGACTATGGACTAGTAACTTTTTCTTTAAGCGACATGAAACCTTTTATGGTAATGAAAAAAGATATCCCCGAAGGGGAATTAATCGATTATATTATGGCTTCTTCAGCTTTCCCTCTATTTAAAACACCGGAAATAAACGGAAAAAAATATATTGATGGCGCTGTTTACAATAATTCACCTGCTCCTCTATTGGCAGATAATGGTTGCAAGGATATTATAATTGTAGATATTTCCGGTATGGGAGTGAATAGAAACTATAGTTCTGAAGGATTAAATATAGATAATCTGTACAGAATTAAGAACTCCTATGATATATGCGGTGTTCTTGAATTTGATTTAGATAAAATAAAAAGAGGAATAAAAATGGGTTACCTTGATACTATGAAAGCTTTCGGGGAATACTCTGGGCAAAAGTTTTATATTTCAAAAAAATCTCAAGATTATTCTGATTCAAAATATATTTATCCTTTAAACAACAGAGAACTTTTAGAAATTTTTGATATTATTGAATCGGATGCTGAAGGAAATACAAAAAGTGCAAGATATTCATTAATTAAAAGAATACACGAATACTCTGATAATTCACTAACTATGAAAAATATACTGCCATCCTGCTTGGAGATAGCTGCAGAACTCTTTGGAGTAGAACCTATTGAATCTTATACTGTAGATGAACTTTACGAAAGAGTTATAGATACTTACTCTGAATGTAAAAGTATATTAAAAAATACAACCACAGTAGATTTAATAAAAGGAAAATATAAATCTTTTGATTGGACAAATATAAACAAACAAAATCTAGTTGTATATCTAATGAACTTAAACGAAAAAGAAACTTTAAGCAGCAAACACCTTATTAATTTCATGCCTAAAGTTTATATTACTTATCTATTTATTAAATTTATTGAATCAAGAAGAAACTCATAATATGTTTTATCTTTCTTCTCTAAAATAAGGAAGACTCAATGATTTAGGAGGACTTCCTTCTTTTGATTTATTTAGTGAACTAAATACTAATACAACTATTGTAACTATATAAGGCAGCATATTAAGTAGATTTTGAGATATATTTAAATACTGAATTCTAAAACCAATAATACTTAATCCTCCAAACAAATATGCACCATAGATAGACTTAAATGGATTCCATTTCGAAAAAATAACTAAGGCAATAGCAATCCATCCTCTACCAGCAGTTATGTTTTCCTGCCAAGTTGGTACCTGTACTACTGAAAGATAAGCACCACCCAGACCGCATAATGCTCCTCCAATAAGAATATGTATGTATTTATACAAATCTATCTTTATCCCTGCTGCATCTGCAGCTGAAGGATTTTCTCCAATAGCTGTTAGATTTAATCCTTTTCTAGTTTTAAACAGATAGATTCCCAAAAATACTGCTAGTATATAACTAAAGTATACGTATATATCTTGATTAAAAAGAACTTCTCCAATGATTGGAATTTTAGAAATTAAAGGAATTTCTATAGGTTTAAAAAAGTTAATTACTTCAACAGGCATTTTCTTCCCTACGAAATTAGTCCCTAAAAAACTTGAAAGCCCGGTACCAAATATTGTCAAGGACAACCCGGAGACAACTTGATTTGATCTTAGTGTTATAGTTAAAAACCCGTAAATTAATGCAGCGAAACTTCCCGATAGAGAAGCTCCTATTAAAGCCATATATGGATTTTGAAAATAAAATCCTAAAGCAAATCCTGATATAGCTCCTACTAGCATCATACCTTCAACACCTAAATTTAAATTTCCAGCTTTTTCTGTTATAAGTTCCCCTAAGGTTGCTAATAGTAAAGGAGTCCCCGCAACTAATGATGCCTTTAGTATATTAACTAACATTTACTTCTCCTCCTTTAGCATTTCTTCTATCCGGAACTATTTTATATTGAATAAAAAACTCACTTCCTATAACAAAAAATAATATCATGCTTTGTATTATATCAGCTGCAGATTGAGGGATTTGATAAGCAGTCTGTATAAATCCTCCTCCTTTTATTAGACCTGCAAATAAAGTAGATACAGGAATTATAAAAGCTGGTTTTAATCCGGATAGCCATGTAGTAATTATAGCAGTATAACCGTATCCTGCTGATACATGATTTGTAAGTGTACCGTTAACTCCAGAAACTTCCATCATTCCAACAATTCCGCATATTCCACCGCTGATTATTAATCCTCTAATAATAACGCGATTGACTCTAATTCCTGAATAGTTTGCAGTATCTTGACTTTCTCCTACTACTTTGATTTCATATCCAAATTTTGATTTATTTAAGAATATAGTAATAACAACAACTGCAATTATAGTTATTATCCAACCTATATGTATTCCAAATAATCTAGGTAGAGTTGCACTATCTGCAAAATTAGCTATTTTAGGGAATCCTAAAGATTGAGGATCCCTCCAAGGTCCATATTGTAAATAAGTAATTAAATTTAATGCTATATAGTTCATCATTAATGTTGTTATAGTTTCATTAGTTTGAAATTTAACCTTTAGAAATGCCGGTATAAAAGCCCAAAAACCTCCCCCTATAAATCCAGCAATAAACATAACAAACAATAGTATTGGTTTTGGAAGAGTTGAAAAGTTTAATGCGAAATAGCTTGCAAATAAAGCCCCCATTAAAATTTGACCTTCTCCGCCAATATTCCAAAACTTCATTTTAAATGCTATCATTATTCCCAGAGAGGTCATGATTAAAGGGATTATTATATTGATAGTATCTTTTATTCTATATATAGAACCAAAAGCTCCTTTTGCCATTGATAAGTATACATCCAATGGATTATGCCCTAAGAAAAATATAAACAATCCAGAGAGAATTAGTGAACCTATTATAGCAGTAGATCTTATTCTAAATGCATCTTTTTTGGAGATTCTTTCTCTTTTTATCATTCTCATACTGCCAACACCTCTGTATTAATTTCGTCGGACATTAATAAGCCAATTTTTTCTTTTGTTGTTTCTTTAGCTGATACTATTCCAGTTACTCTGCCACTTGAAAGCACCATTATTCGGTCACAAAGCTTTAAAAGCACATCTAAATCCTCACCAATAAACAAAATACCTACGTCTTTTTTCTTCTGTTCGTTAAGTAGATCATATATAGTGTGAGATGATGCTATATCTAGTCCTCTAACTGCATATGCTGTTATTAAAACATGAGGATTTGTATCTATCTCTCTACCTATTAAAACCTTCTGAATATTTCCACCGGATAGTTGTTTTACAGGATGTGATGTTCCCGGTGTTTGTATTTCAAGTTTACTTATCATATTATTACACTTTTCTTTAACAGGTTTTCTTTTAATAAAAATTCCTTTTTGTTTGTGCTGCTCTTTAAGTAAGTAATTATCTACCATATCCATTGAAGCCACAAGTCCCATACCTAATCTATCTTCCGGAATAAAGCTCATACTAATACCTTTATGAATTATATCTCTAGGTGATAGTCCAACAATATCTTCATTTTCATATAAGATTTTCCCTTTTTTTATTTTATAAAGTCCTGCAATAGCTTCGCATAATTCTTTTTGGCCGCTACCAGCTACTCCAGCTACTCCTAATATTTCTCCTTTTCGAAGATTAAAAGAAACATTTTTCAAAACTTCTACCTTATCTACATCTTCGGCAGTTAAATTTTCAATTTTTAGGATTTCTTCACCTATTTCAACCTCAGGTCTGTCTATAGATAAATCTACTGCTCTACCTACCATTAAATCTGTCAATTCTTTAGAATTAGTTTTTTCAGTTTCTAGTGTTTTGATAGTTTGACCTTTTCTTAAAACAGTTACTTTATGAGATATTTCCATTACTTCGTGTAGTTTATGAGTTATGATAATAATTGAACAACCTTCTCTAGCCATATTTTTTAATATTTCAAAAAGTTTTTTTGTTTCTTGGGGAGTTAGTACTGCGGTTGGTTCGTCCATTATTAAAATATCTGCTCCTTGATATAAAACCTTAATTATTTCTGTAGCTTGTTTTTCACCAATTGACATTTCATATACTTTTTTATCATAGTTTATTTTTAAACCATAACTTTCTGCTACTTTTTTTATTTTATTCTTGCTTTTCTTTTCACTTAAAAAAAAGCTGCCTTTTTGTCCTAATGTAATGTTTTGTACAGCAGTCATAGCTTCCACTAATTTATAATGTTGATGTATCATACCAATACCTTTTTTTATTGAATCCTTTGGAGAATCAAATTTAACAGGCTCTCCATGTATATATATAGAACCGCTATCAGGCTTATAAAAACCTGATAGCATGTTCATAAGGGTGCTTTTCCCTGCACCATTTTCTCCTAAAAGAGCATGGATCTCACCTTTTTTTACTGTTAAATTAATATTATCATTTGCTTTAACAGTGCCGAAATTTTTACTTATGCTTTCCATTTTTACATAAATATTTTGATCCATAGCTATCCTCTATTCTATATTTCCTTCTACACCTTCAACAAACCACATCATATTCAGCATTTCTTCAACTGATAAATTCTGTCCTTCTTCAACTTTTAAGTTTCCTTCTTGATCGTAAATAGGTCCTTCAAATACTAATAGTTCATCATTTAGGATTTCTGTTTTAGATTCATCTATTTTTTCCTGAGCTTCATCTGGTGCCAAATCAGTTAATGGCGCCAACTCAACTATATTATCTTCTATTCCACCCCAGTATTGATGGGATTCGAATGATCCATCAATAACATTTTGAACCTGCTCAACATAGTATGGTCCCCAGTTCCATATTGGAGCTGTCATGTATGCTTCCGGTGCCATTTCAGCCATATCTGTATTATACCCTATAGAATAAACTCCTCTTTCTTCAGCTGCCTGCTGTGGTCCTGTAGTATCTTGATGCTGTGCTATTACGTCTGCACCTTCATCTATTAAGGCTACTGCTGCTTCTTTTTCTATTGCTGGATCGTACCAAGTTGAAGTCCATTTTACACTAACAGTAACATCAGGATTTACAGATTGAGCCCCTAATGTAAATGCATTTATACCTCTTATAACTTCAGGTATTGGGTAAGCTGCTACGTATCCAATTTGATTTGTTTCTGTTTTTAAACCTGCTACAATACCACTTAAATATCTAGGTTCATATATTCTACCAAAATATGTAGCTAAATTCTCTGTAGTTTTATACCCTGAACAGTGAAAAAAAGCAACCTCAGGATAATCTTTTGATACTTTTTCTATATAATCCATATAACCAAAACTTGTAGCAAAAATTGCTTCAGCTCCCTGATCAATCATATTTCTTATTTCTTGTTCTACTTCTTGAGTTTCTGGAACTGATTCTTTATAAATAGTTTTTACATTCATGTTCTCTTCAAGATATAATCTTCCTTCATTGTGGGCATATGTCCATCCACCATCACCTATAGGTCCAACATATATGAATCCTACAGTTAATTCTTCCTCTGCTGATGGCTCTTCCCCTTGGTCATTTCCACAAGCTGCAAGTGATAATATTAAAATTAATGATAAAAGTACTAATAAAAGTTTTTTCATTTTTTCCTCCTAATTTTAGAAAATAATTTTTCCCTCTTGGATTTTTTTTACTATTGCTAGTGATTCTAATTTGATTCCTTTTTCAAGTAGTAATTCTCTACCATCTTGGAATCCTTTTTCTACAACTATACCGATACCTTTTACCTTTGCCTTGCTCTGTTTTACAATATTATAAAGTCCTAATGCTGCTTGTCCTTTTGCTAAAAAATCATCAATTATTAAAACATTGTCCTTTTCATCAAGATATTTTTTTGAAACTTTAATGTCGTAATATCTGTCTTTAGTATATGAAAATACCTTGTGAGTATATACATCTTCATCTAAATTCAATGATTCAGTTTTTTTAGCAAAAACCACTGGAACATTAAAATACAAAGCAGTTACCGTTGCTATAGCTATTCCCGAAGCTTCTATTGTTAAAATCTTTGTTATATTATCATCTTCAAATCTTTTGTGAAATTCTTTTCCTATGCTCTGTAAGAGATTAACATCTATCTGATGATTGAGAAAAGAATCAACTTTAACAATATTATTTCCTAATGCTTTGCCTTCTTTTAAAATCTTTTGTTTTAATAATTCCATACATTCTCCTTCATAAAAAAGTAAAACTCTGCTAAAAGCAGAGTTCACAACAAAATTAACACAAAAATTAATTTTTGTTCAGAACTCGTAGCCTGTAACTATTTACGGTAGTTTGTAGAAACATTTGACCCTTATCGCCAAATTTATACGAGAAATATTTAATTACAACAATAAAAAGTTTATTACACTTTGGATAAAAAATCAACTATTAATTTGTTTTATCCTATTTAATAATTTATTATACATATCTTTGTACTTATTTAGCTTCTCTTTTTCTTCATTCACAATTTTTTCAGGAGCCTTTTCTATGAAACTTTTATTTTTAAGTTTTCCTTCGGCTCTTTTAATTTCAGATTCCAGTTTTTCTTTTTCTTTTGACAATCTTTGTTTTTCCTTTTCAAAATCAATTAAGTTTGATAACGGAAGATATATTTCTAAGCCGTCTATTACAGCAGAAGCTGTATCTTCATTGATTATATCCTTATTAGTTAATATAGTCATCTCTTCTAAGTTTATTAAATTAACTAGATGTCTTTCTGTATTTTCAAGATATTCTTTATATTTTTCATTTTTAGGAATAAAATATCCTTTAATTTTTTTTGAAGGTTTCACATCCATTTCTGCCTTAACATTTCTTATACTTTTAATTATTTCCATGGCAAATTTAATTTCTTCAACAGAATCTCCATATTTGTTTTCTATACTTACTTCCGGCCATTGACTTACAATCAAAGGTCCTTCATTTTGAGGTAAATTCTGCCATATTTCTTCAGTTATAAAAGGCATAAATGGGTGAAGAAGTTTAAGCATATCTTTCATTACATTTACTAAAATATAAAGAGCTGTTTTTTTATCTTCCTCGTCTTCTCCATATAGTCTAGGCTTAACTAATTCTATATACCAGTCGCAGTATTCGTTCCATATGAACTCATAGGTTTTATGGAGCGCCAGTCCTAAATCGAAGTTTTCAAGATTTTTATTTACCTCTTCTGTCACATTGCTTATTCTAGACAAAATCCATTTATCTTCATTTTTTAAATTTTTAATATTTAAGTTTGGTATTTCATTTGCTCCATCTAAATTCATCAATACAAACCTTGATGCATTCCACAACTTATTTGCAAAATTTCTACTTGCTTCAAGTTTTTCAATTTGATATCTAGTGTCATTTCCTGGAGTTAGTCCCGTTACAAGCATAAATCTCAGAGCATCGGCTCCAAATTCATCTATTACTTCTAATGGATTTACTCCATTTCCTTTGGATTTGCTCATTTTATTTCCATCTGCATCTCTTACTAAACCGTGTATTAAAACATGTTTAAAAGGTACTTCATTCATATGTTCTAATCCTGAAAACATCATCCTAATAACCCAGAAGAAAATAATATCGTATCCTGTTACAAGGACATTTGTAGGATAAAAATATTTTAAATCTTCTGTTTCTTCAGGCCATCCTAAAGTTGAGAAAGGCCATAATGCGGAACTAAACCAGGTATCTAAAACATCTTCATCTTGCTTTAAGTTTTCACTTTCGCATTTTGTACATTTTTCCGGTGGTTTTTTAGAAACTATTGTTTCTCCGCAGTCCTGGCAGTAGTATGCAGGAATTCTATGTCCCCACCATAACTGTCTAGAAATACACCAATCTCTTATATTCTCAAGCCAGTGAAAATATATTTTGTCAAATCTTTCTGGAACAAACTCTGTTCTACCTTCTTTAACTGCTTCAATAGCCGGACCAGCTAAAGGCTTCATTTTTACAAACCACTGCTCTGAAATCCTAGGTTCTATAACAGTATTACATCTATAACAAGCTCCAACTGAATGCTCTGTTTCTTCTATTTTAACAATTAAATCAGCTTCTTTAAGGTCCTCTACAAAGGCTTTTCTACATTCATATCTGTCCATTCCTTCATATTTGCCAGCATAAGAATTCATCATTCCCTTTTCATTCATACATGATATTTCTTCTAAATCATGTCTTTTGCCTATAGCAAAATCATTAGGATCATGAGCTGGAGTTATC
>JAABRS010000069.1 GCA_011390775.1 Clostridia bacterium | reverse complement strand
TCCTGTAACTTTTTATCAAATATATCTAAATAGTCTTTTCCATATCTTATTTTTCTTCTATGGATTATAAATTCTTTAGCTATTTTAACTCCTATCCTTTCAGCTTTTGTTTTTATACTATCTTCTTCTATAGTTTCTAAATCCGCCACCTTTGCTTCTCCAACTATTCTTCTTATTATTTCTAGACCTGCAGATCCAGCAGTATATTCCAAAACCCCATTTAGATACCACCGATAAAATTCATTATTTCCTCTCATAGTTTCTTTACTGTTATTCTCTAGATATTTTAAAAATTTTATTTTAAATAAATCTAATGTATTTTTTATAGTTTCTGTAACCCATCTATCGAATTGATGGTGATTTTGATTTAAAACAGTATTTCTTATTTTAGCAAAAAATAAATTAGCTATTACATTTCCAATATCGTATCCCATGGGACCGTAAAAAGCGAACTCAGAATCTATGATTTTTATCTTATCCTCTTTCACAAATATAGAACCGGTATGTAAATCGCCGTGAATTAATGCCTGGGCATTATTCATGAATTCATTTTTTAATTTAGCTACTTCAAGCTGAATTTTTTCATCTTGATATAAAGTGCTTTCGATAAAATATTTATTCTCTTTCTGGAAAGTATTTTCTTCTATATCTATATAGGGATCTGTAAATACAAGTCTTTCACTTATATCACAAAGTTCCGGGTTGATAAAGTTTTTAACCATCCTTTTCTTTTCCATGGGAGGTTTTATCAAATCAATGGTAGGCAGCATGGTATTAACTAAAAAGCTGCTTATATTTTCAGCAAAGTTTTCAAATGTTTTTCTTTCTATTAAAGCTTCTCTCATAATCTTATAATCTGAAAGATCTTCCATTATTATACAGTGCATAATTTCATCGTAGAGATATATCTTAGGCACCATACCTGGAGCCATTTCTCCTTCTAACGTTAAAGCTTCCGCTTCAATTCTTATTCTATCTGTATCCAAGTCTCTTCCACTGCTTCTGAGTTTTTTATCCGCCTGTTTAATTACAAAAGAAAAATTACTATCCTTGCTGGAGATTTGAAATATATAATTTATATTCCCATCACCTATTTCCCGGGAAATCAGTCTTTCACCTTCACTAAAAACATCTATATTTTCTTTTAAGTATTTTATACTATCTTTTTCATTTAATTTTCTATATTTACTAAACATATATCCTCCAGAAATCTTCATTTACATCTAATGATATCAAATTAATAATATCAAAAAAATCAATAATTATAAAGAATATATACTATAAAACATATCAAAAAACACCTCAAATTAAACTGAGGTGTTTCATTATACTAATTGTTTTTTTCTATTCTATTAAACCTTTTTCTCTAAGAAATTCTTCTGCTACATCTTCTGGATTCCTTTTTTCTTCTCCAACTTTATAGTTAAGCTCCTGCATATCTTCATCTGTTGCAACTTGTTTTAGTTCATTTAAAGCTTCAACTACTTCCGGATATTCATTATATATATTCTCTGTTACAACCGGTGCACCAAAGTAAGGTGGAAAGAACTCCTTATCATCTTCCAGAACCTTAAGATTGTAAACTATAATTTTTCCATCAGTACTAAAAGCATCTATTACATCTACATCTCCTTCTTCTACTGCATTATATCTTAAACCTGGATCTAAGGCAGTTACATCTTCAAATTCAAATCCACCGTAGTGTTCTTTTACACCTGGTAGGCCGTCTTCACGTTCTATAAACTCCATAACAGCTCCCAGTACAAGTTCATCAGATACTTCTGCTAAATCCGAGATTGTTTCCAAATTGTATTTTTCTGCAACTTCCGGTCGAACACTAAGAGTATAAGTATTGTTAAATCCCATCTCATTCAACCAATAAAGATTGTATTCTTCTTCAAAAGCTTTCTTTACATAATCGTATACTTCTTGAGGATCATTTAGTCCAGACTCATCCAATTGGGCTGCATATGCAGTTCCTGTATATTCTGGATACATGTCTATTTCTCCTTCTTTTAGAGCTCCAAATACAATACTTGTAGATCCAAATTCCGTCACATCTGTTTCATAATCTGTTTTTGCTTCAATAATTTTTGAAAATAATTGTCCAAGTATTCTTTGTTCAGTGTAATTTTTATGTCCTATTTTTATAACTTTTTCGCCTTCTTCGCACCCTGTAAGTGCTCCTAAGGCTAAAATCATAATCATACTAAATATTAGTAGTTTTTTCATATATTTTTACCTCCTGTTTATTATACTTGATTATCTTTTTGACTTGTAATTCCTTCTGGTGTTAATTTCGTTTCAAACATTCCTAATAATTTATCTACAGATATAGCTAAAAGTGCTGTTGGAACTGCTCCAGCCAGTACCATATTATTACTAGCCATGCTTATTCCTTTAAAAATCATTTCACCAAGACCTCCAGCTCCTATTAAGGCAGCTATTGTAGCTGTTCCTATATTTATAACTGTTGATATCCTTATACCACCCATTATTACCGGTAGGGCTAAAGGTATCTCAACTTTAGTTAAAATCTGTTTAGAAGTCATACCCATTCCTCTTCCTGCATCGATAATTGCCTCATCTACACTATTAATTCCTATAAATGTATTTTTAATTATAGGAAGTAGTGCATATAGGAAAAGAACAAACACCGAAGGAACATATCCCGTTCCTAATAATGGTATTATCAATCCGAAAAGTGCTAAGGAAGGGATAGTTTGAAATACATTTGCTATACCTAATATAGGTGAACGTACTTTTTTATTTTTACTTATCAAAATTCCTACTGGTACTCCTAATAATATAGCTAGAAGAACTGCTAGACCTGTAATTTGTACATGTTGAACAGTTAATCCTATAAGCTCATCAGATCTCGAAGCTACAAACTGAAAAAAATTCAAATCATTCATTTACATCAACCTCCCTTATTTATTTTCTTCTTCCTTGACAGCAACAGCTTTTGTTATAATATTTAAAATAGAAGCAGTTGTTATCATGCCAATTAAATTTTTATCATCATCTAATACAGGCAAATATCGAATTTCATTTTCTTCCATAATTTTTAAAACATCCACCATATTTGCATTTTGATGCACGGAAATAAAATCCTTATTGCATATTTCAGACATTTTAACCTTATGGTCTTCCTGTTCTTTTAAATTTTTTCTAGTAATGTAACCTATAGGTGGTTGGGGTTTGCTGGTTTCTTTTTCCACTATAAATAGCAATTCCATATCTTTCTTTTTCATAACCTCTATCACCTGAGCCGGAGAACGCTTCTGTCCTACCGTAACTAAAGATTTGTGCATAATATCATTTGCATTCAACATTTCCGGCGATTTCCAAAGCCTATCTTTTCCAACAAAATATTCTACGAATTCATTTGCAGGATTTTTTAATATTTCTTCTGGTGTATCGTATTGAAGAATTTTCCCATCTTTCATAACGGCGATTCTATCTCCAATTTTTAATGCTTCATCCATATCATGAGTTACAAAGACAATAGTTTTACCAAGTTCATCTTGAAGTTTAAGAAGCTCTTTCTGCAGCTGTTCTCTAGTAATTGGATCTAAAGCACTAAAGGGCTCATCCATTAATATAATATCCGGATTAACCGCTAAAGCTCTTGCTACACCTATACGCTGTTGCTGACCACCGGATAACTCATGAGGATACCTATCATAGTAATCCTCCGGAGGTAAATCTACTAGCTCGAGAAGTTCATAAGCCCTATCTTTTCTTTTTTTCTTATCCCATCCTTTTAATTCTGGGATCATTTCAATATTTTTTCCTACAGTCAAATGAGGCATCAGTCCTACTTTTTGTATGACATATCCCAACTGTCTTCTAAGTTCTATTTTGCTTATTTTAGTATAATCTTCTCCCTTAATCATTATTGTTCCGCTTGTTGGATCATTTAATCTATTCATCATTCTCAGAGTTGTTGTTTTACCGCATCCTGACTCACCTATTAAAACAACAATTTCTCCCTTATCTATATGTAAATTTAGATTTTCTATGACATTAGTTTTTCCGTCATATGATTTAGTTATATTTACAAGTTCAATCATTTTAAAACCTCCTTCTTTTTTACAAATTTATATTTTTAAAAATTTTATACATTTTGTTCTTTTATTTCAAGCTTAACTTCCCGCATAGCGAAGTATAACAAAAATAATCGTCTATGTCAAAAAATCTAGATTTAAAAGTTATTATACGTTGATTTTACTATTTTAAAGGATGATAAGGTTTTCTTTGAAATATATTTTCCAACTATACACACAAAAAAAATCAAAACTAATTTAATTTTAAATATAGTTTTGATATTTGTATATTTATGAGTTTTATTTAATTTTATTAATATTTAATTTTCAGGAAAAACTTCTTTAGCTATATCTACAGCTTTTCTAGCATCTCTTCCGTAAAAGTCGGCTCCTATATCTTTAGAGTATTTAGGTGACATTACCGCACCACCTACCATTATTTTTATATCAGGATCTATACTTTTTAGTTTTTTAATAACTAATTCCATATTTCTAACAGTAGTAGTCATAAGAGCACTCAATCCTACTAATTTAATATCCTCTTTTTTTACTGTTTCTACTATCTTATACATTGGAACATCTTTTCCTAAATCTATTATATGATATCCGTAGTTTTCAAGAATCAATTTAACGATATTTTTCCCTATATCATGAATATCACCTTCTACAGTAGCTAAAAGAATCTTTCCTTTTGAAATATTTTCCCTGCCGTCGGCAATCATTTTAGATTTTATAACTTCAAATACAACCTTTGAAGTTTCTGCACTTCTAATCAATTGAGGTAGAAATAGTTCCTGTTTTTCATATCTATCTCCTACTATATCAAGGGCTGGTATCATATAATCATTTACTATTTCTAAAGATGTTTTTTCTTTAAGTAATTCTTCTGTTACTTTACCGGCATCATCCTTCAGTCCCTTTATTATTATATCCTGTAATTCCATATTTGAATATTCTTTCCCGATTTTCTTTTCCTTTATGTTACTGTATTCTTTTATGTATTCCCTGCTATCCTTATCCTGATTTGCAAGAACCTTAAAAGATCTTACTACATCCATTAGACTTTCGTTAGTAGAATCGGTAATAGGAGCATCCAGACCATAGCTTAAAGCCATAGCCAAATATGTTGTGTTCAATATCTCTCTATTAGGCAGGCCAAAAGATACGTTGCTTGTGCCCAAAACTATTTTTACATTATATTTTGATTTAATCATAGTGATAGCTTTAAGAGTTTCAAGTACTGCCGATTGTTCTGCAGAAGCCGTCAAAACCAGAGGATCTACAAGTATATCCTCCTCAGAAATCCCGTAGGATTTAGCCTCCTCTATTATTTTCCCTGCTATTTCCAACCTTTTTTGGGAGTTTTTAGGTATACCTTCTTCATCTAAAGTAAGAGCTATAACCAAGGCTCCGTATTTTTTTACAATAGGTAAAATTTTATCCATACTGGATTTTTTACCATTTACAGAATTTATAATTGGTTTGCCGTTGTATATTCTAACTGCTTCTTCTATTACCTCTTCGTTGGCGCTATCTATCTGCAGTGGTAAAGAAA
Organism: Clostridia bacterium; assembly: GCA_011390775.1. Classification (GTDB taxonomy): domain Bacteria; phylum Bacillota; class Clostridia; order Tissierellales; family Dethiosulfatibacteraceae; genus UBA8670. Next base: position 3,890 of record JAABRS010000069.1, on the reverse strand, counting down.
TAAGGCTCTGCAGGTCTTCAACTACTTTTTTCATCATTGATTTTTCATCTATATCCGGTAGACCTACATTTACATCCAAAATATCAGAACCGGTTTCCATCTGATTTATTGCTTCTTTGATTAAATAATCTATTTCTCCATTTCTTAAAGCTTCTTTAAGTCTTTTTTTCCCTGTTGGGTTTATCCTTTCACCAATTATCTTTACTTCTTCACCAATTATTACCGTTTGGGAAGAAGATGAGGTACAGGTTATCCTTTTTGGATTAAGTTTAATGGGTTTTATGTTTTTCAGTTTTCCCACTATGCTCTTTATATATTCAGGAGTTGTACCGCAGCATCCTCCTATTATGGCTACACCTTTTTGAGCCATAATTAAAATTTCTTCACTGTACAAATCTTTATCAAAATCGTAGTAAACTTTATTGTTTTTTACCTTAGGATTACCTGCATTTGCCTGAACAATTACCGGTAGATGAGAATATTTCAATACTTCTTCTACTATACCTTGCAGTTCATTAGGCCCTTTTGAGCAGTTTACTCCCAATGCATCTACTCCCAAACCTTCTAATACCGAAACCATTGTTAGTACGTCTGTGCCTGAAAAAGTACGGTTTTCATCGTGAAAGGTCATAGTACAAAATACAGGGAGGTGGCTGTTTTCTTTAGCTGCAAGTACAGCTGCCTTTGCCTCGTAAAGGTCTGACATTGTTTCTATTAAAATCAAATCCGCCCCGGCCTTTGTTCCTGCTACCACCTGTTCTTTGAATATTTCATAGGCTTCTTCAAATTTTAAAGTTCCCAAGGGAGCAAGAAGAGATCCAATTGGTCCTATATCTAATGCCACATATTTTTTATCTTTGAACTCCTCTGCCGCCTTTACAGCATTTTTTACAGCTGACGTTATTATTTCTTCTAGGGAATATCCTTTGCCTTCTAGTTTCAGTTTATTTGCTCCGAAGGTGTTGGTTGTAGCCACATGGGCTCCGGCTTCAAAATATTTTTTATGTATATCGTAAATTATATCAGGATTTTCAATATTGTAGAGTTCAGGTATTTCTCCGGCTTTCATTCCCGCTTCCTGAAGCATAGTACCCATTGCTCCGTCAAAAAATAAGAAATTTTCTTTTATTATATCTAAAACACTATTTGTTTTCATCCGTTAACACTCCTCTTATAGCCTTCATGCTATCCATGATGCTCCTTGCCGTCTCAGACTTGTTCATAGTATAAATATGAACCCCGTCTACTCCCCAGGACAAAAGGTCTATAATCTGACCTATTGCGTAGGATAAACCTGCTTCATTTAAAGCCTCAGGATTATGTTCATATCTTTCAAGTAATCTTTTAAATTTATTAGGAAGTTTGTTTCCCGTAAGTTTAGTAACGGTCTTTACCTGATTTTTACTTAATATTGGCATTATTCCCGCTATTATAGGTACCTTTATATTTTTAGACTGAGTTTTATCTATAAAATCGTAAAATAATTCATTATCAAAAAACATCTGAGTAACTAAAAAATCAGCACCGCAATCCACTTTTTCCTTTAAATATTTTAAATCCGATTCAAAATCTGGCGATTCCGGATGCTTTTCCGGATAACATGCTGCTCCAACAGAAAGATTAGAATTCTCTTTAAAAAATTTAATCAAGTCTGTTGAATATTTGAAGTCCTCATTAGATAAATCTTTTTTATTAAAATCTATAGGGTAGTCTCCTCTAAGAGCCATCACATTCTCTATTCCTTTTTCTTCTAAAGATTTTAAAGTTTGTTCTACTTCTCTTTTAGTAGAGTTTATACAGGTTACGTGAGCTATTGAAGATAAATCATAGTTATCCTTTATATAAGAGGATATTTCTACTGTCCTATCCTTTGTACTTCCACCGGCTCCGTAAGTCACACTCATAAAATCCGGATTCAAATCATTTAACTCATCTATAGTTTTATAAATAGTATCTATAGGATATCCTACCTTAGGAGGAAATATCTCAAAAGATACTAAGGGTTTTTTATGTTTAAATTTTTCGCTAATTTTCACAGTAAATCCTCCCTTTAAAATTATTACATAATTATAACAAACAGAGTAATTTATTACAATATAAAAGCCATCTTATTAAGACGACTTTTATAAAGGAAGGATTGGAATTATATGCTAGATTCCATAAGTTCCCTTAATGGAATCTTTAAAATATTCAATTCTTGGAGGATTAAAAGTAAAAGCAACAAAAAATCCAAACTGAACAATGAGTATAAATACTCCTATATTAAAAAGCACCTTGGATGGTTCCGTATATTTCATAAGATAATATTTAAAATTTTGCCCGACGATTCCTCCTAAAATATAAGTAGTCACATGTACCACTAAATGTGATTGTCCGAAAAAAAAGTCGTAAGTCTCTATCATTCCAAAAGTTATAAATTCAAAGGCTATTATTCCTAAAGCCAAAGAAAATATATAGTTATTCCCGGTGTTTTTAATGAAGGGATACTCAAATATACTTATTATAATCATAGGCCAAAAAACTATCTTCCAGTGTTCCCATTTACTTTCATTTACCGGTGCAATTATACTAAGTACTTTAATACCCGTGCTTTTATAAAGTTCATGAAATAAAAGTCCCAATAGTATAACGGAGAGTATGCCTATAGTTTTCACTCTAATCACCTTTTTCCCGGTTTTCATTTGGTTCACCTTCGTACAAAAAGTTTTCTACTTATATTATACCACTATTTAACATATATATACATTTATAATTAAAGTCCTTTTCCAGAATCTGTAACCTTTATTAAATCCTTTGGAAATGGGTTGAAAATACTTTGAGTATTTAAATAATCAATTTCAAATCTTATAGCCCACATTTCTAAAACTGAAGCTAAATTTGAAAAAGGTATTTGACTATCCATATACTGCTGCAGCAAATCAAGAAAGTAAGCTTTTTCTTTTGACGATAAATCATTAGAAAAATAACCTAATATATGAAGAGCTACATTCATCTTTCTCTTACTACTGGTAGGAGTTTTTAGTAATTCCAGCAACTCTAATTCATATTCTTTATATACATCTTCAACTTTTTTCTTTTCATGATTAGCAACAATTTTCCCAAGGGTTTTAAGTCTTCCCTGATTATAAGCCATAAACAAGTACTTGTTATCGCTGTGAAACTTAACTAAGTGACCCATTTTCATATTTTTCTTAATAGATTTAAATCTTGCTGTAGTAAATATTCTAGTATAAAAGTGCTCCCTTATACTGAAATTAGTTAGTCTTCCTTCATCTTCTATAGGGAGCATGCTAAATTTATCATCAATAATTCCTCCAAAAACTCCCGAAGTTTTTTTAGGAATTATTTGAGATTTTCCAAAACTTTTATACATTTTTACATCTTTTACTCCGCAGGAAGGGGATCTCCCTTTCAAGATAAATCCATCCAGATTTTCATTCTTAAGTTCATCTGCCTTGTTTTCAGAATAAGTAACCATGTCTTCAGTTACGTCTTTACCGGATTTTGAAGATACAATTCTTTCTTCTCCATCTTCAACTATTATTCTGAGAGCTTCTCTTGGAGAAGGCAAACCTATCTCCATTTCAGGACATGAATAAACATAGTTTACATAAGGTTCTAAAGTTTTTACAAATTCGCTGGTTATCATACTACCGTCGTATCTGCAGTGGTCCTGTTCTATACATTTGCTTATAAAAATATTAGGTTTATTAAATTCCATGACATACCTCTTTCCCTTTTATTTTGTAGTTATCTATATTTTAATTATACCTGTTTTTGCTGCTTTTTATACATATAAAAACCCCCTTAATTTTTCAAGGAGGTTAGTGTCAAATAATTAGTTGTGTGGCACAGATAGTATAAAGTAATTTATATCATCTTTTAATTCT
>JAABRS010000068.1 GCA_011390775.1 Clostridia bacterium | reverse complement strand
AATGAGAAAGAATAAAGAAGAATAATTTTAACTGATTAATATAAAAGGGAAATTTTCCCTTTTATATTAATCTTTTTACATGGATTTGTGAGGTGATATCAACTTGAAAAAACAATATTTATTAAAAAAATTTTTGCAGGCATTATTAACGATTGTATTTGTACTTATATTTAATTATTTTTTGTTTAGAGTTATGCCTGGAGACCCACTAGCAATGATAATGAGAAATCCTAAAGCTTCTCCGGAAGCAATTGAAAGAACTAAAGAGTTATTTGGCTTAGGGAGACCTTGGTATGTGCAGTTTTTTATTTATGTTCAAAACCTTTTCAAAGGAGACTTAGGACTGTCTTTCATTCATAAAAAGCCTGTAGTAGAGATTATTCTAGATAAAATTATGCCTACTATTATAATGGTTGGAATAGCTCAAATACTTGCAATTGTAGTAGGAATGATATTAGGTGTAATTTCTGCATGGAAAAGAGGTACTAAGATTGACGTTGTGGCGTTAGGGTTTTCTCTAATTACTTATTCAATGCCCACCTTTTGGTTAGGCATTATATTAATATCTATTTTTAGTATAGGTCTTAGAATTTTTCCGACTTCTGGAATGTTTACTCCAGGACAAACTTTTGCATCAACTATGGCAATGATAAAAGATGGTGCTAGGCATCTTTTCTTGCCTGTTTTGGCACTGAGCTTGGTTTTAATAGGAGAGTATGCCCTTACTATGAGAAACACACTGTTAGATGTTTTCACAGAAGATTATATGACTACTGTTAAGGCAAAAGGATTTGGAGATAACTATATTATCAAAAAGCATGCATTACCTAATGCTATGCTTCCTATGATTACAATAATTGCCATAAATTTAGGTTTGATAATTGGTGGAACTATACAGATTGAAACTATATTTTCCTGGCCTGGTTTAGGAAGGCTTATGTATGAAGCATTAAAGGGTAGAGATTATCCTTTGCTTCAAGGTATATTTCTATTGATAACTGTGAGTGTTATTTTAGCTAATTTCATTGCAGATATTATGTATAGTTATTTAGACCCAAGAGTAAAGAATTGAGGTGCATCTATGAGTTCTATTAAAAGAGAAATGAGAAAAAAGAAACTACAGGAATTTTTTAATAATTTTAAACAAAACAAAATGGGAATAACAGGAGCTGCAATTTTATCATTTTTTATCTTAGCTTCAGTTTTTGGACCTATGATATTTCCTTTTGATCCAATGGAATTTGGAGTAGCAGGACCTATGGAACCACCAAGCAGTAGTCATATACTGGGCACCGACGATTTAGGAAGAGATATTTTTAGAAATCTACTAGCTGGTGGAAGAGTATCACTGATGGTAGGAGTACTAGCTACCGTTATTTCTATGTTTTTGGGTACAACTATAGGAATTGTATCGGGATATTTTGGTAAAAAAACTGATATAATTTTAATGAGATTTACAGATTTCTTTCTTGTAATACCATGGCTGCCATTGGTACTTGTTTTGGCGGCTATCTTAGGTACAAGCATATGGAATATTATCTTCGTAATAGGGATTACAAGTTGGGCTGGTACGGCTAGGGTTGTAAGATCTCAAACTTTATCTATAAAAGAAAGACCTTTTGTAGAAAGAATAAGAGCAATAGGAGCAGATGATAAAACTATAATGATAAGACATATTTTGCCAAATGTATTTCCACTGGTTTTCGCAAATACAATTTTGATATCTGCAGTTGCTATAATATCAGAAACTACTCTAAGCTTTTTAGGATTAGGAGATACGACAAGGCCGAGTTGGGGTATGATGCTTAATTATGCATTTGAATCCGGAGCAGCAAGCACAGGAGCTTATTGGTACTTTCTACCTCCTGGAATCTGCGTAGTACTTGTGGTTTTATCCTTTACATTTTTAGGATATGCCTTTGACGAAATATTGAATCCAAAGTTGAGGAGGAGATAATTTATGGAGCTATTAAAGATTAATAACTTAAAAACATACTTTGAGATATCAGCTGGCACGGTTAAAGCCGTAGACGGTGTAAGCTTCTCTTTAAACTATGGTGAATCATTGGGATTAGTTGGAGAATCAGGATGTGGAAAAACTACAACAGCTCTTTCAATAAATAGACTACTACCCCAGGAAGGAAAAATACTTGGGGGAGAAATTTTACTTGAAGGAAGAGATATTTCTAAATTAAAAGAATCAGAGATTAAGAAACTTAGATGGAATGAAATATCTATGATTTTTCAAGGAGCCATGAATGCCTTAAATCCTGTTATGAAAATAGGAGATCAGATTGCAGAAGCTATAGTATTGCATAAGAAGGTATCCTATAAAGAGGCCATTAAAAGATCAAAAGAACTATTTGAGTTGGTAGAGCTGGAACCGGAAAGAATTACAAATTATCCTCATGAATTTAGCGGTGGAATGAAACAAAGAGCCATGATAGCAATGGCACTGGCCTGCGATCCTAAACTAATAATAGGAGATGAACCTACTACAGCTTTAGATGTAATGGTTCAAGCCCAGATACTAAATTTACTTGATAAATTAAGAAAAGAATTAAACATGGGTATAATTATTATAACTCATGATTTATCAATTTTAGGAGAAACTTGCGATAAAATAGCAGTAATGTATGCTGGTAAAATAGCTGAATTTGGAACGGTAGAAGATATATACAACAACAATATGCATCCATATACTAATAAACTTTTATCATCTTTTCCTAATATTCATAAAGAAAAGATAATTCCGGAACCGATAGAGGGGGTTCCACCGGACTTGATCAATCCACCCTCTGGATGCAGATTTCATCCTAGATGTCCATATGCACAGGACATATGTGCAAAAGAAGAACCAATGATGACAAAGGTAAGTGAAGGTCATGAATATGCCTGTCATTTTGGAGGTGTATTTAATGAAAAAGAATGAAAATATAGTAGATGTGAAGGGCTTAAAGGTTCAATTTGATATAAAGCAATCATTTTTGCAGGAAATATTCACGAAAAAAAGAAAGATTGTTAAGGCAGTAGACGGAGTAGATTTGAAAATCAATAAAGGTGAAATTGTGTCTTTAGTTGGAGAAAGCGGTAGTGGAAAAACAACCTTAGGAAAAGCAATACTGGATTTAGTACCTGTAACTGAAGGAGAAATATTATTTAAAGGTAAGAAAATTGACTTTAGCAACAAAAAAGAAGTGAAAAAATTTAGACACAAAGCCCAAATGATATTTCAAGATCCTTATCAGTCCCTGGACCCTAAGAGTTTAGTTATAGATGCAGTTGCAGAACCACTTGAGATTAACAACCTTGTTAAAACCGCTGAAGAAAGAAAAGAAAAGGTAATTAAAGCTCTTGAAGACTCAGGACTGGCACCTGGAGAAAATTTTTTGTATAGATTTCCATATGAGTTGAGTGGAGGTCAGAGACAGAGAGCAGCTATAGCTGGATCCTTAATACTAAATCCCGACTTTATTGTAGCTGATGAACCTGTATCCATGCTTGATGTTTCAGTTAGGACAGGAATATTAAAGCTTCTTCTTGGATTAAAGGAATCTAGAGACCTTGCATTTTTATTTATCACCCACGACTTATCATTAGCATGGTTAATATCCGATAAAATAGCCATAATGTATCTAGGTAAAATTGTAGAAATAGGTGAATCTGATGAAATAATAAAAAAATCATTACATCCCTATACTCAAGCCTTATTAAGTATCATGCCTATACCTGAAGTTCATAAAAATAGAAACCGTAAGGTATTAGAAGGGGAAATACCGAATCCTTCTGAGATACCAAAAGGTTGTAGATTTAATACTAGATGTGTTCATGCTTTTGATAAATGTAAGGAAGTAGAACCAAAATTAATAGAAATAAAAGATGGACATTTTGTTGCCTGCCACCTTTTTGAGGAGGAGTATAATGGAATTTAAAGACATAATAAAACATATAACGGATGAAGAGGTTATAAAAATAACCTCGGATCTGGTAAAAATTCCAAGTTATACAGGATTAAAGAGTCAGGAAAAAGAAGTAGCAGAATATATTTATAATTTGTTAAAAATAGAGCATATAGAAGTAGATAAATATGATGTGCTGGAAAACAGACCCAATATAGTTGCGAGAATAAAAGGGAAAGGAAATGGTAAATCCCTGATGCTAAATGGTCATATGGATACAGTTCCACCTTATAACAGCAAAGACAATCCTTTTTCTGGTGAAATAAAAGATGATAAACTTTACGGTAGAGGTTCCTGCGATATGAAGGGACCTATAGCCTGTATGCTGGGAGCTATGATAGCTATTAAAAGAAGTGGAGTTGTCCTTGACGGGGATTTGTATTTTACAGGAGTAATAAATGAAGAGCAACTTAGTCAAGGAACTGAATATATAGTAAAAAACGGACCATATACAGATGCAGCTATAGTTGGAGAACCAACTGGATTAAATATTGCAGCAGGTCATAGAGGTCTTGAATGGATAGAAATAAACTTTATAGGAAAAGCTACCCACGGCGGTACGCCGCAAGAAGGAATAAACGCCATATCTAAAGCGGCTAAATTCATAAGAAAAATTGAAGAAGAAGTTGTACCAAGATTTAAAGAAAGAAACCATCCTCTCATAGGAGATCCATTACTTAATTTTGGAGTAATTGAAGGTGGAGATCAGCCTAGTAGTGTAGCTGGACAGTGCAGTCTATATATAGATAGAAGATGGACACCTAAAGAATCTTTTGATTTAGTTATGAATGAGTTAAAAGATGCGGTACAAGAACTAAAAGACGAAGATAAAAGTTTTAATGCTGAGGTTCATAGATATTTCGAAGATACAGACATGATGCTCCATAAACCTTTAGAAATTAATTTAGATCATCCAATAGTTAAATCATTAGAAAATAGTATAGAAAACATTACAGAAAAAAAAGCTGAAATATTTTCTTTTCAAGCATGGACAGATGCTTCTTTATTAAGCAACTATGCAAAGATACCAAGTGTAGTATTTGGACCGGGATTTTTAAAAGAAGCTCACTCGGATCTAGAGTTTGTACATATAGATCAACTTAAAAAAGGATATAAAATTTACACTAAAACAGCTGTAGAATTTTGTACAGGAGAAAAAGAATAATATGAATAGATTTTTAGATTTATTAAAAGATAAGAGAGAAGAAATAATACAAAACTCAATAGAACTTATTAACATACCAAGCATTACATCGGATCGAGAAAAATGTAAAGAAGCTTTAAAATTTGTCTTAGATAAAGCATATGAAGATGGTATTAAAATATCATATACAAAAAAAAGAGATTGTGGTGTTGTAGAATTAGGAGAAGGAGAAGAGACAATTGGTATACTTACCCACGTTGATGTTGTTGATGTGGGAGACATTAACAAGTGGCAGTCAGATCCCTTTAAAGGGATATTTGATGGTAAATTTGTAATTGGTAGAGGAGCTATGGATGACAAATGCCCTACAATAATTATACTGTCTATTTTAGGTGTGTTAAATTCCCTTAACCTTAAATATAAAAAGAAAATACAGTTTATAATAGGTACAAGTGAAGAAGAACTGTGGACAGACATGGAAAGCTATAAGAATGAATACCCTATACCCAACTATGGATTTACTCCAGATGGAGGATTTCCCGTGCATAATATTGAAAAGGGCTATGGAGACATAGAACTTGAATTTGAAATTAATAAAAATAATGAATTAACCTCATTTAGCTCGGGAAATAGCTCAAATACAATACCTTCATATGGAGAACTAATATTAGATAAAATAACAGATAAAGAAAAAAACAAACTGTTAAGTTTAGAAAAAATGAAAGACATTAAAATAGCAGTAGATAAAAATAGGGTAAATATAGAATCAAGTGGAAAATCAAGCCACAGCTCTCTACCCCAAAATGGAGATAATGCATTAATAAAACTTTGCAAATGGATAAAAAAGGAAAAAATTCTAAATGATAGTTTTAATAACTTTCTAGATTTCATTATGCTTATGGATGGTGATTATAAGGGAGGAAATTTAGGATTTGACAACAGTGTAACCTACAAAAATGGTGATTTTATAGGCGAAACTTTCATAAACCCAACCTTGTTAAGATTAGAAGACAATAAATTAAAACTAATTTTAAATATCAGACATAAATACGGAGTCACAAAAAGAGAAATATTAGATATATTTCACAAGCTAAAGGATAAATATAAATTCAACTTCAATCTTAATACAGACAGCTTTCTCCCTCCTTTGTATGTAGATAGTAAAAATGGTGTATTTGAAATGATGAATTCGGCTTACGAAGAAGTCATGGGAGAAGAAGGTGGTTTTGCATTAGCAGGAGGAACATCCTATGCTAAATCCCTTCCTAATACAGTATCATGGGGACCGGTTTTTCCGGGTGAAAAAGATACTTGTCATCAGGAAAATGAAATGATGAGTATAGATAGTATAATGAAATGTGCTGAGATTTACGGAAGATTTTTATATAAAGCAGCAGTGGAGGAGTAAATTTAAGATTTCTCGACAAACTCTAAATGATAGTGATTTTGTCACAACTAGAATGACGAGAAATCTTAGATTCTTCGCTGTAGCTCTCAATGACAATGATTTAGTCACTCCGAGGATAAGAGGAGTCTTAGATTCTTTGATTTTGCTCTGTTTAACAATGAGTTCAAGATGACAATTATAGATGGTACTAAAAAAGGAGCCTAGGCTCCTTTTTTTATATTCTTGCTCTCTCGTACTGTTCAGGCCAAGATAAATCTACATCCAGTTCACTGCTGGAGTTTAGTACATAATATGGATTTCTTAAAAGTTTTCTACCCATATATACCATGTCTCCCCGTTTGTTGTTGATAATTTCTTCAGCAAGACGCCAATCTGTAACTAATCCTCCAGCCATTACAGGAAGTTTTGTTTTTTCCTTTATAATTCTTGCCGCTTCCAGCTGGTATCCCGGATAAGTATTAATTTTAGTGTAAATAACACCACCGGAACTTACATTTACAATATCTATTCCTCTATCCTTTACCATATTAATAATTTCTGCTATATTTTCTGTAGTATTTCCCTTTTTTGAATATTCTAAAGAAGAAACTCTCAGGGTAATTGGCTTTTCCTTAGGCCATTCTTTTGTAACTTCTTCCAGTACTTCCTTTAGAAATCTACTTCTATTATGTAAAGAACCGCCGTATTCGTCCTGTCTCTGATTAGTTAGAGGAGACATAAACTCATTAATAAGATATCCGTGGGCTCCGTGAATTTCAATTAAATCAAATCCTGCTTTTTGGGCTCTCTTAGTAGCCTCTTTAAAGTTATTTTTAACTCTTTCGATGTCATCTAATTCCATTTTTTTAGGAATCCTATAATCTTCATTAAATCTTATTGGACTAGGAGCATATATCTGATCCTTTAAAGATTCGCTTTTTCTTCCGGCATGAGCTAACTGTATACCTATTTTACCTCCGTTTTCATGGACGCTATATACGATTTTTTTTAGACCTTCGATATGTTCATCTGACCATATCCCAAGATCATTAGCAGATATTCTTCCTGATGGTTCAACAGCGGTAGCTTCTACCATTATTAAACCTACTCCACCTACAGCTCTTGTAGTATAGTGGGTGATATGCCAGGGAGTTACTAAGCCATCCTCTTCGGCTGTGTACATACACATAGGAGGCATCACAACTCTATTTTTTAGTTCTAAATTCTTAATCTTTATATTTTCAAATATTTTCAAAATTCTTCCTCCTTCTTATCATCATTATTTTAAATTTACCCATATTTATAAATTTTATACTTTAAGAAACATTTTTGAAGTAGCTCATAATATTAGTATGATGTATTTTATGAGAACTATACTTGAAAAACTTAAAGGTTTTATCTAAAGTATATCCACCTAAAAAAGTGGTGATAATAGTTCCTATTCCTACAGTTCCGCCTAAAAGCCAACCGATTATAAAGACAGTAGCTTCTATAGAGGTCCTTACTACTGTAACACTTTTTCCCGTAAGTTTTACAAGTCCAATCATTAAGCCATCTCTTGGACCAGCTCCGGCATTACAGCTTAAATACATATATAATCCTAGATTAAATATTAAAAGAGCAACAACAATTAATAGTAAATTTAAAAAATAATTGTCAGATACGTAATATAGATGATATCTTTCACCAAGATTTATAAAATAACCTATGAATATTGCATTAAGAACAGTAGCATATCCAGGGTATATTTTCATAAATATACTTAATAGAATTATAACTATACTAACAATTTGAGAAGCTGTACCGAAGGCTATACCTGTTTGATGGGTGATACCTTGATTAAAGGTACTCCAAGCATTCATTCCTAAATCGATACTTTTTATCCAGTTCAAGGATAATCCTATAATAAAATATGCTATGATTTGCTGTGGGGTTTTTTTCAAATCTTTTATCAATAATTTTGTATTCATATCATCACTCCAAACAATATAGATTATAGCATATTTTCTGATTCTAGTCTTGTATATTTATAATTTAACAAACTTAGCTAAAATTTGTTTGGGAGATTAATAATCTATATATTTTAATATGTATTCTGTATTAAATATTTCTGTAGCACTTCTAGGGTCTTTCTCTTTTGCTAATTTAGTATATTTATCTAAAGATTTTTTATCCTTATTACCGTAGTGCATAGTTACAGGTCCCTTTATACAACCTCCTTTACAAGCCATACCTTCTATAAAATTTCCTTCTAGTTTTCCGACTTTAGCCATTGTTAATGCTTTTTTTGCTTCTTCCAATCCACTGCATAATACAGGTTTAAAATTTACATTTACATTGTTAATTTTAATATAGTTTTCTATTGCTTTAGCAACTCCTCCAGAAGCCGCAAAACCTCTACCTTTTTCTGTAGAATTGTTTAATGGAGTTGGTTTGATTTCCTCTAAATTGATTTCTTGAGAATCTAAAATAGCAGCTAATTCTTCAAAAGTAAGTACGTAATCAGTTATATCTTTAATTTTTTTATTATTTTTTTCTCCTTTTTTTGCAATACAAGGGCCTATAAAAACTACCTTAGCGGAGTTATCCATTTTCTTGATTATTTGACTAATGGCAATCATTGGAGATACTGTTGTTGATACATTGTGTTTTTCATCTGAGAATTTTTTGTCTACAAAATTTACAAAGGAAGGACAGCAGGAGGTAGTCATGTATTTATGATTATCCATATGTGATTTAAATTCTTCTGTTTCCCATATAGTAACTAAATCAGCTCCTAAAGAAACTTCAACTACATCTTTAAATCCCAACATCTTAAGGCCTTTGACTACCTTTTCAAGTTCAATATAGTTGAATTGAGTAGAAAAAGAGGGTGCTATAATAGCATAAATATTGTAATTTTCCTTTGATTTAGAATAATTTAATTCTTTTATAACATCTACAATTTCTGATTTATCTTGAATCGCACCGAAAGGACATTGGTAAACACACGCACCGCATTGTATACAGTCCTCCGATGAAATAGTAGCTTTCTTCAATTCATTGATACTTAT
>JAABRS010000067.1 GCA_011390775.1 Clostridia bacterium | reverse complement strand
GTGCTATTGATACAGCAATTATAGTAAAAGGAATGCTTAATCCTAAAATATTCAAGTATTTTCCAATTATACCGTTAGACCCGAAGGATATAAGTAATATAAGGCCGGAGACTGATGGTGGAATAACTAATGGGAATTCTGCTATATCAAATATAATTTTTACGGTTCTACTATTTTGAATATAATAAAAGTATGCTGCTGGTAATCCCAATCCAATGGTTACCGATAAACTTACAAGTGAACTAATTAATGAAATTTTCAAACTTTGAAAAAATATCTTAGAAAATATTTCTAGTCTAATTGCCTTAATTGAAACAGTAAAGTATGAAATTAAAGGTACTGAAAAAAACATGAATATGACTGTAATGCATATTAAGCCTATAAACTTTATATAATTTTTCATTACTTACCAAACCCACAATTAGGAAAAGTACATATTTTACAATCTCTGCATAAACCACTATGTCCTAATTTAACAATGTATTCTTTAGTAATTTTTTCTCCTGCTAAAACTTTCGGTAAAATTAAGTCAAAAGAAGTTCTTTTAGAATACATTACACATCCTGGTAAACCTAATATTGGAATATTATCTAAATATGCTACCAATAACATTGCTCCAGGTAAAGAGGGTGCTCCATAAGTCACTAATTCTCCCCCTATACTTTTTATAGCAGATGGTGTTAAATCGTCTGGGTCTACGGACATTCCTCCAGTACAAAGTATAAGATTAAAATCCTCATCCAAAAAATTTTTTATTTCTTTTTTAATGATTTCTTTATCATCGTGTACTATTTTTTGTTCTACTTTGAAATCTCCATATTCTTTTAATTTTTTTCTCAGTACCGGACCGAAAGCATCTTTTATCTTTCCGTTGTAAATCTCATTTCCTGTAGTTACTATTCCGATTTTGAAATCTTTATATGATTTTATTTTTAATAAGTTTTTATCTTTTGTTAATTCTTCAAGTTCTTGTATTTGTTTTTCATCTATAACTAATGGTATAACTCTTGTAGATGATATAAGCTCTCCTTTTTTCACAGGAATGTTATCATGTATTGTAGAAAAAATTATTTCTCCTATACTGTTTATTTTTTCTAAAAGTTTTATATTTATTTTTAAAAGTCCATCTTTTTTAGCTATGAAATTAATCTTTCCTTCTTTAACTTCTGTATAGGAAAAATCCCCATCATTTGCCACAGCTTTCAGTATTCTGTGAGCTGCTTCATCTTCATGAAGCATACCTCTCTTTTTTTCATATACATAAATATTTTCTTTACCAAGAGATTTTAGAGTTTCAACATCTTCTTTTGTTATGATATGTCCTTTTCTAAAAGGTGTATCTTTTACTACTCCAGGTATAATTCTAGTAATATCATGGGGTAATACATGACCTACTGCATCTTCTACTTTTATTGTTTTCATTATTTCACCTTCTTTAAATTCATCATCTGCAGATGTAATATTGCTTCTAGTACTCCGCCTCCTATTGATCTAGCTTTGTCAGATATACCGTAGCAAAAATCAACTCTTTCTCTAGGTTCTATATCTCCTATTTTTACATTTTCATCTACGTAAATCCCATCCATTATCATTCCTCTGACTATCCCCCCAATAGGAGCCTTAACTTTTTTGTTTCCTATTTCAAGTAATACATCTCCTTCAATTACCTTTTCACCAATATCTTTAACTACTTTTGTAACTCCCGATACTGGAGAATAAAAAGCTCTTTCTCCTGAATATCCTTTAACCATTCCAGGTATCCCAGTATTATTTGATGCTTTTCCCTCATATATAACTTTGGATAAATTATTGTTAACCGTGTATGTTTCTATTACTGCATGTACGTCCTTGTCAGCTTCAAATCCAGGACCTAAGGCAATTACAATATCAGCCATGTTTTTATTAGTACCTAAATTTTTCTTAGCTAAAATACCATCGATAACTATATCTGGTTTTATTTTTTCAATATAAAGTCCTTCCGGGTCTACCAATACAGGGATTTTATTGTGATTATAAGCTGTATTTATATCTTCTAAATTTTTACAAAAAACTCCTTCAACTCCCTCAATTACAATAGAACCATCATATATAGATTGACAGAAAGATACGTTCTTTCTGACAGCTAAAGGATTTTCTATGTCTAATACAACTATTTTATATCCCGATTGAAACAACCTGTAGATTACACCAGAAGCTAAATCTCCACCACCTCTAACTACTACTGTTTCTCTATAATTCATTCTTTATCCTCCATTAGGTCTTTTAAACTTTTTCCTGAAGCTTTATTTTTGATTTTCATGATTTCTGCTATTATGCTTACTGCTATTTCTTCAGGGGTTTCTGATCCTATATCTAAACCTATAGGTGCATGTATCATTTTTAATTTTTCTGCAAATCCATCTTCTTTCAACCTATTTAAAGTTTCTTTAGTTTTCTTCTTGCTTCCAATCATTCCAATATATCTTGCATCTGAGCTTAAAATGTTTTTCATACATTCATAATCTTTTTCATGTCCTCTTGTTGCCACAACTATACTGTATTGATTGTTTATATCTAAATCATTTATTCCTTCAACAAATTCCTTGTTGATTATCTTATAGGCTTTTGGAAATCTTTCTTCATTTGCCATTTCTTTTAAATTATCAACTATTATATATTTATAATTTAGAATATCTACATATTTTGAAATCGAATAATTAATGTGTCCTCCTCCAAGCAAAAGAATTATGGGTTCTGAATTAATAACATCTATATAAACTTTTGCTTTTCCTCCACATATCATGTTTAAATCGTCTCTATCTTTACTATTTAAATTATATTCTAAAATTTTTGACTGTCCCTTAGTTATACATCTAATAGATTCCTTTAATACTACATGTTCTAATGCTCCTCCTCCAATTGTTCCGTATGTATTTCCTTCTTTTGTAACTATCATTTTAGCACTATCATTTCTTGGAGTTGATCCATCTGTTTCTATAAGAGTAACTAGGACAAAAGTTTCGTTTTTCTCTTCTAACTCAAAAGCTTTTTTAAATATACTCATTTCTTTCTCCTCCTATAACATAAAAAACCTTCCAGTCTGGAAGGTTTTTCGCACATCAAAAAAACATTTATTTATTTCTAAACTTCCTGACCTGTCTTTTACTATAAAGTACGTAGCAGTACCTCTTAGTTCATCGTCCATTTCTCAGCTCCTAGGATTATGGATTACCCCTATTCACAGCCCTGAAATCTTCTCCCTTAAGAGGAAGGGTTTCCCCTACGTTTATTTAATTTTATTTGTTTAATACAGCTTTTATAATTCTCTCTGGAGTTGCCGGATGGTCACAGATATTGCAACTTAAAGCATCATTTATAGCATTAATAACAGCTGGTCCGGGAGTAACCGCAGTAATCTCTCCTACACTTTTTGCACCGAAAGGTCCTCCAGGTTCTCCATCTTCTATAAGCAGTGATTTTACCTGGGGCATAGAAGGAGAATTAATAATATGATACTTAGAAAAATTATCTGTTTTTACGGTCCCATCTTTTCTATACTCTATTTCCTCACTTAAGGCCATACCTATGCTCATTTGAGCTCCACCTTCAATTTGACCTTCTACTAATGTTTTATTTATTGCCTGTCCTAAATCATGGACAGCTAAAATATCTTCAACTTCTACAAGTCCGCTGTAATTATCGACTTTTACCTCTACGAAAGATGCTGCATAAACAGCAGGATTACCTGGCGAGTTGTACTTTACACTTACTTCTAAGTTTGATTCAAGTTTACTTTCAACTAAATCTGCCAAATCTCCATAAGATATCTTATCATTATTTTTAGTCCATATATATCCATCTTCATATATTATATCTTCTAAACTACAACCAAATAATTTCGTATAATTTTCAAGCATTTTATTAACTATTACCTCTGATGCTTTCTTTACAGCACCGCCGCACACAAAAGTTACTCTACTTGCTTGAGTACCGGCTGAATCATAAGGAGATATAAATGTATCTCCTTGAGGGACATCAATATTCTTTGTTGATATTTTAAATACTTCCGCCGCAATTTGCTGCATAGTAAGCACTGTTCCACATCCAAGGTCATGAATACCTATTTTTATCCAAATTCTATTATTTGGAAGTATTGAAATATTTACATTAGTAAAATCCGGAAATGCACCTTTATAACCATTTCCATGAGTTCCTGCTGCTACTCCGATACCATATGAATATCTACTAGTATTTTTTCTTTTAATATGTTTTTTTCTTTCCACCCAATTAAATGCTTCTGCTCCCTGTATTAGACAATCTTTTATTCTAGCATTTCCTAATTCTGGTGCACCTATCGGATCCTTATCACCGGGATCAACTGCATTAATTAATCTAAATTTTACAGGATCCATATTGATTTTTTTAGCACAATTATCTATGTTTATTTCTGATATAGCATGAATTTGAGGACTACCATAACCTCTACAAGCACCACCTGGAACTGTATTAGTATAATATGATTTCCCATTAAAAACTTGGTTTTTAATTTTATAAAGCCTAAATGCTTTTTTACCCATTGCCATTGTTACAGCAGCTGCATTTGTAAAGTGACCCCCGCCATCAACTTCAGCATCAATTTTTCTCGCAATAATTTTACCGTCTTTATTAAATCCTGTTTTAATCTTTATCCTAGTAGAATTCCTGCTTCTACTACCCATAATTGTTTCACTTCTGTTCATAGTAATTTTGACAGGTCTTCCTGTTTTTAAAGAAGCAAAGGCACACACAGTTTCTAGTATAGGCATTCCTTTACCACCAAAGGATCCTCCAATTGTAATTTTCTTCACTCTTATTTTACTATATGGATAGTCTAATGCTTTAGCTATTATATGTCTTACTTGAAATACCACTTGACATGGAGCATAAACAACAATATTATTAAATTCGTCCATTTCTGATAAGCATCCATGATTTTCAATAGCCGAATGATGAACTTTAGGTGTTGAACCTTCATCTTCAATTATGTAGTCACATTCATTAAAAGCACTATCAGCATCTCCACAAGATAATATCTTAGAAAAAGCTAAGTTTGTATCACCATTGATTATACTTCTATCTTTTTTAGCTTCATCAATGCCTATTACAGGCTCCAGCTCATCATATGAAACCTCTAGAGCTTTTATACCTTTATTTACTGCTTCCTTCGATTCACCTAAAATCAATGCAATTCTATCACCAACAAATCTAGCTTTCTTTTGTAAAATATTTTCATCTTCTACAACATCTGCACCTGGAAACCACTGATGAGAACAATAAAGGTTTTTTGGTACATCTTCATAAGTAAAAACATGAGTTACACCTTCAACTTTTAATGCACTTTCTTTATTAATACTTACAAATGCATGAGGTTTGTTGCTCATATATATTTTACCATGCAGCATATTGTTTTTTTCTATATCATCTAAATAAAGGGCTTTTCCTCTTGCTTTGTCTAAGGAGTCATCTCTTTCTATTCTTTTTCCTATATATCTAAAATTTTTATTCATCAAGATTCCTCCTTTTTTCTATATCACAAAATATATCATCTAATATACCTTTCACTGCAATTTTTTTATAGTCTTTAGATTTTCTTTTAGGTATCGAATCTAATACCTGTTTACTTCCTAACTCTAATATTTTCTCTTTTAGTTCTTCGTTAAAAACTTTATTATTTAATGCATTTTCTATTAATAATGATCTAACAGCTTTAACTCCTATAGATCCAATATATACTCTACTATCTGTAATTTTATTATCATTTAAGGCTAATTTAATACAGGCATTGATTTTTGAAATAGTTACAGTCTTTCTAGCTCCTATTTTAGAAAATGAAGAATATTCATTAGCTTCCTGTCCTTTAACAATAACTTTAATTATTACCTCATCATCTTTCAGTGTTGTCTGGCCTATTCCTTGTATAACATCGTATACAAGTTCTTTTCTTATTTCTCCTATTGAGTTTATTATTTCAACTTCTGCATCAAATGCAAACAAAACAGCAACAGTATCAGCACATTGAGCTGCATTTGCTATATTACCTCCAATGGTAGCCAAATTTCTAATTTGAGTTGAGCCTATACATGAAGCTGCTTTTGATAGGGAAGGAACATATTTATTTATTATCTCGTTGTCCTCTAAATCTACCATTCTAACACAACTTCCGATTTCTATTAAATCATCCTTATATTCTATTTTTTTTAATTCTTTTATTTTGGTAATGTCTATTAATGAAAAATCGTAAATTTTGTTTTTATTCATTCCAACAGCTAAATCTGTTCCACCAGCAACAATATAAGTGTTATGTGTTTTTTTTGATAATGCTGTCTTTAATTCATCTAAAGATTTTGGTGCTGTAAATATGCTCTTATTCATGCTCAATACCGTCCCTAACTTCTTCAATTGATTTAACTATTTTATTATATCCTGTGCACCTACATAAATTTCCCTCTATAGCTTTAATTATTTCATCTTTCGAAGGATTGGAGTTTTTATAAAAGAGTGCTTTAGCTGACATAATCATTCCTGGTGTACAGAATCCACACTGTATTGCACCATTCTTTGAAAATGATTTCATAATAAGCTCTAACTCGCCAGTTTTTTCTAGACCTTCTACTGTCGTAATTTCACATCCATCTATTTGTCCGGCAAATAATGTACAGGAAGTTACAGCTTTTTTATCTAAAAGCACGGTACAGGCACCACATTCACCTTCACTGCATCCTTCTTTTACACTCTTAAGATTCATATCATCTCTTAAAAAATCTACTAGCCTTTTATTTGGATTTATATTTTTTACAATCTCATCTCCGTTAATAGTTGCTTTAATTTCCATAATAATCACCTCAAATTATTTATAACTCTATTATAAAGAACTTCAGTCAAAAAAAAGTCAAAAGATATTTTTTAGTCCAAAATATCTTTTGACTTTTTATTTTAATACCTCTCTTACTGTTTCATCCTTCAAGTATTTATTGATTAATTTACTTTCATAAGTCATTGCAGGATTTTCAAAGCACTTTAATTCTCCTGAACAGCAGTTTATCATGTTTTCATTTATTACTTCAATAAATTTATTACTGTCTTTATATTTTTTGGTTTTTATTATTATTTCCGCTTTTATTCTACATAGAATTCCCTTTTCATATACATTTTTATTTTTATTTATACAGAAAAAAGATTTTTTTAAATAATTATAACTTTTTTCATATTCTCCATAATGAGCATGTATCAATGCTAAGTATCCGTAGCTAATATACCTGCCCCAAAGAAAGACTATTTTATCGTAATATTCTAAAGATTTATTTAATATTTTTTTTGATTCATTATACAAACCTTCTTCATATAAAATTCTTCCTTTATTTGCTAAAGTAAAAGCCATCCCTGAAAGTAGTTTTTTTTCATAACATATATTATAACATTTTTCGTAATAATCAAGAGAATTTTCAAAATCCTGCTGTAATCTTCTGCTTTCTCCTAAATAAAGATATGCTGCTGCTTTATTAAGTATATAACGGTTCTTAAATTCAGGTAGTTCAAATATTTTTATTGATTCTATTAAAAGTTTTTCACCTAACTGATAATCGCCTTTTAAAATGTACATAAAACCCTTTAATCTTTTTATTTTACCAAATTGTCCTTCATCTTTAACTTTTTTCTCAGCATAATCTATTCCCCTTTTCATTAATTCTAAGTCAAAAGTATTTATTGCTAAATGTATAAGTTTAAAGCTCCCTTTAATTATATACTCATTATTATCTATATCTTCAGCTATTCCTATCATTTTTCTTATTAATCTTAACCCTTTATTTTCATTTCCTATATCTATTTCCATTCTTCCAATGATATATAAATAAATAATTACAAGTTCTTTGAATTCATTTGAATTTTCTTTTTTACTTAATTTTGAATATAATTCATTTAAATTATTAATGTTTTGTTCTACTTCTTTCTCATCTAGATAAACTGTTTGACCATTATTTATATTATAATCTTCCATTTCAGGAAACATTTCATGATTTACCATCACAAGTCCTGAAAATCTCTTCAACCTATACTTAAATAATTTTAAATTATTACCTGATTTATTAAAATGATGAATCAAATAGGGATATATAGATCTGTCATTTTCTGTATTATTAATCTTTCTTTCCCAGTATTCACTAAATTTCATATGAAGTAGTTTTCTTTTCGAACTACTCATTTGATTATATAAATAGGTTTTTATTTTATTGTGAGAAAAATTTATTAATAACCCATCATTACTATCATAATCTTCTACTAAAATTTTTCTTTTTAATAAATCATCTAAACTATCTATAATTTCGATTCTCGATTTTTCTAATAATTCTTCAATTAGGTCAAGTTTTATGCTTTCTAAAAAAATTGAACAGATTTCTAATATTTTTTTAGAATTTTCCGGTAAATTTAATACTCTGCTTTTAATTACATCTCCTGATTTTGAATTTAAAATATTAAAATTCTTATTTTGCTGTATATTATTAACATATTCAATTATAAAAAGTGGATTACCTTCACTTTCTTTCCATATGATTTCGTGGTATTCTTCTGATAAATCTATGAAGTGTTTTATTAATTCTTTTGTTTCTAATTTACTAAACCTATCTAATTCAATTTGTTCTAATCTATTCTTATATTTTAAGTGATAGATAAATTTTTCTATTTCATCTCTAACCACATTTCTACTTGTAAGAAAGGTAATCGTATTGATTTTTTCTTGATTTAACAAGACCCTTAAGAGTTGTAAGCTAACAGTGTCTATCCAGTGAATATCTTCTATTACAAATACTATTTTCTTTTTCTTAGAGATTATATTAAAGAGATCTACTATTGCCTTCTCTACAATTCTAAAGCTTCTCTCTTCTCCTAAGTAACTTTTAGCCTCTACATTGAAGTTTATTGTTGGAAAAAGAGATTGTAAAATACTTAAATTATAATCTGGTATTTCTATTTCATCATTTTGAATTATTTTCGATAGTTCTTCCAATGGATTTTTCCAACATTCATAATAATACTCTTCTTCTAGTTGGTAGCATTTCATATTAACCATGTATATATTTTTTATATTTATGGAGTCTTTAAAAGAATCTATAAGATTTGTCTTTCCTATACCTGGTTCTCCGGAAATTAAACAGTTTTTATACTCTTTATCGTCCATAAATGAGCTGTAATTATAGTTTAGTAGACGAAATTCTTCATCTCTACCAAAAGAAAATGCTTTTTTCTTTCTTTTCTTAAATGTATCTATTCTTCTTTTCAACATTATTTTCTCAATAGCATCGCAAATTTCTTTAGACGGAGTTATAGACAATTCTTTCTTTAACAAACCTTTAAGATCATTAAATGTCTCTATACTTTTTTGATAATGACCTTTTTCTTTATATAATTTAATCAATTCTAAATAATTTTTTTCATCAAATTCATCTAATTTTATGATTGTTTTTAATATCTCTATTTTTTTATCAATTTTTAAGCCAGAATTTTTGCAAAATTCAGATAAGTAGTTCTTTAATTCTTCATTAAAATTCTTTCTCTGAATTTGTAACCATTCTTGAAATTCAATTAGATCGCTAATATAAAACCCTTCAACAAATTCATAAGTTTCTTTATTAAGTAGCCTATCTATGTTTTTTTCTTCTTTATATTTTTTTTCAAAAATTATATCAACATCCAGTTTTGTTATTTTTTCATAGTTTATTTCTAT
>JAABRS010000066.1 GCA_011390775.1 Clostridia bacterium | reverse complement strand
TAAGACGATAAATGTATATAGTGATAGTCAAGAAACATTATATAATGAAGCATGTAAAATATTAGATGAAATTGAAATGAAGACTGAACTAAGATTGATAGGTCTTTCAGTTGCGAACTTCGTTACCTTTAGCAAAAAACAGCTAAGTTTTTTTGAATAAAAGAGGACTGGGCCCGCAGTCCTCAACAGGGATGAAAATAGAGGAGCTCCTCTATTTATTTAAACGAAAATAATCGAATTAAGTTCCAAACAAGGAGGAATATATGAGCAATTACAGCCAAGACACATGGAATCAAATAAGAAAGTATGAAAATACTCTGGGTATAATTTTTACTTTAGCAGTAAAAAAAGTTTTAGGTAAAGGGAAAAAAGTATTTATAGAGCACTCAATTAATAAAGGATTGTATGTTGAATTAAATGTTAATTTAACTGAGATAGAAAATAATATTGAAAAAATAAAAAAAGAGATGAAAAATATATCTGAAGGCAAAATAAAAATAAAAAAAGAACATGTAACAAAAAAAGAGGCTATTACTATATTTAAATCTCAGTGTATGATGGATAAAATTAAACTATTCGAAACCTTAGAAAAAGAAAATTTCGAATTATATAAAATTAACGGATTTTATTTTAATATAAATGGGCCAATCTTTAATACAACTGATGAAATTAATAAATTTGATATTAAAATAGAAGGAAGAGGTTTAGTTTTAACATATCCAAGGAAAGATACAATGGATAGAATTCCTAAATATGTAAAACAGGAAAAATTATTAAAAATATTTAGAGAATCGGAAAATTGGGCACAACTAATAGGTATAAAAAACATCGGTGAGTTAAATCAGCATACTTTAAATGATGATTTAGAAGACATAATAAGAGTAAGCGAAGCTCTTCATGAAAAAAAGATATCTCAAATTGCTGATGAAATATGCCAAAGTGAAAGCAAAATAATTCTAATTGCAGGGCCTTCTTCTTCAGGAAAAACTACTTTCTCTCATAGATTAGGTGTTCAATTAAGAGTGAACGGAAAAAAATTTCATACGGTAGGACTGGATAACTATTTTGTAGAAAGGCATTTAACTCCAAGAGATGAAGAAGGAAACTATGACTTTGATACTATTGAAGCACTTGATTTAGAATTATTTAATAATCATCTTAAAAAATTATTAAAAGGTGAAGAAATAATTATACCTACCTTTAACTTTAAGACAGGAAAAAGATCCTTTGATAAGGAGCCTATTAAAATAAGCAGTAACGAGTACTTAATAATTGAGGGAATACACGGTTTAAATGCAAGACTAACTAAAGATATTGATCAAAAAGATAAGTTTAGAATTTATATTAGTGCATTAACTCAATTAAATGTCGACAATCATAATCGAATATCAACTACTGACTTAAGATTACTAAGAAGAATGATTAGAGATAGTAAATATAGAGGATATGATGCTTCAACTACTTTAGATTTATGGAACAATGTAAGAAAAGGTGAAGAAAAATATATATTTCCTTTCCAAGAAAATGCAGATGTTATGTTTAATTCGTCCTTAATCTATGAATTAGCAGTATTAAAAAAACATGCTTTAGAAGTATTATCTGAGTTAGATGATGAAGGGAAATTTGCATCAGAAAAGAAACGATTAATACAATTCCTTGGTTTTATAGTTGGATTTGATGATGATTTTATAATTCCAAACACATCTATTATTAAAGAATTTATTGGAGGAAGCTGCTTTAGAGAAAGGACTCATTAAGAGTCCTTTTAAAATTCTAAACCTTCTTTTTTCAATCCAACATTTAAGGACAATCCTATACATATCATATTAACAAGCATGAAAGTGCCTCCATAGCTAATAAAAGGTAAAGGGATTCCTGTTACAGGAGTAAGACCAATTGTCATACCAATATTTTCGAAGATATGAAACAACATCATGCCGCTAAATCCAATAACCATTAAGGAACCAAAAGTATCTAGGGCATTTTTAGATATTTTTATCAATCTATACATTAAAATGATATATAAAAATATTAAAATACCTCCCCCCACTAATCCTAATTCTTCACCGATTACAGCAAAAATAAAATCAGTTTCTTTGGCAGGTAAAAAACCGTATTGATTTTGCACACCTTGATATAAACCTCTTCCAAACAATTTACCTGAACCTATAGCAATCTTTGATTGTAGGACTTGATAACCTGAACCTTGAGGATCTAGTAAAGGATTGAAAAAAACTCTAATCCTATCAAGCTGAAACTCCTTCAAATTCATGTAAATAACTGGTAAAGCAGCTAGGGCTAGAATTACTGCAGATACAATATATTTGTAATCTATTCCGCTTATAAAAAGCATAATTGCTATGAAAAACAGCATAACCATAGCCGTACCAAAATCCGGTTGCATTAAAATAAGAACTATTGGAATACCCGCAAAAGCTAAAATTTTAAGCAGTGTCAAAGGGTTATTTAAAGTGCTTTCATTTTTTTCTATAAATTTTGATAAAGATATAATTATACCTATTTTTGCTATTTCTGAAGGTTGAAAAGTAACCGGACCTATAGATAACCAGCTTCTAGCTCCCCACTGATCTTCTCCAAAACCAAAAAGCAAAACAGCTAGAAGCAGTATATTTGAAATGCCGTATATAATTAAATATAAATTACCGTAAATTTCATAATCTATAAATATCAGCACAGCTACGGCTACTAAACCTAAAAGAAAAGCTATTAATTGAGTTTTAACATATGGATTAGATAAAAAATTGCCACCAGATGTTGCACTATTAATCATTATTAATCCGTAAATAGATAAGATTATTACATCAATTATCAATATAAAATCAAATCTTTTAAGTGTTTTTTTATTTAAATTCAAATTTTTAACCGTCCTTAATAATTAAAATCCAAGTTCTTCTCCGACAATAATAACATTGATTCTGTCCGCTACTCGATTATATCTTGTTATCAAAATTTGACCGCAAACACAATCATCAGTATAGCAATCCATACAATAACCTGTTTTACTACAAGAAGTATTTAAATTTAATCTTTTTACGTTAGGAGGTGCTGCCTGATTTTGTACTCTTTTTACAGCACAATCTAAATCCCTTACTACTTTATTCATACCTACTATAATTATAACTTTTTTAGGTCCAAAAGACATAGCAGCCACTCTGTTACCATTTCCGTCAATGTTTACAAGCTCACCGTCTAAAGTCAAAGCATTAGAGCTGGTTATGTAACTATCAGCAAAAAAAGATTTACGCATAAGATCCCATCTTTCATCTGAATTGCTTGCAGTGTCTCTATCTATTACTTTATAATCACCTTTTTTTACAGCATCAAGCAATCCGATTTCACTAATTGTAGATGAACCACCCCATGAAACTGTTGTATTTTTTTCAATTAAACTTAAAGCCTTTTCAAGAGCTTCCTCCTTAGTTGAACAATAAAAGCCATTTATTTTTCTCTTTTCAAAATTTTTAATAATCGAACTCGCTTTTAATTCATAAGCTTCTTTTTTATTACTCATAATTCTCCTCCTTAAAATATAGCATTACTTTAAAATATATGATATCATAATAAAACATTAATATAAAGCAAAACAGGAGTTGTATATGATAAAAGTTGGACCACATATTTCAATAAGTAAAGGTTATACAAATGCACTAAAAAATGCTGAAAAGATAGGAGCTACAACATTTCAATTTTTTTCAAGAAACCCTCGAGGAGGAAACATAAAAAAAATTGATCATAATGATATAGAAACCTTTAATAATGAAATTAAAAACTCAAAGGTTTCAGATATACTATGTCATGCTCCCTATACTTATAACCTATCTTCAAAGAAAGAATCTGTAAGAGAATTTGCAGAGAGATCTATAATAGAGGATTTAGAAAGAATTAATCACATAAACTGCAAATTATACAATATTCATCCTGGAAGTCACACAGGATTAGGAGTGGAAAAAGGAATAGAATTCATATCTGACTCTTTAAATAGGATTCTTAAATCTAATACTAACAGTGTTATACTTCTAGAAAGTATGGCTGGAAAAGGCACAGAAATAGGTAGAAGTTTCTCGGAACTAAAAAAAATAATAAACAATATTAAATCAAAAGAAAATGTCGGTGTATGCTTAGATACATGTCATATTTTTTCGGCGGGTTATGATATAGTTCAGAATTTGGATGGAGTATTGTTGGAGTTTGATAAGATTATAGGATTAAAATATCTAAAAGCTATTCACTTAAACGACAGCAAGATGCCCTTTGATAAAAATAAAGACAGACACGCACCCCTAGGAGAAGGATATTTAGGAATAAAGACCTTTGAAAACATAATAAATAATGAAAAAATTAAAAAATTGCCATTTTTTCTTGAAACACCTAATGATTTAGAAGGCTATAAAAAAGAAATAAAAATGCTAAAAGAATTAAAAAAGGATGAATGATATGACAGATACAAAAAAAATAGAAAAAATATTAATAAGTGTAGAAAAACCTGCAAGGTATACCGGAGGGGAATTAAATAGTTATACAAAAGATAAAAAAGATATTAATTTAAGATTTTTATTTGCTTTTCCCGATGTGTATGAAATAGGTATGTCTCATTTAGGAATGCATATATTATATAATATGCTAAACGAAGAAGAAGATGTTTGGTGTGAACGAGTTTTCGCACCATGGACAGATATGGAAGAAGAACTAAGAAATAAGGATTTGGAACTCTTTGCTATAGAGAGCTGGGATAGCATAAAAGACTTCGACATAATAGGATTTACACTACAGTACGAGATGAGTTACACCAATATACTTAATATGTTGAACCTTGGTAAAATACCAATAAAATCAAAAGATAGAAATGATAGTGATCCTTTAATTATAGCCGGAGGGCCATGTTCATATAACCCTGAACCCCTTCATGAATTCATCGATTTATTTGTTATTGGAGAAGGAGAAGAAGTTACTATAGAGATATCAAATTTATTAAAGAGTATGAAAAAAAATGGTAGTTACACAAAGGATAAATTTCTTAAGGAAGCATCTAAGATTGAAGGTATTTATATTCCTTCTTTTTATGATGAAAAATATAAAGAAAATGGTTTAATAAGTGAAAGAGTAGCAATTGAAGATGATGTAAAATCTATAATCAAAAAAAGAATCATTAAAGATTTGAACAACTCCTTTTATCCCCATAAAACAATTGTACCCTATATAGAAACTGTTCATGATAGAGTTATTGTGGAAATTTTTAGAGGATGCACTAGAGGCTGTAGATTTTGTCAGGCTGGTATGATATATCGTCCAGTAAGAGAAAAAGACAAAGAAACTATAATTAAACAGGGGCAGGCATTATTAGAAAATACCGGACACGAAGAAATATCCCTATCCTCTCTAAGTAGTGGAGATTATTCAGATATAGACAGTCTAGTTATAGAGCTGCTGGATCGATATGAAAAAGATAATATAAACGTAGCTCTACCTTCTTTAAGGATGGATTCTCTTTCAGATGAATTAATAAATAGAATTCAAAGTGTAAGAAAATCAAGCATTACATTTGCTCCTGAAGCAGGAACTCAAAGAATGAGAGATATTATCAATAAAAATATTTCTGAAGAAGAGATAACAGGTAAATTAAAAGAGCTTTTTGATTTAGGTTGGTCCAGTGTTAAGTTGTACTTTATGATTGGTTTGCCGGGAGAAGAAAAAGATGATGTATTAGGCATAAAAGAATTAGCTTACAAAATTAAAGATTTGTTTTTCAAAAGACCAAAAGAAGAAATAAGAGGCAACTTTAAGTTAACTACCAGTGTTTCATGCTTTGTGCCGAAGGCATTCACTCCATTTCAATGGGAAGCTCAAAATGATATAGAAGAGTTTTACGATAAAATCAATCTCCTTAAGAATAATATTAAAGACAAAAAAATTACATATAACTATCATGAACCGGAGAGAAGCTACCTAGAAGGAGTATTCGCTAGAGGTGACAGAAAGCTGTCAAAAGTACTTGAAACAGCATGGAAAAAAGGATGTAAATTCGACGGCTGGGATGATAAATTCAAGTTTAATGAATGGTTAGAAGCTTTTTCAGATACAAATATAGATCCGGACTTTTATACAGTAAGAAAGAGAGATTTTGATGAAATTTTACCCTGGGATTTTATAGATTCAGGAGTTAAAAAAGAATTTTTGATAAAAGAAAAGATGAAATCAAAAAATGAAGATGTAACCTCAGATTGTAAAATATTATGTCATAACTGCGGCGTTAATACTGGGATTATGAAAGGATCATGTTATGAAAGTAATAGTTAAATATAAAAAAGTGGGTAGATTGAAATTCATATCACATTTGGATACAATTAGACTTTTACAAAGAGCTATTAGAAGAGCAGGTATAAAGATTTTATATTCTCAAGGCTACAATCCCCATCCTAAATTTTCTTTTGCTATGCCCTTATCATTAGGCTTAGAAACCTACGGAGATTATATAGAGATAGAATTAGAAGACTCTGAGAATCCAAATACTATTAAAGAAAGATTGAACAAAGTACTACCAGAATATTTTCAGGTAGTAGATACGAAAGAATCAGAAAACAGCAAAACTCTTGCCGCCAGATTAAAATACGTATTATATAAAATCGACTTAGAATTAGAAAATACCGACTTAGATGAATTTAATAGTATTAAGGATAAATTTTTCAAAGAAGAGCAAATAGTTGAAAGAATTAAAATTAAAAAAAGAAGAAAAAAAGTAAAAAGATTTGATGGAAGAAAATTCATAGAAAAAATTGAAGTAGTAGATTTTAAAAATAATAATGCCACATTAAAAGTTTACGGCATTTTTTCAAATGAAGGTGCAATAAAAATGGAAGAACTAGTAGAACTTTTAAAAACATTGACTTTAAATATAAAAGACTATAAGATAGTTAGGGAAGACATGATATTTGAATAAATACAAGTGTTTTATTGCAAGATTTTATTGACAATTACGAATTAATTTGATAAACTATTAATTCGTAAGTAGCCGCACTAAGTGGGTTTTAAAACGAAAGTACCTACACGGGCGAGACTGGTATGAGGAGGTGTTTTAGATGTACGCAGTAATTGAAACAGGTGGAAAACAGTACAAAGTACAAGAAGGCGAAGAGATTAGAGTAGAAAAACTTGATGTTGAAGAAGGAAATGAATATAAATTTGATAAAGTTATGCTTATATCTAAAGATGGTGATTTAAAAATCGGAAAGCCATATTTAGAAGGAGCTGCAGTTGATGCAACAGTTGTAAAGCATGATAAAGCAAAGAAAATCATTGTTTTTAAATATAAACCCAAAAAAGATTATAAAAAGAAACAAGGACATAGGCAACCTTATACACAAGTTAAAATTGAAAAGATAGAAGGATAATTATGATATCTATCAAAACACAGAAAAATGATAATTCATATATTGGGGTAGAAGTATTAGGACACTCAAATTATGATGAAAGTGGTAAAGATATCATATGTTCAGCAGTTTCAATTCTTTCATATACTTTACTCAATTCATTAAATTCAATAGGAAAAATTGATGAAAGTCATATAGATATTGAAGAAAATGAAACTAAAGGGTTGTTAGTTATAAAACTAACTAAACAAAATAAAAAAACAAACATATTGTTTGAATGTTTCTTAGTTGGAATTGAATTATTAATGGAAGATTATAGTGATTATATTACACTGAAGCATGAGGAGGTGTAACAATGTTAAAAAAACTAAATTTACAATTATTTGCACATAAAAAAGGTGTAGGTAGTACAAAAAATGGTAGAGATAGTGAATCAAAAAGACTGGGATTGAAAAAAGGCGATGGACAGTATGTTGTTGCAGGAAATATCTTAGTAAGACAAAGAGGAACTAAAATACATCCAGGAAATAATGTTGGAAAAGGTGGAGATGACACTTTATTTGCTCTTGTAGATGGAATTGTAACATTCGAAAGAAAAGATAAAAGAAGAAAGCAAGTGAGTGTATATTCTAAACAAGCATAAATATTAAACCTACCTTACTATTTGGTAGGTTTTTTTAATGAAGGAAGTGATAAATTGTTCGTAGATTATGCTAAAATTGAGCTTAAAGCCGGAGACGGTGGAAATGGAGCCGTAGCTTTTAGAAGAGAAAAATATGAGCCTATGGGTGGACCAGCCGGTGGAGATGGAGGTAATGGTGGTAACATTATCTTTAAAGTTGACGAAAGAAAAAGAACACTAATGGATTTCAAATACAAAAAAATTATAAAAGCAGATAACGGTGAAAACGGAAGAAATAAAAACAGATATGGGAAAAATGCAGAAGATATAATACTAAGCGTACCTAAAGGTACTATTATTAGAGATGAAGAAACTAATAGAGTAGTAGCTGATTTAGTAAAAACAGATCAGGAATTTGTAATAGCCAAAGGTGGTAGAGGTGGTAGAGGAAATACAAAATTTAAAAGTTCAACAAGAAGATCCCCTAGATTTGCAGAACCAGGGAGAAAGGGTGAAGAACTAACTGTAATACTTGAACTTAAGTTAATTGCAGATGTTGGATTAGTTGGATTTCCAAATGTGGGAAAATCTACTTTGTTATCAAAAATTTCTTCGGCTAAACCTAAAATCGATAACTATCATTTTACTACACTTAAACCAAATTTAGGAGTAGTACATCTTGATGAAGAAAAGAGTTTTGTAGTTGCTGACATTCCCGGGCTAATAGAAGGAGCTTCAAAAGGAACAGGATTAGGTCATGATTTCCTAAGACACATCGAAAGGACAAAAATATTAGCACATGTAATAGATGCTTCAGGTTTCGAAGGAAGAGACCCATTAGAAGATTTTAATAAAATTAATAAGGAATTAGAAAACTACAGCAAAGTACTTAGCAAAAAGAAACAGATTATTGTATTGAACAAAATTGACTTAATACAGGATGAGAATCAAATAAAAGAATTAAAAAGTAAATTTGAAAAAGACTACGCTATATATGAAATTTCAGCTATTTCAGGTGAAAATTTAAAGGAACTTCTGTATAAACTTTATGAAGAAGTTATAATAACAGAAGGTGAAATTACATTTTATGAAGAAGTTGATTATCGAGTATATAAGGAAAAAGAAGTTGACACAATTAAAGTTAGAAGAGAAAATGATAAATACATAGCAGATGGTTACTTTTTAGAAAGACTAGTTGATTCTACTAATTTTTCAGATTATGAATCTCTTAAGCACTTCCAAAAAGTTCTTAAAGATAAAAAAGTAATTGAAAGATTAGAGGAATTAGGCGCAAAAGAAGGAGATACTGTATCTGTATGTGGAATAGAATTTGATTATATAGAATAGGAGTGATTAAAATTATAAAAGGGAAAACAAGAAGCTATCTTAAATCTTTAGGTCATAAATTAGAACCGATATTGCAAATTGGTAAAAATGGATTGACTGAAGAAGTTTTAAAAAGTATAGATGAAGCTTTAGAAGCAAGAGAGTTGATAAAGATTAATCTTTTAAACAATAGTTTATTAGATACTAAAGATACTGCATTAGAAATATGCAGCAAATTAAATGCTGAATATATTCAGAGTATAGGCAATAAGATAGTAATTTATAGAGAATCTGAAGACAAAATTATAGAAATACCAAAAAAAATGAAGTCCTAGGACTTCATTTTTATATTAACAACTTTAAATTTCTCTTATCTATATTTTCAGAATATTCTTGAGATACTTCTATAAATTTTCCTACATCTTCATTAGAAAACCCAAAA
>JAABRS010000065.1 GCA_011390775.1 Clostridia bacterium | reverse complement strand
TTTTATACTGCAATACAGTTTAACCCTTTTGAATATGCAAATAACTTAAAACAACATGGTGGATTTATTCCTGGTATTAGACCTGGTAAACCAACAGCAGCATACTTAAACAAAGTACTTACGAGAATTACAATAATAGGTGCTATAACTCTTGCAGCAATAGCTACTATGCCAACGTTAATATTCTCATTTACAAATTTGAATCTTAATTTCGGAGGAACAGCATTACTAATAGTTGTAGGTGTTGCACTTGAGACAATGAAGCAGATAGAATCTCAGATGTTGATGAGACATTATAAAGGTTTCTTAAATTAAAGGGGATACAAATGAGACTTATATTATTAGGCCCTCCCGGTGCTGGCAAAGGTACCCAAGCAGAGGGAATAAAGAAAGAATTTAATATTCCTCATATTTCAACTGGGGATATATTCAGAGAAAATATAAAAAACAATACAGAATTAGGTAAAAAAGCTCAAGAATATATGAATAAAGGATTGCTTGTACCAGATGAGTTGGTAGTAGATTTAGTGAAAGACAGACTATCAAAAGATGACTGTAAAAAAGGATTTTTACTAGATGGCTTTCCAAGAACTATTGAACAGGCAAAGGCATTAGATAAAGAGCTTGAAAAAATGAATCAAAAGCTTGATAAAGCAGTAAACATAAGAGTATCAGAAGATGTATTAGTTGAAAGAATTGTAGGCAGAAGAATCTGTAAAGATTGTAAAGCTACCTACCATATAAAATTCAACCCACCTAAAAAAGAAGGCATATGCGATAAATGTGGTGGAGAGCTTTATCAAAGGGATGATGATAAAGAAGAAACAGTACAAAACAGAATAAAAGTCTATAATGAGCAGACTCAACCTCTTATAGATTATTATGGTAAAAAAGATTTAATTTTAGATATTAACGGAGAACAAGAGATAAAAAAAGTATTAGAGGATATAATCAATAATCTAAAAGGCGAATAAAATGATAATTATTAAAAGTGATAGAGAAATTGAGATAATGAAAGAAGCAGGTAAAATTGCGGCTGAAGCTCATAAACTAGTATCAGAGATGATTGAAGTAGGTATTACTACTAAAGAGCTTGACAAGGAAGTTGAAAATTTCATTAGATCTAGAAAAGCTATACCAACATTTAAAGGTTATCAAGGATTTCCGGCATCTATTTGCGCTTCAATTAATGAAGAAGTTGTCCATGGGATCCCAGGTAAAACAAAATTAAAAGATGGAGACATTATAAGTGTTGATATAGGGGTGACTTATAAAGGGTATGTAGGAGATACAGCTAAAACATATCCAGTTGGTAAAATTAACGATAATGCTAAAAATCTTATAGAAATTACTAGAAAAAGTTTTTATGAAGGCATAAAATTTGCAAAGGAAGGTTACAGATTATCAGATATATCTCATGCAATCCAGAAGTGTGTAGAAAAGGAAGGTTTTTCAGTAGTTAGAGATTTTGTTGGTCATGGTGTAGGTAGAGATATGCACGAAGACCCTCAGATACCAAACTTTGGAGAACCGGATAAAGGTCCAAGACTTAAAAAAGGAATGACATTTGCAATAGAACCAATGGTAAATGAAGGAAAATACCATGTACTAATGCTGGAAAATAATTGGACTGTAATAACAAGAGATAGGAAGTTATCGTCACATTACGAGCATTCAATAGCTATAACGGATGATGAACCCTGTATCTTGACTTCTTTATAAGAGGTGATAAAATGGAAACTACAGAAGATTTACAGATAGGTCAACTTGCTAAATCAAAAGCAGGTAGAGACAAAGGAAAACTATTTATCATCAAAGAAATTATAAACGACAAGTACGTTTATATAGTAGATGGAGAACTTAGAAAAATAAGTAATCCTAAAAAAAAGAAGATAAAGCATTTAATAATATACAAAAGAGTTTTCAAAGAATTTCAAGAACAGATAAATAGCAGCATAAAACTAACCAATGTTTTTGTAAAAAAATTGATAGAACCATATGAAAAATAATAAAATACGAATGGGGGTTGAGAAAGAATGTCCAAAAAGGATGTAATAGAATTAGAAGGAAAAGTACTAGAAGCTCTTCCAAATGCTATGTTTAAAGTAGAATTAGAGAATGGGCATGAAATTCTAGCTCACATTTCTGGAAAGCTAAGAATGAATTATATCAGGATTCTACCAGGAGACAAGGTAACAGTGGAATTATCGCCATATGACCTTTCAAAAGGAAGAATTACCTGGAGGAAAAAGTAGTAAGGAGGTATTACGATGAAAGTAAGACCATCAGTTAAACCTATGTGTGAAAAATGCAAAGTTATCAAAAGAAAAGGTAAAGTAATGGTAATATGCGAAAATCCTAAACATAAACAAAAACAAGGTTAAAAAAAATTAATTAATAATTACAGGAGGTGCATTTGTAAATGGCCAGAATTGCTGGTGTAGACTTACCAAGAGATAAAAGAGTTGAAATAGGACTAACATATATATTTGGAATAGGAAAAACTACTTCTCAAAATGTTTTAGATAAAGCTGATATCAATTATGATACTAGAGTAAAGGATCTAACTGAAGAAGAAGTAAGTAAACTAAGAACAGAAATAGAAAAGTTGGAAGTTGAAGGTGATCTTAGAAGAGAGATCACAATGAATATTAAACGATTGAAAGAAATTAATTGCTACAGAGGAATTAGACATAAAAGAGGATTACCTGTTAGAGGACAAAATACTAAGAATAATTCAAGAACTAGAAAAGGTCCGAAAAGAATATCAGGCAAAAAAAAATAAAGCAGTCAGGAGGGAGTTAATTGGCTAAGAAAAACGTAAAAAAATCAAGGATCAGAAGAAAAAAAACACGTAAGAATATAGAAAGAGGACAGGCTCACATACATTCAACATTTAACAATACTATTGTTACACTTACTGATCCTTTTGGAAATGTAATTTCATGGTCTAGTGGTGGACAATTAGGCTTTAAAGGATCAAGAAAATCTACTCCTTATGCAGCTTCACAAGTTGCTGAAGAAGCAGCTAAAAAAGCTATGGAGCACGGATTAAAAACAATAGAAGTTTACGTAAAGGGACCGGGAGCTGGAAGAGAATCAGCAATTAGATCACTTCAAGCAGCAGGATTAGAAGTAAGTCTTATAAAAGACGAAACTCCTATACCACATAACGGTTGTAGACCACCGAAAAAGAGAAGAGTTTAATTAGGAAAGTCAGGAGGTGTAAATATGGCGAGATATACAGGATCAGTATGTAGATTATGTAGAAGAGAAAAGACGAAGCTATATCTTAAAGGAGATAGATGCTATACAGATAAATGTGCATTAAGTAGAAGAAACTATGAACCGGGACAACACGGACAATCAAGAAAAAAATTATCGAACCATGCTACTCAGTTAAGAGAAAAGCAAAAGGTTAAAAGATATTATGGTTTATTAGAAAACAAATTTAGAAATTACTTTGAAATTGCAGACAACATGCGTGGAGTAACAGGTGAAAACCTTCTTAAAATCTTAGAATCGAGATTAGATAATGTTGTTTACAGACTTGGATTAGCAAACTCAAGAGCTGAAGCGAGACAATTGGTAGTACATGGTCATTTTATGTTAAACGGTCATAAGGCAGATATACCATCAATGCAGATAAGTAAAGGTGATGTAATAGAAGTTAAAAACAAGAGCAAAAATTCTGAAAAGTTCAAATCTATTGCAGAAAATCACAAAACGACTGTACCTCAATGGTTAGAAGTAGATGTTGAGAAAATGACTGGTAGAATTGTTGGAGAACCAGTTAGAGAGGACATAGAATTGCCAATAGAAGAACACTTAATAGTTGAGTGGTATTCTAAGTAATGTATAAATTATCCTCAACAAAAAAACAAACAAAGGAGGGCTCTTGAGATGATAGAGATTGAAAAACCTAGCATCACAATGATTGATAAGAACGAAGAGAACACTTATGGAAAAATAATTGTAGAGCCATTAGAAAGAGGATATGGAACGACATTAGGGAATTCATTAAGAAGAATTTTACTTTCCTCTTTACCGGGTGCAGCGGTAACATCCATTAATATTCAAAGTGTACTGCACGAATTTTCTACTATGCCAGGAGTGAGAGAAGATGTTACTGAAATTATTCAGAACATTAAAAACATTGCTGCAATAATGCACTCTGATGAACCTGTAACACTTTTAATAGATGCTAAAGGTGAGTGCGAGGTTACTGCAGGAGATATCATAACTGGTGGAGAAATTGACATAGTAAATGAAGACTTACATATAGCAACCTTAGAAGAAGGTTCAGAGCTTATTATTGAACTGGAAATGGAAAAAGGTAGAGGATATGTAAGTGCTGAAAACAACAAAAAAGATTCTCATTCTATAGGTGTTATACCAATAGATTCTATATATACCCCTGTAAAAAAAGTAAACTTTTTAGTTGAAAATACAAGGGTAGGAAACAGAACAGATTTTGATAAACTAATATTAGAAATATGGACCGATGGCTCAATAGAACCTGAAGAAGCAGTATCTATTGGATCAAAGGTTATGAACGAACATCTAAATCTTTTTATATCTTTAACAGAACATATTAATGATGTAGAGATAATGGTAGAAAAAGAAGAAGATGAAAAAGAAAAAGTCTTGGAGATGACCATTGAAGAACTTGATTTATCAGTAAGATCATACAACTGTTTAAAGAGAGCAGGTATTAATTCTGTTGAAGAGTTAACTGATAAAACGGAAGATGATATGATGAAAGTAAGAAACTTAGGTAAAAAGTCACTTCAAGAAGTAAAAGACAAATTAGGTGAATTAGGACAATCACTTAAGAAAGAAGAAGAATAACTGTAAAGGAGGGTTAAGTATGGGTAAACATAGAAAACTTGGTCGCCCAACGGACCAGAGAGTAGCTATGCTGAGAAACATGACCGCTAGCTTAATAGATAATGGAAGAATAAGAACTACTGAATCAAGAGCTAAAGAAGTAAGACAAACAGTAGATAAAATGATAACCCTTGGAAAGAAGGGCGATCTCCATTCAAGACGTCAAGCTCTCGCATATATTTATGATAAAGATGTAGTAAATAAATTATTTGAAGATGTTGCGCCAAAATATGAAGATAGAAATGGTGGATATACAAGAATACTAAAGCTTGGTCCACGTAGAGGCGATAACGCCGAAATGGTAATAATAGAGTTGGTATAAACTATTAAGGGATTAAGCATCAAAAGATGTCTTAATCCTTTATAATTATTGGATAGAGAGAATAAATGGTGATTATGGATAAGAATTCTAACATAAAAAAAGAAAATATCATAGAAATCAAAGATGTTAGCTTTAAGTACGGAGAAGAAGAAGAACTTGCTGTAAAAAATGTGAATTTAAATGTACAAAGCGGAGAATTTATTTCAATTTTAGGGCACAATGGTTCAGGAAAATCTACATTAGCAAAGTTAATCAATTCTATATTACTTCCCTTTGAAGGAAATGTTTTAGTTAAAGGGATGAATACTAAAGATAAAGAAAAACTATGGGAAATAAGAAGTACTGCTGGAATGGTTTTTCAAAATCCTGACAATCAATTAGTTGGTACCGTTGTAGAAGAAGATGTTGCTTTCGGACCTGAAAATCAAGGAGTAGATCCAAAACTAATAAGAAAAATTGTCGATGAATCTCTAAAAAAAGTTGATATGTTTGAATACAGAAAAAGACCACCTCACCTATTATCCGGTGGTCAAAAACAAAGAATCGCTATTGCAGGAGTATTAGCACTAAATTCAGATTGTATAATTCTTGATGAACCGACAGCAATGTTAGATCCTGAAGGTAGAAAAGAAGTTATGGATACTATAAAGATGCTAAATAAAGAACAGAATAAAACAATAGTATTAATAACTCACTTCATGGATGAGGCTGTTGAAGCTGATAGAGTCATTATAATGGATGAGGGCGAACTAAAACTTGAAGGTAGTCCTAGAGATGTTTTCTCTAAGGTGGAACAAATAAAAAAATACGGACTAGACGTACCTCAAGTAACTGAATTAGCAAAAGAATTAAAAATGGAAGGTATCAAATTATCTGATAATATAATCCATGTAGAAGAGCTGGTGAGTGAACTATGTCAATTAAAATAGAAAATCTTACTTTTAAATACAGTGAAGGAACTCAATTTGAAACTAAAGCCTTAGATAATATAAATATGGAAATAAAAAAAGGTGAATTTATTGGTATAATTGGTCATACAGGATCTGGTAAATCTACTTTAATTCAGCACTTCAATGGTCTTATGAAACCTGAAGAAGGGGATGTAATTGTAGAAGGAAAAAGCTTAAAAAATAAAAAAACAAAGCTTAAACTAATAAGACAAACAGTAGGATTAGTTTTTCAATATCCGGAATACCAATTATTTGAAGAAACCGTATATCAAGACGTAGCTTATGGTCCTAAAAACCTTGAACTAGATGAAAAAGAAATAAAAAAAAGAGTTAAATATGCATTAGAACTGGTAGGATTTGATTATGAAGAAATCAAAGATAGGTCACCCTTTGATCTAAGCGGAGGTCAAAAAAGGAGAGCTGCAATAGCTGGAGTTTTAGCTATGAAGCCCGAATATCTAGTATTAGATGAACCAACAGCAGGTTTAGATCCAGCTGGAAGAAATGAAATTTTAGGACAAATAGAAAAACTACATAAAAAAAGCAAAATAACAGTAATACTGGTTTCTCACAGCATGGAAGACATAGCAAGACTCGTAAAGTATATATATGTTCTAAACAAAGGAAAATTACATATGGAAGGAACACCTAAAGAAATATATTCTCAATCTGAAGAACTAAAGAGAATTGGTCTTGGAGTTCCTCAAATTGTTGATATAATGAAAGAATTAAAAGAAAAAGGCTTTGAGGTTAATACAAATATATTTAACATTCAAGATGCAAAAAATGAAATTTTAAAAGTCATCAGGAGTAATGAAAATGTTTAAAAATATAACCATAGGACAGCATTATCCAATTGAATCTTTTATACATGATCTTGATCCTAGAGTAAAGATTGTAATAACATTTTTATTTATTATATCTCTATTTGTGGTGAACCATTTTGCAGCCTATTTATTTGTAATTTTATTTTTAAGTACAGTAGTAATATTATCGAAAGTACCTTTTCTGATGGTACTTAAAGGATTAAAACCTATCCTTATAATAATAATCATAACTTTTTTAATAAATGTTTTTATGACATCAGGAGAAGTTATATTTAGCTTAGGTCCATTAGACATTACAAAAGAAGGACTTAGACAAGCTGGATTTATGGGATTAAGATTGATCCTTTTAATAATGGGAACTTCTATGCTGACCCTTACAACATCACCAATACTACTAACTGATGGGATAGAAAGCCTTTTAAACCCATATAAAAAAATTGGATTACCAGCCCATGAATTAGCAATGATGATGACTATAGCCTTAAGATTTATTCCAACACTTATGGAAGAAACTGAGAAAATAATGAAAGCACAAAAAGCGAGAGGTGCAGATTTTGAAAGTGGAAATATCTTTAAAAGAGCTAAAAGCTTGGTTCCCCTACTAGTACCATTATTTGTAAGTGCATTTAGAAGAGCCGACGATTTAGCTATGGCAATGGAAGCCAGATGTTATAGAGGTGGAGAAAACCGAACTAGAATGAGACAGTTAGGTATAACAAAAAAAGATATTTATGCCGGGATATTCACATTAATTTATTTAGGAATAGTAATATACAGTAGATTTTATTGGTGATAAAATGAAAGAAAGAAATATAAAAATTATAGCAAAATATTTCGGAAAAAATTATCATGGATGGCAAAAACAATTAGGTGAAAAAACCATACAAGGTGAAATTGAAAAATCAGCTGCAGAAATCTTTGGAGAAAGCATATATTTAATTGGATCCGGAAGAACTGACGCAGGAGTACATGCTCTAGGACAAACAGCAAATTTTATCACAAGACATAATATCCCTGAAGATAAAATATTATATGCTTTAAATTCTAAGCTTCCTAGAGATATTAGGATAATTCATTCGGAGGAAGTTCCCATGGGATTTCATTCAAGATATGAT
Source organism: Clostridia bacterium (assembly GCA_011390775.1). Lineage (GTDB taxonomy): Bacteria > Bacillota > Clostridia > Tissierellales > Dethiosulfatibacteraceae > UBA8670. The sequence continues at coordinate 1,721 of JAABRS010000065.1, read as the reverse complement.
GCTTTAGGAAAAACCTACGAATACAAAATATATAATAGCAGAATTATAGACCCATTCATAAAAGACACCTCATATTTTGTTCCTTATAAATTAGATATTGAGAAAATGTATAGAGTTAAGGATTTTTTCGAAGGAGAACATGATTTCAAAGGATTTATGTCAACTGGAAGCTCAGTAGACAATACAGTTAGAAAAATTCACAATATTAGAATGAATGAAGATAATAAAATTATAAAACTTAGTATAACTGGAAATGGATTTCTATATAACATGGTTAGAATAATAGTAGGAACATTGATAGATATTGGCAGAGGAAAAATTGAAGAAAATAGTATAGAAAAGATTATTAAAAGTAAAGATAGAAATTTAGCTGGACACACAGCAAAAGCTGAAGGTCTTTTTCTGAAAAAAGTATATTACGAATATAATATACAAGAACTTGAAAAAGAAATGAAATAACATCACAATTATACTTGACATAAGAATTTTAGTGTTATAAAATATCTTAGTGTATGTAAATGAATCCACAAGCCCCGGATTTATAACATATTATGATAATGACTAGAATATAAAATTTATAAATAATAATATTAATTAGTTAAGGAGGACAAGCTATGAAAACTTACATGGCTAAGCCTAATGAAGTTGATAGAAAATGGTATTTAATAGATGCTGAAGGTAAAACTTTAGGTAGATTAGCTACAGAAGTAGCAACTTTATTAAGAGGTAAACATAAGCCAACATATACTCCACATGTAGATACAGGAGATAATGTGATAGTAATAAACTGTTCGAAAATAGTACTTACAGGAAACAAATTAGACCAAAAAACGCACAAATATCATACTGGATATCCAGGTGGTCTTAAGGAAATAACCTACAAAGACTTTCTTGATAAAACCCCAGATAAAGCTGTATATTTAGCTATTAAAGGGATGCTTCCTAAAAACAAATTAGGAAGAAAGATGATAAAAAAATTACGAGTTTATTCAGGTAGCGAGCATGAACAGCAAGCACAACAACCTGAAGTATACGAACTTTAATTCAGGAAGGAGGATATAGGTTATTATGAAAACACAATATTACGGAACTGGAAGAAGAAAAAAATCTATTGCAAGAGTATTTCTAGTACCAGGTAGTGGAAAAATCAAAATAAATGAAAGAGATATAGACGAATATTTCAACTATGATACTTTAAAGGTTATAGTAAGAGAGCCACTTATGATTACTGACTCTATAGATAAGTATGATGTAGTGTGTACAGTAAAAGGTGGAGGATATACTGGACAGGCTGGAGCAGTTAGACATGGTATCTCAAGAGCATTATTAGAAGCAGACAACGATTTAAGACCTATACTTAAAAAAGCTGGATTCTTAACAAGAGATCCTAGAATGACAGAGAGAAAGAAATACGGACTTAAAAAAGCAAGAAGATCTCCACAATTCTCAAAGAGATAATAATAAATCTAAATTTACAAAACTCTATGTATTAATTTACATAGAGTTTTTTGTTTGCTAAAATATTATTAATATTTACCAAAATCACTATTTTACATAATAAAATAAATAAAAATATTCAAAACACCTACTATTATAATAGAAAAGCAAATTGTAATATACAAATCTAACATTTGCGTAATAATTATAAATAAGATAATATATATACAAGAGGAATTGTGACAAAATCACTAGAACAATCATGAACTTTATTGTTTTTTTGT
>JAABRS010000064.1 GCA_011390775.1 Clostridia bacterium | reverse complement strand
GTTTGTTTTGCTTACTATACTTGTTTTGTTTAATATTAGATATTTTAAAAAGATTCTTGATGATAAAGAAGCGAGTTTGGTTCAAGAAGTAGATACAAAAGGACTTACCCTTTCTAAAGATATCAGTGAATACTCTATGACCAATCAAGATATAGCTATGCTTTTAGTGTTTTTAGTTGGTCTTGGTATTATGCTTTGGGGTGTATTTACAAATGGATGGTACATTAAAGAAATAGCAGCTGTATTTTTGGGAGTTGGAATTGTAAGCGGTTTAGTTGCTAAGATGAAACCAGATGAAATAGCAGAAACATTTGCTAAAGCATTAGAACCATCAGCTCTTGCCGCAATTATAATAGGTCTTGCTCAAGCCATAAAAGTAGTAATGGATCAGGGTGGAATAAGCGATACTATAGCTAATGCTCTAGTTGCTAATTTAGATAATTTACCAAATATGGTAGCAGTAATATATATGTCTATTACTCAAAGTATAATCAACTTATTTATTCCAGGTGGTAGCGGACAAGCTTTAGTTACACTTCCTATTATGATACCAGCTGGAGATATGTTAGGATTTACGAGACAAACTACTATTTTAGCCTTTCAAATAGGAGATGGTTTAACAAATATTATGACACCTACTTTAGGTGGATTAATGGCCATGCTTGGTCTATGTAGAGTGCCATTTGGAAAATGGGTTAGATATATAGCAAGCTATACAGGCATAGCTTTTCTTGTTTCCTGGGTATTTTTAATTATCAGTGTGCTTATTGGTTACGGTCCAATTTAAAAAATTTAAGAATTAAAAAGGAGACATTTAAATGGAAAACAATGCAGAAAAACTTTACGATAAATTTGAAGAGGAAAAATTTGATAAAGAAAAAATTGCATTGCTATGTATTGACATACAGTATCATGATGCAAGTCCTGGTTATGGTTTTTTTAAAAACATTTCAAGGGATAATGAGGAATATAAATATTATTTTGATAGACTGGAAGAAAAAGTTTTTCCTAACGTAAAAAAACTTCAGAGTATTTTTAGAGAAAAAGAATCAGAAATTATACATATAAGAATAGAGTCCTTAACTAAAGATGGAAGAGAAAGAAGTTTAGAGCACAAAAGAATAGGATGTTTAGTACCTAAAGGATCAAAAGCTGCTGAATTTATACCTCAGGTAAAGCCGAAAGGTGATGAAATCATTATTTCTAAAACTGCCTCCGGTGTTTTTAACAGTACTAATATAGACTATATATTAAAAAACTTAAATGTTGATAAGTTGGTAATAGTAGGAGTTTTGACTAACGAATGCATTGAAACTGCGGTTAGAGATGCTGCAGATAAAAGTTACAGTGTTTATTTAGTGGAAGATGGGACAGCAGCATTTAATGAAGACTTACATAGAAGCTCTTTGAGAACTCTAGATGGAGTTTACTGCACGGTAGTAAAGACAGAAAATTTAATTAATAAAATAAATGAAGATATTCTTTAACAGTGTTCATTGAAATAGTAAAAGAAACAAAGTAAAATATAGATTAAGAAGGATTTTTATCCTTCTTAATCTATCTAATAGGAGAACAAAAATGAATAGAGAAGAGCTTTACAGAAAAATCGATGATTATTCAAAAGAAATAAAAAGTGAAATAATTAAAATGAGAAGAAATCTTCATATGATACCTGAATTAAGTTACGATCTTCCTGAAACAAGAGCCTATATTTTAAAAGAACTTAAAAATTATGATATTGATATAAAAGAAAATGTTGGTCAAAATGGAATTTTAGCTACTTTAAATTTTTCTAAACCAGGAAAAAATTTAGCTTACAGGGCTGACATGGATGCACTTCCTATTATGGAAGAAAATGATATTGAATATAAGTCAATACATTCCGGAAAAATGCATGCATGTGGACACGATGGACATATGGCAATGGCTATTGGAATACTTAAAATAATGTATGAATTAAAAGATGAATTATCTGGTAGTATTAAATTTATTTTTCAGCCTGCAGAAGAAACTGAGGGTGGAGCTAAGGGAATGATAGAAGACGGAGCATTAGAAAATCCTAAGGTAGACTTCATATTTGGCAGTCATATATGGCCGGACATTGAAAGTGGAAAAATTGGATTAAAATACGGTCCAATAATGGCTGGTACAGATGCAGTGGCTATTGAAGTAAAAGGTAAAGGAGGACATATTGCTATTCCTCATAAAGCAGTGAATCCAATAGTAGTTTGCAGTAAGATAGTTAATGAGGTAGAAGGATTTAAAAACTATTTTATTGATTCAAGTGAAAATGCAGTTATTAACTTTGGTTCTTTTCAAGCTGGACAAACTTTCAATGTAATTCCAGATACAGGAGTCATGAAAGGTAGTGTAAGAACTTTTAGTAAAAAAACTCAGGAAATAATAAAAAATAAACTAAAACTAGTAATAGATAACATTTCTCAAATATATGGAGCAGAAAGTAAATTGCATTATATAGAAAATTATCCGCCAACAATTAATAATGATGAAGTCATTGATGAACTTAAAAACATATTAAACAATCTTAATGAATCAGACAGAATTAAAGAAGTGGAAAAACCTTCTATGGGAGCAGAAGATTTTAGCTACTATTTACAGAAAGTACCGGGAGCATTTATTTTTGTAGGGACGTATAACGAAGAAAAAAATATAACTCAAGAAATTCATCATCCAAAATATAATATGGACGAAGATATTCTAACAAAAACTGCAGCTCTTTACTCAAAAATTTTCATTAATTTTTTCTAGAATGATAATCGAAAGGAGCATATATGTTTACAAAAAAAGAAGAAGTAAAGGAATATATAAAAAGAGAAGAAGTAGAAATAATAGACTTTAAGATAGTAGATATGATAGGAAAATGGCATCATCTATCAATAACTAAAGAAAAATACGACGAAGAATTATATAAAAAAGGAATAGGTTTTGATGGATCAAGCTACGGATTTAAAAGCGTAGAAAAATCCGACATGGTGTTTATTCCTGATATAACAACAGCTTTTATAGACCCTTTTACAGAAGTAAAGACTTTGGTAATGATTTGTAACATGTATACAATAGAAAAAAGCGGACTAAAAAGATATGAAGATGATCCTAGATACATAGTAGAAAAAACAAAAAAACTACTTAAAGAAAAAGGAATAGCAGACCAGTGTGAACTAGGACCTGAATTTGAATTTTACGTACTGGATCACATATCAGTAAAAAATGAAAATGGAAACATGTACGTAAACATAGATTCAAAACAATCTCCTTGGAACCTGGGAAAAACCCAGGAAGAAAACCTAGGGATAGTAACACCTCAAGAAGGAGCATATCACTTGGATAAACCCTTTGACAGAAGTTCAGATTTTAGAGACAAGGTAAGTTTGCTACTTGAAAAGGCAAACATACCAATAAAATACCATCACTCGGAAAATGGAAGCCCGGGACAGGTAGAAGTAGAAGTTGATTTTGCAGACATAGAACAAATGGCAGACAGAACCATGATAATCAAATATTTTTTAAGAAATCAAGCATACAAAAGAGGTAAAACAATAACCTTTATGCCAAAACCATTTTCATATGAAGCCGGAAATGGATTTCACATACACTTTAAGATGAAAAAAGATGGTAAATATATCTTCTACAAAGACGGAGGATATTCAGACTTAAGTGACACTGCTCTATATGCAATCGGAGGAATACTAAAACACGCATCAGCAATCATGCCTTTCTCAAACCAAAGCACCAATTCATACAAAAGATTAGTACCTGGATACGAAGCACCGGTAAGTGTATGCTATGCAACAGCAAATAGAAGTGCAGTAATAAGAATACCGGGATATGCAGTAGATGAAGACGAAAAACGATTTGAAGTAAGATCACCAGATGCAATGTGTAACCCATACCTAACTTATGCAGCATTTTTACTAGCTATGATAGACGGCATAGAAAACAAAATAGATCCAAAAAAAGAAGGATTTGGACCCTATGACGTGAATCTATATGAATTAGATGAACAGGAACAGAAAAATATTAAATCACTACCAACAAACATATTAGAAGCCTCTATAGAACTAGAAAAGGACAAAGAATTTCTAACAAAGGAAGGAGTATTTTCAGAAAATCTTATAAAAAATCAGATAAAAAGAATTAAAGAAGAACACAATTACATATCTAAACTTCCTCATCCAGAGGAGTTTAAATTATATTACAATAATTAAAAGGAGTGAAATTTATGAAAAAGATAATTAGTTTATTACTTATCATGACATTAATACTATCATTAGCAGCTTGTGGAGGAACTGAACCAGCAGAAAATGAAGAACCGTCAGAAAGCGAAGAATCAGCTGAGAATGAAGAACCGGAAGAAAGTGAAGAACCACAAGAAGAAAGCAGTGAAGATTCTAAGTACGGTGGAGAAATAACAATCACAGACCTATCCTTTAATGATGCTAAAACTTTGGATCCTCATTTAGCATCAGCAGCAGGCTCCATGAGACATATAGAAAATATGTATAATGGCCTTTTGCAGTATAAACAGGGAACCTACGGGGAAATCGAAGGAGAACTTGCTGAGGATTATAACGTATCAGAAGATGGATTAACTTATACCTTTAACTTACATGAAGGGGTAAAATTTCACAACGGTGATGACTTAACTTCAAAAGATGTAAAATATTCTATAGAGAGAATCATTGATATGGAAATAAGAGCGTCAAATTTTGCAGCAGTTGAAAGTATAGAAACTCCGGATGATAATACAGTAGTTATTACTTTAAAAGAACCAGTAGCACCTTTTACTACATTTTTAGCTTACCCAATGAACGTAATAGTAAATAAAAATGTTGTAGAAGCTAATGATGGATCTTTAGATAATATTGATGCAGGAAGTGGACCATTTATGTTGGAAGAATGGAAAAAAGATCAGCATATGATAATGGCAAAATTTGATGATTACTTTGAAGAAGGACTACCTTACTTAGACAAGGTAATACTTCAGCCGGTATCAGAAGAGACAGCAAGAAATACATCTTTAAGAAATAAAGAAAGTGATATGATACTTCAGCTTTCACCAAAAGATGTAATGAGCTTGGAAAATGAAGAAGATATAATAGTAAAATCTGTTCCTGGAACCTACTGGGAGTATCTAGGTATGAATATGTCAGAAGGACCTTTAACAGAGAAAAAAGTACGACAGGCAATATCTTATGGAATTAATAGAGAAGAGTTAAATCAAATAGTTAAATTTGGACAGGCAACACCTCTTTCTGGAGGACCGATACCTCCTGGACACTGGGCATATGCTGATTTAGGTATTCATGAAGAAAGAAATATAGAAAAGGCTCAAAGTCTTTTAGAAGAGGCAGGTTACGGCGATGGATTTACTATAAGTTTGATAACATTACCTAATGAAATAGCAGTAAATGCAGCTCAGGTAGTAAAGCAGCAATTAGCTGACTTAAATATAACTGTTGAAGTAAATTCAATAGAGTCTAGTGTTTACTTTGAAAGATTAGGAAGTGATGATTTTGAATTAACTATAATTGGATGGGTAGGATTTGTAGATCCAGATGAATTCTTATACAATATTTTTACTTCAGATGGAGTATGGAATCAACATGCTTATTCCAATGAAGAAGTAGATGCATTGCTTGAAGAAGGAAGAATTACTTTAGATAGAGAAGAAAGAAAAGAAATATATGATGAAGCACAAAAACTAATAGTAGAAGATGCACCAATGGCATTCCTATATGTTAATCAACAGATTTCAGCATATCAAGACTATGTCAAAGGATTCGATGTAAATGCTACAGTAACAACTAAATCATTGAAAAATACTTGGCTTGACAAATAATAATATAAGTAAGCAAGGTTTCTGAAACCTTGCTTACTTATATAGACTTATGAGGAGGTGCTTAAAAAGTGTTAAAATATGTAGTTAAAAGAATTTTGATGGCAATTCCAATTTTAATAGGTATTTCGGTAATTGCTTTTTTTCTAATTAGGTTAGTTCCTGGAGACACAGTAACTGCTCTGTTAGGAGTTAACTATAATGAAGAACAAGCTCTTATTTTAAGAGCTAAATATGGTCTGGACAAACCTTTGGTTGTTCAATATTTTATTTGGCTGAAAAATGTGGTAGCAGGTGATTTTGGTAATTCTTTTTTTACAAAAGAACCGGTTTTATCTGCAATAGCTGATAGATTGCCTGTAACTCTTCAACTCATGTTTATGAGTTTTTTATATTCAATTTTTATAGCTATACCTTTAGGAACAATAGCTGCAATAAAAAGAAATTCAGCTATTGATTACGGAGCTAGTTTTCTTGGATTATTAGGGGTTTCAGTCCCTAATTTTTGGCTTGGTACTTTGTTTATTCTATTCTTTTCATTAAATCTAAAATGGTTTCCATCAGGAGGCTTTATAAGTTTCTTAGAAGATCCTGTACAAAACTTAAGATATATGATAATGCCTTCTGTAGCACTAGGTACTGCAGTTGGAGCAGTTGTAATGAGGATGACTAGATCCTCTATGCTGGAGGTACTTGGACAAGATTATATAAAGATGGCAGAAGCAAAAGGAGTTACAGATAGGAGATTAATATTTAATCATGCATTGAAAAACAGCTTCATTCCAGTGGTAACTGTTCTTGGTATACAAATGGGATATTTATTAGGAGGATCTGTAGTAATTGAGAAAATATTTTCTCTACCAGGTGTTGGTCAACTATCGCTACAAGCTATAACTAATAGAGACTATGCATTGATGCAGGGATGTATTTTACTTGTAGCAAGTGGATTTGTAATAATAAACTTATTAGTTGATATAATTTATGCATTCTTAAATCCAAAAATAAGATATTAAAGGAGGTTTTAATTTGGGAGAAATATGGTATAGATTTAGAAAAAATAAACTTGCATTGTTTGGATTTTCAGTTTTACTTGTATTTATAATTTTAGCATTAGCAGCTCCTATTATTGCTCCTTATGATCCTTTTCAAATGAGTACAGGAGAAACATTACAAAGTCCTAACTCAGCACATATCTTTGGTACTGATCAATTTGGTAGAGATATTTTAAGTAGAATTATCCATGGAACAAGAATTTCTTTTAAAGTAGGAATTATATCAGTAGGAATATCTTTGGTTGTAGGAGTAGCCATGGGGATATGCGCTGGTTATTTTGGAGGATGGATAGACATTATAATATCAAGAATCATTGATATTATGTTTTCTTTTCCGGATATATTTTTAGCCTTGGTTATAATGGCAATACTAGGTACTAGTCTAACTAACGTTATGATTGCAATTGGAATAGTATATACTCCGATATTTGCTAGAATAGCCAGAGGGTCTACTTTAACAGTTAAAGATAATGCATATATTGAAGCTGCAAGATCTATAGGAGTAGGAGATTTAATGACCATAATAAGACATATATTACCAAATATTCTTGCCCCTTTGATAGTTCAAATAACACTATCCTTTGGGTTTGCTATAAGATCTGAAGCAGCTCTTAGTTTTTTAGGATTGGGAGTTGAACCAGATGTACCTTCATGGGGAATAATGTTAAATGAAGGTAAAGACTGGATGGAACTAGCATGGTGGGTATCAGTATTTCCAGGATTAGCAGCAACATTAGCAATATTAAGTTTTAATGTTTTGGGAGATGGATTAAGAGATGCTCTTGATCCAAAGTTGAAAAATGAATCAGAATAGAAAACATACAGAAAAGGAGGTAACTCCAGTGAAAGAAGTAGTTTTGGAAGTGAAAAATCTTAAAACCCATTTTCGAACTAGAAAAGGAATAGTAAAAGCTGTTGATGGTGTAAGTTTTAAAGTTCATAAAGGAGAAACTTTTGCCTTAGTTGGCGAATCAGGCTGTGGTAAAAGTGTAACCTGTATGACTATTATGGGTTTAATAGGACGAAAGAAAAATGAAGTTGTAGAAGGAGATATATTTTTTAAAGGAAGAAATATAACCAACATTTCTAAAGAGGAAAGAAGGAAACTGAGAGGTAAAAATATGTCTATTATATTTCAAGATCCTATGACATCTCTAAACCCGGTTTATACAGTAGGAACTCAAATTGCAGAGATGCCAATAATTCATGAAGGTAAGAGTCAAAGCAAGGCAAAAGAAATAGCAGTAAATATGCTTAAAAAAGTAGGCATACCATCTCCTGATAAAAGAGTAGATGAGTATCCCCATCAATTTAGCGGAGGTATGAGACAAAGAGGTGTAATAGGGATGTCTTTAGCATGCAATCCTGAATTACTAATTGCAGACGAACCTACCACTGCTTTAGATGTTACTATACAAGCTCAGATACTGGAGTTGCTTAGAAAATTAAAAGAAGATACTGAATCAGCAATAATTATGATAACTCACGACCTTGGAGTAGTTGCAGAAGTTAGTGATTCTGTAGGTGTAATGTATGCTGGTACCTTAGTAGAAAAGGCGCTGGTAAAAGAATTATTCAAAAAACCTTTACATCCTTACACAAAAGGATTATTAAAATCAATACCAAAGCCAGGATCAAAGGAAAGACTAACTATAATAGAAGGTCAACCCCCAGATCTTCATAATGCACCAAAGGGATGTAAATTCTATCCTAGATGTTCCTATGCTATGGATAAGTGTCGAGAAGAAATGCCTAAGCTAATAGAAATTGAAAATGGACATAAGGCAGCATGTTGGCTAAATGAGGTGAATAAAAATGGAAAATAACATTTTAGTAGAAGTAAAAAATTTAAAGAAATATTTTCCAGTTAAAAGTGGTATTCTATCTAGAAAAAAAAATTACTTGAAGGCAGTAGACGGATTAAATTTAAAAATATATAAAGGTGAAACCATTGGTCTGGTAGGTGAATCCGGATGTGGTAAATCAACAACTGGACGATTGATTTTAAGACTTTTAGAACCAACAGAAGGAAAAATATTCTTTGATGGTAAAGAGATAACAGACTTAGATAAAAATAAATTAAAATCCATGAGAAAAGATTTTCAAATGGTTTTTCAAGATCCTTATGCCTGTCTAAATCCCAGACTATCAATAAAAAGTATTATAGAAGAACCTTTAAAAACCCATAAATACAGACCCAGTGAAAGAAAAAAAACCGTGAAGGATTTGTTGGAAAAAGTTGGTATACCTAAAAGCTATATGGATAGATACCCACATGAATTCTCTGGAGGACAACGTCAAAGAATAGGTATAGCACGAGCTCTTGCTTTGAATCCTAAATTCATAGTTGCTGACGAGCCTGTAGCTGCTCTTGATGTTTCCATTCAAGCACAAATACTAAATTTAATGTCTGATCTGCAGGATGAATATAATCTTACTTATTTATTTATTGCTCATGATTTAAGTGTAGTACAGTATATTAGTGACAGAATAGGAGTAATGTATCTGGGATCTTTGGTGGAATTATCGGAAAGCCAAGAATTATTTGATTATACAATACATCCTTATACAAGAGCCCTACTTTCTGCCATACCAATACCAGATCCTGAAATAGAAAAAAGACAAATTAATTTAGAAGGAGAAATACCTAGCCCTATAAATCCTCCTGATGGTTGTAGGTTTCATACTAGATGTCCATATGCTGAAGAAATATGTCGAGAAAAAAGACCGGAATTTAGAGAAGTAAAAAAAGAGCATTATGTTGCATGTCACTTAGCAGAAAAATTTATTAACAAACAAAATACAGAAATCAGATAATCTTTCTGGTTTCTTTTTTGTTCATTTTTTAATATATAATGATGGTTTTATTTTTTTGTCATTTTAGAGTATAATATATTTATTATATTTTAAAGAGGTTATTATATGAATGAAAAATTAATTATCGGTGTAGGTGCTTTAAATGATAATACAAAACAACTTTATCATGATGTTTTAGATTCTATAATCGATGGGAA
>JAABRS010000063.1 GCA_011390775.1 Clostridia bacterium | reverse complement strand
TGCAGCATTATGAGCTTCATCGTAGGTTTCTCCTACTTTTACCACTTCGCTACCGTAATATTCTATTTTATCAATTTTTGCCTGGGGTGTTGTTCTTGGTATAAACACCTTAGAATTCTTAATTCCAAGAAGCCTGGATGCATAACTGACACTTGCTCCGTGATTTCCTGAAGATACTGCTAGTATACCTCTGTTTTTTTCTTCTTCAGTTAGAGAAGTTAATTTACTAAAAGCTCCTCTTACTTTAAAGGAATTCATTTTCTGCTGATTTTCCAACTTAAGATAAACATTAGTGTTTTTTGAACTATAATATCTTGAAAATTCTAGAGGGGTTTTGTATATATAGTCCTTAATTTTATTATATGTAGTTGTTATGTTTTCGTATTTAATCATAAAAAACTCCTTATTTAATAATATTGTTTGCCTTAACTATATGATAAAAGGCTTCTACTCCATTTAGGAGTATTTTTTCATCAAAATTAAAATTAGAATTATGAAGAGATATATTAAATCCCTTACTATTATTTTTTGCTCCTAATAGAAAAAACAAACTTGATATTTGACTTCTGTAGAATCCAAAATCTTCAGCTATCATCTGAGGTTTTACCTTTAAAATCTTTTCTTTATGAAAGTCTTTAATGAAAATATTATAAAGGTTCTCATCATTTATAACTGAAGGGCAGTAGTTGTAAAAGTCTTCCTTAACTTTCACATCAAAGGATTCTTCTATGCCTTTATTGATTTGACTAATTCTACCTCTTATTTTTTCATAAATTTCATCTTTAAAGGTCCTTACAATTCCTTCAAGTTTTACATTTTCGGCAACTTGATTTCTGAAATTACCACCGTCAATTTTACCTATAGTTATAATTCCAGATTCTACCGGCTCTACATTTCTGCTTAATATACTCTGGTATAAACTTACTATTTGAGAGGCAACATATATGGCATCAATGCCCTTATGAGGTTCTGCTCCGTGACTTGCTTTACCATTAATATATATATCAAAAAGTATATCCTGAGCCATTATAGGACCGCTATTGATACCTATTTTTCCTTCTTCTATTGATGGGTCTATATGACAGCCGTAGATGCTTTCTATTTTGTATTTTTGAAAGTTTTTATCCTGGAGAACTTTTTCAGCTCCACCAACATTCTCTTCCCCCGGTTGAAATAAAAACAAAATATCTCTTTTTAAATCTTCCTTAGCAAGTACTTTTATAAGACCTATTAACATAGTCATGTGACCGTCGTGTCCACAGGCATGCATCATTCCGTTATTAGATTTATAGTCTACTGTATTATCTTCTTTTACAGGTAAACCATCCATATCAGCCCTAAAGCAGATTGGATCATTTGAAGTTTCGCCTTTTAATTTTGCTAATATACCTGTACCAGCAACTTTTTCGTATTTGACATTCATTTCAGCTAAGATGGTTTTTACATATTCAGATGTTTGGTATTCTTCTAAACCGATTTCAGGTATTTGGTGTAAATCTCTTCTAATTGATGTAAGATCATTTAACAAATATTCAAATTTCATGGAAAACCTCCTTTTTCTAATTTTACATTACAAGTGTTGAATCTACAAGTCATTTAAGTTATAATGATTGAGGTAGTTTGAAAAGGAGAATAAGAATATGACAAATCAAAGAAAAGCCGATATCTCTCTATTTTTGGTAACCATTGGATGGGGTATATCTTTTTTATTAACTAAAAATTCCCTAGATTTTTTAGAAACATATAATTTTTTAGCCATAAGATTTTTACTGGCGTTTTTTATATCTTTTGGGATTTTTTATAAAAAATTTAAAAATTTAAATAAAAAAACTGTTAAATACGGAATTGGGTTAGGAGTACTGCTGTTTTTGCACTACGCCCTTCAGACCGTTGGATTAAACTATACCACAGTATCAAAGTCCGCATTTATCACAGGACTAAATGTAATTATGGTACCGGTATTTTCAGCTCTAATTATTAAAACAATTCCGGAAAGAAAAGTTATCTTCAGTACAATTATAGCATTTACCGGACTTGGATTACTTACATTGAATGGTAACATCGACGGTGTTAACATTGGTGATGTTTATACATTTTTATGTGCCTTGGTTTTCGCATTATATATAATACTTGTTGGTAAATACACGGTAAAAGTAGAATCAATATCCTTTGCTACTATACAGCTTGGAGTAGTAGGGATTTTAAGTTTGATAACTTCCTTTATGATAGAAACACCTATAATTCCTACAGAGGCAGCGGCCTGGGGAAATATAGTATTTCTAAGTGTTGTATGTACTTCGGGGGCATATATAGTTCAAAATGTAGCTCAGAAATATACCAGCCCTTCTCATACAGCTTTAATATATACGGGAGAGCCAGTATTTGCAGCATTTTTTGGATATATATTTCTGGAAGAATTACTTTCTTTCAGAGGAACTTTAGGGGCATTTATGATATTATCAGGGATGTTGATAGTAGAAGTGAATTTTAAAAAGTTATTTAGAAGTAAAAAAAATAAAGCAAGTTAAAAAAAGACTGCAGATTAATCTGCAGCTTCTTTTATTTAAAATTATCTATGAATACAGCTAAAAGATGAGCTTTTTCTATTATGTTATGCTTAAATATATACTCTCTACCACTGAATTCTTTTTTGCCTGAAGGACCAAATCCATCAATTATAGCTTTGTTTGAATCAGAAAAGGCTATATTATTCGAGCTCCATCTATGGTCGCTGCTTATTATAATATCTAAATCATCGGCTATTTCTTTTAATCTTTTAAAGCTTTCCTCAGTTTGCTGGGTTAGTTGCATAGGTGGTCTTCTATCGCTACCTTCAATTTGGAAATTATAGATGTTTTTAAATTTCCTCTCCGGTATCATCCTTCTTATTTTATCATCAAAAGTAGTATATAATTCAGGATCTCCAAATCTAATATTCAAAGTAGCTTCTCCGTGAAAATAGGGCTCTGTAATATTTGAACTAATTTTCATATTACTTGGGGAGATTACTATACCTTTGTTTTCATCTGTTTGTTTTACCATTCTATTTATAGTTTCTATAAAAACATTTACAGCTTTAGCTACATCTTCTGTTTTAGTAAATTTCTTCATATTCATAGAAATCTTATATTTAGCAGATCCCGAACGGCTCGTAACCATACCACCGTGTATAAAAGCACCGTTGAGTCCTAGTATAATCCTAGCGTTTTTACTCTTATTCTTTATGATTTGCTTGCTGAATCTTCCCTGCATTAAATCATCGGAAGTTAGCAAAATACCAATTCTCTTATTTTTAAGTCTTTTTGTGTATTTTAAACTCTGAAGGGCAAGTAAAGCTGATGCTATACCACCTTTATTTTCCCATACACCTGTACCGTAAAGTCTATTTTCTTTATCTTGAAAATACTTTTGCTTTTCCGGTTTTACAGTATTATCTAAATTTCCTACAAGTAAAATATCAACATCACTACTGTCGGTGTTGGAAAAATACAGTACATTTCCTACCTGACTCTGAGGAAATATTTCGACAGTAAATTCTAGAGAAGCAAGTTTGCTTTTGATTGAATTACCAAATCTATTAACACCTTCAATATTTTGAGTATATGTATTTTGATCAACAAAATCATTTAAAATTTTAACTATATAGTCTTCTCTTGTACGTAGATAGCTTCTTATTTTAATTGTTGTAGGAATTCTTTTGCTTGAAGACTTTTCTTTAATACTTTCGATATTAAAATATCTCATAGAAGCTACATCAAGCATTTTATTTACCAATCCATCGTAATCCAAACCATATACCTTAGCCGCAGCAACATAAGAACCACCAAAGCCTAAGCTTGCCATAGAATTAACTTCTAAAACATATATTTGATTATCTAAGCCTAATCTAATATCAACTCTTGCAAAATCTCTTAAACCTAGAGAAGTGAATACCTTCTTGCTTATATCCTGCATCTCTTTAGCCAGATCATCAGGTATTTGTGCAGGACATATTTTGTTTTTCGGTTTGTGCTGTTTATCATCTACAGTTTGTATAGCGTTTGGATCTCCTTCTAGATCTATTTCCAGTACAGGAAAAGTTTCCACAGGATTATTTCCGATTAATCCAACTGCAAACTCTCTTCCTCTAATAAATTGTTCCACTAAAGCCTGCTGATGAAATTCAGATATTACAAACTCAACAGCATCTCTCAAATCTTCTTCGTTATAGACAACTCTCAAACCAAAAGAAACACTTTCCATTTTAGGTTTAACTATTACCGGATATTTTACATCGGTCATATCATCGGCTTTAGAAGAAAATACCCAAAAATCCGGAGTAGGAAGGTTGTTTTTTTGAAGAATAATTTTAGTTATAACCTTATCTAAGGCTAAAGCATGTCCTGAAGGGTTTGAACCTACATAGGGTATGCCAGTCATTTCAAGCATAGAAGGAATATGTGTATATCTACTTTCTCCCTGTATCCCATAGGCCATATTAAATACTATACCGTGTTTGGTATCATCCCCAACTTTGGGAAAAAAATCTTTTAATTTATCAAATACTTCCATATTACCGTCTATTATTTCAACATTATGACCGTTTTTTTCTAAAGCTTGTGCTACTTTTTTTACTACTTTAGGGTTATATACTTCTTTGTTTTGCATTCCAAAAACATTTATTACTTTTCCTCTATCTTCGTTGTATATTATTGCAACTCTCAAATCAATCACCTACATCCAATCCGCATAATTTAATAAAGTTCTTAACCATTAACAATCCATCACCTTTACTAACTTCAGGATGACCTTGAAATCCGTATATAGGTTTATCCTTATGTTTTATAATTTCCGTATCGCAGGTGTCGGATTTTGCTAAAGATATGAAATCTTTAGGCATTTCCGATACATAGAAGTTATGTCTTTTTTGTATCTTTACCTTATTTGATGACAATCCTTCAAAAATTGGGTCATCCATATTTGTTATTTCTATTTCTTCTTTTTTTCTATGAGGTTCCTGCAGCCTTTTTATACGACCGTAGTTGTGAATAGCTATGATTTCGTGACCTAAACAAAAACCCATCACCGGCACATCAAAATTATGCAGGGCTACAAAGTTAGTAGTTAAGTTTAAAGGGGTATATGGATTGCCACGACCACCAGAAAGAATTATTCCATTAACTTCAGACTTAAATGACAAGGTAATAGGTTGATTATGGTCGAAAAAAATAAAATCAAAATCCTGTTCTGATAAAAATTGACGCTTAAAATTTTTAATATAGGAACTTTGGTTATCAATTATTAATAGCATTTTCTTATCCTCGTTTTTATTATTTTTTTATAGAACAATAATACTTTATAAATACCATAAAATCAATAACTTAAGTCAAGTTTTTCAAATATTTTACTCCATCAGCGATAGAAACTGCAGATTTTTTATAATCCTTCCAAGGATCTTCAATATGACCTAATCTTCTAAAAATATTTTTTATGGTATATTTTTGTGAATTAAAATCTTTTTTAGATAATTCATCCCAGGATAAAGGCGTTGCTATAGGAGCGCCACTAATAGGTCTTAAGCTGTAAGGGCATACTCCTGTCTGTCCTTTAGCATTTCTAAGAATATCTAAAAATATTTTTCCATCACGATTATCCTTTCGTTGTTCTGTAGTGTATTTATCTGGATTATTTTTTATTATATTATAAGCTACTTTTTTTGCGAATTCCTTAATCTGATGAAAATTATATTCAGGTTTTATAGGTGTTAGTATATGTAGACCTTTAGAACCTGTAGTCATAACAAAAGGATTCAACTTTAATTTTTCCAACTCTTTTTTTACATCGAAAGCAGCTTTAACAATAAGAGAAAAATCATCTTCAGGAGGATCTAAATCAAAAATTATTTTGTCCGGATTATCTAAATCATGTGTACTGCTTAACCATGTGTGAAAGGTTATAGTTCCCTGATTAACAAGATATATAAGAGAGTCTAAATCGTTACACAAAGGATAATTTGTAATGCTATCATCACTACTCTTTATATTAATTTTATCTATCCATTCGGGAAAATAATCCGATGCATTTTTTTGGTAAAATCCTTTTTCATCTATTCCGTTGGGAAATCTTTGTAAAGTAACCGGATATCCTATAATATGAAAATTCATATAGGTCCATATTTTTTCATAATACTCTGCAATATCTTGTTTTGAATAATCAGGATTTTCAAATAATAATTTATCTTTTTTTGTAATCTCTACCCTTCCTATTTTCACGGGATCATCTCCTAATCTTTCTTATTTTAAAAGTTCTTCTATGGTTTTTTACGGAAAAAACTGACTGATTTTTGGTGCTTGTAGGATTTCTTTTTACATATATTTCATCATCCTTTAAAGAAATATTGCAGATATATGATTTCATATATCTGCAATGTGATTATGTCTTAGTTATTTATCTAGTTTTTTTCCGAACTTTTTAAATACCTTACCAAGTTTTCCTTTAGCTTCTTCGATATTTTCTTCGGCTTTGCCTTTTAATTCAGCTAAATCTTTTTCAGCTTCATCTTTCTTTTCTTCTAAGTTATCAATTTTTTCTTGCAATTCAATGTCGTCTTTCTTGTCTTTAGCCTTTTCCTTTAATTTTGCGATTTCAGCTTTCTTATCATGAATTAAGGCTTCTAATTCTTTTAATTTCTTTTGGAATTCTTCTTTATATTTTTCAGTCTTTGACATTTATAACCCTCCTTAAGGTTTATTTTCAAATTTACTCTATTATATATATACCAATATTTGCAAGGAATATTCAGAAGATATTTTTATAATTAAAACAATGAACCTTTATTTTCTGTATTCATTGATGTATAATTCTTTTATACTAATACAAGGAGTTAATTATGGGATTAAAAGAAATTATTATCATTTTATTAATTATTGTAGTAATTGCAGGGATATATTTTTCAAAAACATTAGAAAGAGAATACAAAAAAGAAGTAGAAAAAGGTTTGGTGAACACAATATCTAATGATAGTGATACTATCGAAGAAGAAGATATTGAGAATCTACCTGAACCGGTACAAAAATACTTAAGGTATGTAGGAGTAGTAGGTAGAGAAAAGGTTAAAAATTTTAGAATAGAAATCGATGGACAGATGAAAATGGACAGAGGTAAAGAATTTCAAGGTGCTGATATAGAGCAGTATACTTTTCAGAATAATTTGACCAGGCTGTTTTATATGGAAATGAAGGTATCAGGTCTTCCAATTAAAGGACTGCATGCTTATAAAGATGGAGAGGCAGTAATGGACATAAGAGCTTTAGGATTAATTCCAGTAGCAAAGGGCCAGGGGGATAAAATGAATGAGGCTGAGACAGTTACTGTATTTAACGATATGTGTATTTTTGCACCTGCTACATTGATAGATAATAGAATAAAGTGGGAAGAAATTGATGATAAAACAGTAAAAGCATATTTTATAAATGGAGATATAACAATAGAAGCTATGCTTTATTTTAATGCGGAAGGGCAGTTGATTAATTTTACTTCAGATAACAGGTACTACTCACCAAAAGGAGATATTTTTGATAATTTAAGATGGTCAACTCCAATAACAGAGTACGATAATTTCAACGGCTATAATCTAGCATCCTACGGTGAAGCATACTGGAGTTTTCCTGATGAAGATTTTACATACATAAAACTAAATGTAAAAAATGTAGAATACAATGTAAAGTAGATATAAAATTTAATAATTTGGGTAAATATATATTAAATTTAATAGAAAGGGGTAAGTGATTAATAATTTAATCACTGTTGAAAAAATGAAGGTTTTAATATTATATGATTCATTCTTTGGGAATACAGAAAAGATTGCTGAATATATAAAGGAAACCCTTGAAGAAGAACATGATGTAAATTTGATTAAAGCTGGAGATTTTAAGGAAGCTGATTTTGCTAATGTAGAATTTTTAATAATCGGTTCACCAACTAGAGCTTTTAGACCAACTAAGGATATAACCAATATACTAAATAAATATCCTATTGCAATAAAAGAACTTAAGACAGCAGTTTTTGATACAAGAATAGATTACAATACTATAAAACCAAAAACTCTAAGTAGCATCATGAAAAGATCAGGTTATGCAGCAGAAAAAATCAATAAAAGACTCACAAAGATAGGTTCAGATATAATTGCTTCACCTGAAGGTTTCTATGTAGAGGATTCCGAAGGACCTTTAGAAAAAGGAGAAAAAGAAAAAGCTCAAAGATGGCTTTTAGGGATTTTTTAAGCTTAACAGGATTTTCTTAAGTTTTCTATATAATCAATATTATATTTACTCCATCCGATTATTAAAGCACCGACAGCCGAATTGTAAATAGGTTTTACAGGATGTATATTTGGATATATTTCCTGTAATTTTTTTACTAGATTATTTTTTATATAATCACACTCTAAAATAATGCTTCCTGAATAGGTAAATAAAACTCTTTCTTCTTTTAGATATAGTTTACTTATTAAAGGACAAACTAAATCAAATAAATCATCAACAGCTCTATTAACTAAAAAAAGGGCTAAGGGATCTTTTTCTTCTAAATATTTGAATATTAAGGGAGCTAAGGAAGCTATTTCTCTAGTATTGTGAACCTTATCATAAGTATAGGTAATGGTATCCCTGGGGTCTTCGACATGGATTTTATGAAGTATTTCATAATAAAGCTTAGTTTTTTTAAATCTACCGTCGTATACCTTCATAATCATTTTTAGAGCGTTTAAACCGATGCTGTACCCACTTCCTTCATCTCCTAATACGTGAGTCCATCCACCGACTCGATGGTATTTTGAGTCCTTTTTACCTACAGCAACGGAGCCTGTACCTGAAGCTACTATTAAACCATCTTGATAGTTTAATCCTCCAGCTAGAGATGTGTAGGAATCGTTTTGTAAAATTACATCACAAGATAAATTCATAGAATCAAAAATAGATTGTAGGATTTTCCTATCACTTTCTCGATCGAGACCGGCTATACCTGCGGATATGAATTTTAAATTATTATTATTCAAATTGTTTTTGCTTATAAAAAACTCTAATATTTCTTTAAAAATCGTCTCAGTGGATTCTTTGCCTATTATCTGGTAGTTACTGGGACCAAACATATTTTTATTTATAATGTTTCCCTTCATATCTCCTAAATATGCTAAAGTCTTACTACCGCCACCGTCAATTCCTATACAATATTTCATTTTTTTCCTTTCATATTTTTATATTTTCTTTCTTGCCATTCCCAACTTTGAATTGCAGCAAAGCCGGCTAGAATAGCAGAAATAAAAATATTTTTAAAAATTAGATTCCCAAGTTCAGCCACGCTAAAGACTATTGGATGCACAGCAAAGTCTTTTAGGATCAGTAATATTAGTATAATTACTGTACCTACAGCAGTTCCCTTCAAAAAGTAATTTTTCTTACCTTTTTTTCTTCTTTCTTCCCATTTTTCCAGGAATTTTTCATCAACAGTCATTATAATCAACTCCTAAATTGAACTATAAGATAATATTATAAACAAGGGCTAAGCCAATGGTTATAAGTACTAAAACCGGTGCAAAAAACTTGTATTCTTTATAAAGTTCTATAGTGCTAACACCCATAATCTGTGTAGTAAAAGCCTGACATAGATGAAGTGGGGAAAAAAAGTAACCGACAAAGGAACAAGCAGTAGCAATAAACACATAAAGGTGCATCATCTGATATGATACATCTAATTGAGCTATCAAAGGCAAAGTAATGGCCATAGCTGCTACTTGATAACCTGTAATAAATCCGAAAAAAGTCGATGTTAAAAGTAAAACAAAAAGTATTGAAATCATACTTGAGCTTGCTGCGAATATATTATTGAAAATAGCAAGCATATCAGTCATTTCCATAATAATATTTTGCATTATAAGTACTGCAGTTACTGTT
>JAABRS010000062.1 GCA_011390775.1 Clostridia bacterium | reverse complement strand
ATCCTTTATAGCTTTGTTTATTAAATCATAATCTTTTTTATTAAATCATCTTCATCTTTAATTGTTATACCTTTAAGAGCTTCAGATTCTAGTCTGTTTGTCTTTAAAGTGTGAATCTTACCTAGGTTTTCTCTGACTTTTACAGCCTTTGCTGTAGAAACGGTGTCCAGATAAAAATCTGTTTCCTGAAAATTTTCTAAAAGAATTTTTGGAATTTTTTTAGCGATATTTCTTCCTACTCCACCTAAGGATAGTTTAACACCACCTATATTTGAATCCTGAGAGATTAACTTAGAGTAGGGATAGCCTACTATATCTATATTTACTCCACCGATTACAATTACATAATCATTATTTGTATCCATGGTCTCTCCTTTGAAAAATATATTATATAAAAAAGTACTTAACATAATATATATACCCTATTTGATTTAAAATATATGAATTTATATATTTTGTTTTAAAATACTTCATCCTATGATATATTTTACTTATGATAAAAATTTGGAGGACATGTAATAATGAAAAAAATACCCTTAATAATTGACTGTGACCCGGGAGTAGATGACGTACTGGCTATAGTTATGGCAAAGCATGTGGATAAATTTGATATAAAAGCCGTAACTTCCGTATCTGGAAATGTAGGAATAAATTTAACTACTAGAAATGCTCAGCTAATTACAGGATTATTGGATTTAGACTGTGTAGTAGCAAGAGGAGCAGAAGAACCTTTAGTTAAGCCAAAAAGAGAGGCAGGCCATGTTCACGGAGCAGATGGTATAGGTGGAACTTTTGAGCTTTTCCCTAAAAATTGTAAAAAGGAACTTTCAAAATTTAGTGCCCTTAATGTACTTAGAGATACATTAATGAATTCCGAAGAAAGGGTTTCTATAGTTGCTATCGGACCTTTGACAAATATAGGGCTTTTACTGAAAATTTATCCTGAAGTGAAGGAAAAAATAGAGGTAATAAGTATAATGGGAGGAGCTATAAATAATGGAAATGCTACTCCTTGTAGCGAGTACAATTTTTTAGTTGATCCTGAGGCAGCAAGTATAGTTTTTAAAAGCGGAGTACCTTTAATAATGGCTGGAATAAACCTAACGGTTAAGGTAACTCTAACTAAAGAAAATTTAGAAGAAATACAGAATATTGGAAGCAATTTATCGGAAATAGGTCACAAGATGATAGTTGATTATACCACTGATGATCCAGCTATCCACGATCCCTGTGCAGTGCTGGCTTTATCCCATCCTGATATGTTTAAATGGGAAGATTTGCATGTGCAGATTGATACTAGAGAAGGTTTTACTCAAGGGATGAGTTATGCAGATTACAGACTTAGAATCCCTAAAAAACCTAACTGTAAAGTACTGACGGATATTGATTTGGAGAAATTTAGAAAATTAACTGTAGATTCATTTAAATAGGATTTTTAATTTTCTTGTTTAAGGAGGAGTATAGATGAAAATATTAGTAACAGGAGGACTTGGATTTATTGGCAGTCATACCTGTGTAGAACTTATAAATAGAAAGCATAGAATAGTAGTTGCTGACAATTTATCCAATAGTAATATAGAAACTTTAGAAAAAATAAATGAAATCACCGGTGTAATACCGGATTTTCATCAAATAGATGTGACTGAAGAATCTAAACTTGAGGAGTTATTTAACAAGTATGATTTTGATGGAGTGATACATTTTGCAGGATATAAGGCTGTAGGTGAGTCTGTAGAAAAACCCTTAGATTACTATTACAATAATTTGGTAAGCACTATAAAATTAAGTGAAATGTGTCTTAAGTACAATGTAGATAAATTTGTATTCAGCTCATCGGCCACAGTATACGGAGATAATAAATCCCCTTTAAAAGAGGATATGAAGCTGCTGCCGACTACCAATCCCTACGGAGAAACTAAAGCTATAAGCGAAAGAATTCTTAAGGATACTGCTTTTGCTAATACAGATTTCGCAGTATCTTTACTTAGATATTTTAATCCTGTAGGAGCTCATGAGAGTGGATTAATAGGTGAAGATCCTAAAGGCGTACCAAACAACCTGATGCCTTATGTAAGCAAGGTTGCTAAGGGAGAATTGGATAAACTTTACGTATTTGGGAATGATTACGATACAGTAGACGGTACAGGAGTCAGAGATTATATACACGTTGTGGATTTGGCAGAAGGACACGCAGCAGCTTTAGAAAATTTAAATTCTGGAGTAAATATATATAATTTAGGAACGGGAAAAGGAACTTCAGTTCTTGAAATTATAAATACATTCATTAAGGTAAATGAAGTGGAAGTACCCTATGAGATAGTAGAAAGACGCCCGGGAGATATAGCTGTATCCTATGCTGATACTAAAAAAGCTGAAAAAGAACTCAACTGGAAGGCTAAAAGAAATATTGAAGATATGGTGAGAGACTCCTGGAGATTTGAGTTGAATTAAATTTATAATAAAATCTTAATGAACTTATGGATTTAATTGTATATAATATAACTATTGAAAACTAATGGAGGTTGATATGAAAAAAGATGTTTATGTTTTATGCGGTGGAAAATCTGTAGAGCATGATGTTTCACTTATAAGTGCATCAGGTATTATAAATTCTTTAAATAGAGAAAAATACAGGGTAAAACCTATATATATAAATGAAAAAGGTCACTGGAAAGGTTTAGGAGTAGTAAAAGATAAAATTGAAAATCCAAAGGATCTTATAGTTGATAATGACAGCATCAATGAGGCTTCAATTAGTGAAGTAATAGAAGATATAATCAATAATAAAAGTGAAAAGATAGTCTTTCCTGCTCTTCATGGAACTTATGGTGAAGATGGAAATGTACAGGGATTTTTAAATGTATTGAATGTACCTTTTGTTGGGAATGATGTTACTTCTTCAGCTGTATGTATGGATAAGGGGGTATCTAAGGATATTCTTGAATTAAAAAATATACCACAGACAAAATATTCATATATGACTGAAATAGAATGGAGAAAAGAAAGAGAAAAGTTAATTTTAGAAATAGAAAGAGATTTAAATTATCCAATATTTGTTAAACCCTCTCGTTCCGGGTCCAGTATTGGAATAAATAAAGCTGAAAATCAGAGAGAATTAATAAAATTTATAGAGAATGCATTTTTGTTTGATACAAAGGTAGTAGTTGAAGAAGAGATTATCGGAAGAGAAATGCAAGTTTCTGTAATTGGAAATGAAGAACCGAGAGTATCAGTAGTAGGAGAATTCATTCAGGAAAAAAGGTTTATGGATTACAACTCTAAGTATATAGATGGAAAGCTTATTCAGGTGATACCGGCAAATATTACTGATATAACAAGCAAAAAAATGAGGGATCTTTCTTTGGAAGTATACAGGTCATTAGGGTGTAACGGGTTGGCTAGAGTTGATTTTTTTGTATGTGAAAATGAAAATTATTATATATGCGAGGTAAATACTATGCCGGGATTTACTATGAAAAGCATGACTCCTATTTTGTGGAATAAAACCGACGGTACTACATACAGCGAACTTTTGGATATACTTATAGATTATGCTTTTGACTTTTATTCAAAAAAAGAATCACTGGTTTATGTAAGGAAGGCGAACTAATGATAAAAAGAAAATTATTAGATATAGCTAAGATGATTAATGGTCAAGGCCTTCAAGATAAATATAAAGATATCGAAATAAATGGAGTATCTATAGATACAAGAACCATTAAAAAAAATCAACTTTTCATACCTATAATAGGGGAAACTACAGACGGACACAAATACATTGATACAGCTGTTGATAAAGGTGCTGCAGCTGTTTTGTGGGATAAAAAAACTCCCCTCCCAAAAGTGGATGTGCCTCTTATTTTAGTTGAGGATACGACTAAAGCTCTGCAGGCTTTGGCAAAAGAGTATAATAGACAATTAGGAGTAAAGGTAGTGGGAGTAACGGGAAGTAACGGCAAAACTTCTACAAAGGACATTATACATAGTATACTTAATTCTAAATATAAAACCCATAAAACATCAGGAAACTTCAACAACGAATACGGACTTCCTCTAACCATTTTATCTATGGATGAAGATACAGAGATGGCAGTTCTCGAAATGGGCATGGATGGCCTGGGGGATATAAGACTTTTGTGCCAAATAGCACCTCCCGATATTGCAGTTATTACCAACTCTACAGATGTACATATTAACGATCTAGGCAGCGTTGAAAATATACTAAAGGCAAAAATGGAAATAGCAGAAGGTGTAAAGGAAGAAGGACTTCTGGTTTACTTTGGAGATAGTCCTCCTTTGAAAAAAGCTGTAGAGAATTTAGGAAGAAATATAAAAAAAGTATCCTTTGGAGAAGGTAAAAATAATAAGTACCTGGCAAAATTTATTTCATCTACAAATACGGGCATAAACTTTAAGATTAATGGGAAAAAATATTTTCTGCCAATGTTGGGCAGGTTCAATATATACAACGGTGCTGCCGCTGTAGCAGTAGCAGAATATTTAGGATTTAGTACTGAAGAAATTAATAAATCTATTCAAAACATAGATTCTACTGGATTGAGAAATGAACTGATAAAAGGTGAACACTTTCACTTGTTGAACGATGCCTACAAATCAAATCCTACAAGTTTAAGGTTTGCTCTTGGGACTCTTTATGATTTAAAAGGGTATAAGCAGAAGATTGTTGTGTTGGGAGACATGTTCGGCACTGGAAAAAATGAAGTAGAAAATCATCTTAAGATAGGTGAAGAAATAGATTCTAATCAGGTGGATATGCTTTTTACCTTGGGAGAGCTGGCGAAAAATTTTGCCAAAGGTGCAGAAAAAAACTTCAGCAAGAATAAAATACATTCTTTTATGGATTTAGATGATCTAACTCAAGCTTTAAAACCAAATATAAAGAAAGACTCGGTTGTTTTAATAAAAGGATCGAGAATTTTAAAGATGGAGAGAATATTAGATAAAATTTTATAATTTTTAAAAAATAGTATATAGTAGTTTTATAATCACAAGTTATCTAAAAATAATCTTATCCAGGAGTAAATATGATTAACTACAGCAAACTAAAAAAAATGTCTCTGATAGCTTTTATAGATATTGGAGCATCTTTGTTTTATTTTGATTATCTTGTACAGGAATTTAGAATAACTCTATCAGTAATAACCCTACCTGTTTTACTATATATCTATCGAGAGTTGAAACCACTGCCTACAGTTTTGTATGTTGGTGTTATAAGCATTTTAGGAAGAAGTTTATTTTCAGCTCTTTCAGAATATACTTTCATAGAAGCATTTATAGGAAGCTATCCGGAGCTGGGTTTTTATTTTATGTACGGTGTTTTGTATCAATACTTTTACAACAAGTTCAAAAACTTTGATTATACTTACTGGTTTGCATCTATTGTAATGTGCGATTTCTTAGGAAATACTGCTGAAATAATGACAAGGGCATTAATTACAGGAAATTTTGAAATATTAAGAGATACTCTTAAACTACTTTTAATTGCATCAATAAGAGGCGGGATAGCCTTTTTAATTATAATTTCTATAAATTACTATCACCTTCTACTAAAAAGAAAAGAACACGAAGAGAGATACAAGAGATTACTGATATTTTCATCGGAGATTGAGAGTGAAATCTACTATATGAATATGAACATAGATTTCATAGAGAAGGTTATGTCCAACTCGTACAATCTGTATGAAAAACTTTCTAAAGATGAAAAATTAAAAAAAGAAGGAGAAGTAGCACTGCAGATAGCAAAGGAAGTTCATGAGGTTAAAAAGAATTATATCGGAGTAATTGAAGGCATAGAGGATATAATGGGAAAAAGAATAGAAAAAAGAAATATGAACTTTACGGACATAGCTGAAATATTAAGAGACATCTTAAATTCTTATATAAATAAAAATAATTTGGATATAGATTTAGAGTTTACTATAAATGATGATATAAAATTAGAAAAGCACTACTATGCAATGTCAGTTCTTAGAAACCTTCTAATGAATGCTATAGAATCTATAGGAGATAATAAAGGCATGGTTGAGATGGTTTTCGATATACAAGATGGTATAATAGTTTTGAAAGTAATAGACAATGGAGAGGGAATAAAGGATAAAAACTTAGATTATATTTTTCATCCGGGATTTTCTACCAAATTTAATGAAGACTCAGGAGAAATAAAAAGGGGTATAGGCTTAACACTGGTAAAGGATATTGTAGAAAAAGAATTTAAGGGTAAAATATCAGTAACATCAAAAAAATCACTGACAGAATTTAGAATAGAGATACCTGTTTCAAGAGGTGAAATTGAATGAATAGAATATATATAGTTGATGACGATATAGCAATCGTAAAGGCTTTAGAGAATATTATTGAGGATAATGATTTGGGACATGTGGTAGGATGCAGCACAGACGCCTTAGAGGCCTTTGATGAAATAAAAAAATATCTTCCGGATATAGTACTTGTAGATTTTTTGATGCCTAAAATTGAAGGAATAGAGTTGGTAAAAAGGCTTAGAGAAATAGATTTAGACGTAAAATTCGTTATGATATCTCAAGTCAGCTCAAAAGATATGATAGCTAAGGCATACAACAGCGGTATAGAATTTTTCATAAATAAGCCTATTAACTTAATCGAAATTGAAAGAGTAATGAAAAATGTAACAGAATCTTTAGAAATGAGAAGAAAACTCAAGGCTATAGAAAAACTTTTTAACAAAGACAAGAAACTAAAAGTGTTGGACACCAGGTTGGAGGATGATATAGTATATATAAAATCTATACTAAGCAGATTAGGTATTATAGGTGAAAAGGGATCAGATGAGATCCTAAGTATCTGTTCTTATCTTATAAAATCAAAAACCAGCATTATGAATATAAAAATTAAAGATATATGTGAAATAATTTTTGAAAATCCAACAGCATCAGAGCAGAGAATTAGAAGAGCTGTAAATAAAGGACTTTCAAATATTTCAAACTTGGGTCTGGAAGATTATCTAAATGAGACTTTTACGAGATATTCCAACAGACTTTATAGTTTTCAAGATGTTAGAATTGAAATGGATTATATCAGAGGAAAAACAAAATCAAGAGGAAGAATTAGTGTAAGAAAATTCATAGACGGCTTGATGATTGAAAAGGATATGAATAGATAAAAATTAGATTTTTTATTTTTAATAGTAAATACAGAATAATTTATGATTTTTTTTGAATTATTTTGTATTTTTTTGTTTTTTGCAGTTAAAATTAATAAAAATAGGTTTAAAATTTAGCTTTATGTAATCCTTTTCTTTGTTTGAAAACTTCGGAAAATAATGCAAATTCTCAGATAGAAAATTAAATATAATATTAAATTGCATTAAAGCAATTTTAATATAAAAATTTTATAGGAGGGAAAATTTATGGAATACGGTTGGTTAGCAATACTACCACCACTTGTAGCAATAGCACTAGCTTTTATTACCAAAAGAGTATTAGTCTCACTATTCTTAGGAGTTTTTACAGGAGGACTTATAATTTCGGGATTTAATCCTTTTGGGGGAGCAGCTTTTTCCTTGGACATTATAATTGGTTCTATTACCGATGAATGGAATGCTAGTTTATTGTTATTTAACTTGTTAATGGGAGCAGGAGTAGCATTTATTTGGAGACTTGGGGGAAGTGAAGCACTAACTATTTGGGCAAGAAAGAAAATCAAAACAAGAAAAGCTGCCGGAGTAGGAGCATGGTTACTAGGTATATTAATATTTTTTAACGATTATGTAAATGCAGCAATAGTAGGAAACGTATTTAGAGATATCAGTGAAGAACATAGAATATCTTCTGAGAGATTATCTTACGTACTGGACTCTACGGCAGCACCTGTAGCAACTTTTTTCATATCAGACTGGATTGCTTTTCAAATAGGTATGGTAAATGTTGGAATGGAGACAGCAGGAATTACAGAACTTTCTGCTTTTGAAGGTTATCTTCACAGTATTCCTTTAAATCTTTACTGTATTTTTACTGTAATTTTCGTAGGTATGCTTGTAATAACAGGAAAAGATTACGGACCAATGCTTAAAGCAGAGCATAGAGCCATGTCAGAAGGTAAAATAGTAAGAGATGGAGCTAAACCTATGATGGATGTTAACTATGAATTAGGTGAACCTGATAAAACTAATCCTATGCTGATAACATTCTTCTTACCTTTGATAGTTTTAGTAGGAATCACATTATTTGGATTCTGGTATACAGGTAGAGGAGCAGGGGGACTTACAGATATTCTGGGAGCTTCAGATCCAGCAAAAGCACTTCTTTGGGGAGCATTTGGTATGACTGTAACAGGTATAGTAATGGCTCTATCTACAAAGATAATGACTCTTGAAAAAGCAATGGATACATTTTTAGATGGACTTAAGCTTATGCTTTTAGCCTGTGTTATATTGGTGCTGGCATGGAGTTTAGGATCAATTACAGGAGAAATGAATTTAGCAGGGTTTATAGTTGATACTTTACCTTCAACATTACCATTTGTATTTGTACCTATTACAATATTCTTGCTTGGTATGCTTATATCATTTGCAACTGGTACATCTTGGGGTACTATGACTATACTTACACCTATCGCTATACCTTTAGCTTATTCATTAACTAATGATGCAACTCTTTCAGTTGCAATGGCAGGTGTAGTATTTTCCGGAGCAATATTTGGAGATCATTGTTCACCAATATCAGATACCACAGTACTTGCATCAATATTCTCAGGAGCAGATCATATAGATCACGTATCTACCCAGATACCTTATGCATTGACTTCAGCGGCAGTAGCTTTAGTTATGTATATGCTTTACGGATTGTTCCAAACAACACCATTGATTCTAATACCAGCAGGATTAGTAATACTTTACTTCTTGATGAATATTCTTTCTAAAATGTCACAGAAAAAATACAATATTCATACGGAAACCAAGAAAAAAATTAAAGCATAAATTAAATTTTATTTTAATAGTAAAAAACCACTCTTTTTTAAAAGGGTGGTTTTTTGTAAATAAAGACTAATATATATCATAAATCTGTGATATAATTTTAGACATGTTGTAACTTTAATTTAGGAGAATTTAATGGTTGAAAAAATTTCGAATATACTAGAAAAAAATATTAAAATCAGGAAAAGTAACGATATTCAATTTATTTTATGGAGTATTATATTATCAGCAGGTGTTTTTTATTCTGTTAAATTCTTTGAAGGTCATACTTATCAAATATTTTTGATTGAACACTATTTGCCATTCCATACTGTATTTGAATTTGCAACAATTGTAATGTATATAGCAAGTTTTCTAGTGATTTATTATACAGGAGATAGAGAAAACAGTCTTAGAATGATTATAACTGCAACTGCATTATTTTTTGTTGCTCTTATAGATTTTTGGCACACTCTTTCCTACGAAGGAATGCCGGGAATAATAGTAGGGAGCTCTGTGCAGTCGGCTACATCATACTGGATTATTGGAAGGATGGGATTTGCACTAGGTATTTTGGCAGGAGCATTTGTACCTATTAATAGAAAAAGAAAATTAAAAAATAGGTATTTAATATCCTTAATACCTGTAATATTAGCAGTTTTTTTTCTTATATATATTAGTTATTTTTCAAATAGTTTCCCTACTTTATTTATAGAAGGAGAGGGACTTACACCTGTTAAACAGACCTTGGAAGTAGTAGTAATAATGATTATGATTGCAGCTTATATTAAGCTTTATATAGAGTATTTAAATGACAGAAGAAATACCCTAGCTTTATTTCTGTCGGCTCTCATTATAAGCATATTTTCAGAATTATCTTTTACTAGTTATGCCAGTATTTACGATACCTATAATTTGCTGGGGCATGTTTACAAACTGGTAGCTTCATATATGATTTTTAAGGTAATGTTTATATATAATATTAAGCATCCTTATGATGAATTAGATGATGCAGAGAAAAAAATAAACAATTATGCAAATAATCTTGAAGAACTTGTAGATATTAGAACTAAAGAGGTAGAAGAAGCAAACGAACAGTTGATGAAGGATATTGAATATGCAAAAAATATTCAAAAGGCTATAATGCCTGTGAAAGAAGCTAAATTTGAG
>JAABRS010000061.1 GCA_011390775.1 Clostridia bacterium | reverse complement strand
ACATAGAAATATTAATAACTTCTAATATTTTAAAAGAAAAGATAGAAAAAGAAGAATTCAGTTCATATATTAAAAAAACCTTAAATAAATTTTATAATTTAGAAAAAAATATTAGGTTTTTATATGTAAAAGAAGTACATGAAGTAAGCGATAGTATAGAAAATTATATTACTTCAACAAATACATCAGCTAAACCTATGAAATCACAAAAATCAAAAGGAATAGGAAACAGCAAAATAATAAAAGGAAAGAATATAAAAAAGGTTCCGGTAAAAATAAATGAAATAAGAGAAATAGAAGGGGAATCATACTGCACTGAAGGAAAAATTATCAGCAGCAAAAATAAAAAACTTAAAGAAAAATTATTTCTTGTAACTTTAAAACTTACGGATTTTAAAAGTTCTATAAATATAAAGGTCTTTATAAGAAAAGAAGATGAACTAAAAAAATATAAAGAATTAGAAAATCTTTCTGCTAAGATTTCAGGAAAACTGAGTTTCGATAAATATTCAAAAGAGTATATTTTAATGGCGGATAGCATCAATTTAATAGAACAAAAGGAAAGAGAAGATTTACACAATAGAAAAAGAATCGAATTACATGCTCATACAAAAATGAGCTCTATGGATGGAATGAATAATTTTCATGAATTGGCAGAACAAGCACATAAGTGGGGTCATAAAGCTATCGCTATTACTGATCATGGAGTTATTCAAGGATTTCCTGAAGCTATGGATATAGCTTCTAAAATACCAATAAAGATTATTTACGGTCTTGAAGGTTATTTAGTCAATGATGAGTTAGATTTAATTAAAAATCCAACAAACAATAAATTAGATGATGAAATAATAGTTTTTGACTTTGAAACAACGGGATTAAACCCTAAAAGAGATAAAATTATAGAGATTGGTGCCGTTAAGATAAGAAATAATTCGATTATAGAAAAATTTAATCAACTCATAAATCCTGAAGTTAATATTCCAGAAAAAATAGAAAGTTTAACTGGTATTTCTAATGATATGGTAAAAGATAAACCTACAATAAAAGAAGGAATGATTAGATTCTTTGATTTTGTAGGAGAATGTAATACTATTTGTGCACATAATGCTGATTTTGATTATGGATTTTTAGAGAATAACTACAATATAGAAAAACAATTCACTATAATTGATACATTAGAACTTTCCAGAAGAATTTTGAAAAACAAAAGAAGACATAATTTAAAAGCACTTACAAAGCATTTTAAAATAGAATTAGAGAATCATCATAGAGCCGTTGATGATTCTGAAGCAACTGCTAAGGTTCTTTTAGAATTTTTTGATATCTTAAAGAAAAAAGATATAAATAATCTAGATGAAATTAATAGTTTTTTTGCTGACAAGGCAAACATAAAAAATGCAAAAACATATCATGTGATAATACTTGTAAAAGATTATACAGGGCTAAAAAATCTTTATAAATTAGTATCCTTATCACATCTAAAATACTTTTATAAAAAACCTAGAATACCAAAATCTATTTTAAATAAATATAGAGAAGGTCTAATAATAGGAACAGCTTGTGAATCGGGAGAAATGTATCAAGCAGCATTAAAAGGGAAAAACAACAAAGAGCTAAAAGAAATTGCACAATTCTACGATTTTTTAGAAGTACAGCCGCTATATAATAATGCTCATCTAATTGAAAATGGAGTGGTAGATGGTCTTACAGATTTAGAAGATATTAATAAAAAAATAATAAACCTTGGAGACGAATTAAATAAAATGGTCTGTGCAACAGGGGATGTTCACTTTTTAAACCCATATGATGAGGTATATAGAAGAATACTCATGTATGGACAGGGATTTAGAGATGCAGACAAACAAGCTCCTTTGTATTTAAAAACAACTGATGAAATCATGAAGGATTTTTACTATTTAGATAAAGAAAAAGCAGAAGAAATAATAATAGAAAACCCAAATAAAATTGCAGAAATGACAGAAGAAATACAGCCTATACCGGATGGAACATTTCCACCAATAATAGAAGGATCAGAAGAGAATTTGAAAGAATTGACTTATGCTAATGCAAAATTAGTATATGGAAATGAACTTCCTGAAATCGTTAAAAACAGAATATCGAAAGAATTAAATTCGATTATTAGTAATGGTTATGCAGTTATGTACATAATAGCTCATAAGCTTGTTAAAAAATCCTTAGAAGATGGATACTTAGTTGGCTCAAGAGGATCAGTAGGTTCTTCTTTTGTAGCTACATTATCCAATATTACAGATGTAAATCCACTACCTCCTCATTATATATGTCCAGAATGCAAATACTTTGAATTGAGAGATGGAGAAAATATCGGTTCGGGGATTGATTTAGAAGATAAAATTTGTCCCAAATGCGGTGTAAATCTAAATAAAGATGGTCATAATATTCCTTTTGAAGTTTTCTTAGGCTTTAAGGGAGACAAAGAACCTGATATTGATTTAAATTTTGCTGGCGAAGAACAGATGATAGCAATGAAATATGCAGAAACTCTCTTTGGAGAAGGCTATGTATATAGAGCAGGAACTATAGGCACTATTGCATCTAAAACAGCATATGGATTTGTTAAAAATTATTTTGATGAAAAAGAACAAAAAGTAAACAAAGCAGAAATAGATAGATTAGTAGATGGATGTACCGGTGTAAGAAGAACAACAGGTCAGCATCCCGGCGGAATAATGATAGTTCCAAAAAATAAGGAGATATATGACTTTACCCCAATTCAATATCCAGCCAACAACAGTAGTTCTGGGGTAATAACAACTCACTTTGATTATCATTCTATTTCAGGGAGAATACTTAAGCTCGATATATTAGGTCACGATACACCTAGTATAATTAGAATGTTGGAAGATTTAACTGGATTCAAAAGCAGCAATGTTAGATTAGATGATCCAGAGACTTTATCTCTTTTCAAAACAACTGAAGCCTTAGGAATAACTAAGGAAGATATAAATTGTGAAGTGGGAACACTGGGTATTCCAGAATTTGGAACGGACTTTGTGAGACAAATGCTTATGGATACAAATCCAAAAACCTTCTCGGATTTAGTTAGGATTTCAGGACTATCTCATGGTACTGATGTTTGGTTAAATAATGCTCAAGATTTAATAAGACAAAATATTACTACTATAGACAGTGTTATAACTACAAGAGATGATATAATGACATATTTGATATATAAAGGGTTGGAAAAAAAACTATCCTTTGACATTATGGAAAAGGTTAGAAAAGGTAAAGGTCTTACAGAAGATGATATTAACCAAATGAAAGAAAAAAAAGTACCTAACTGGTATATAGAGTCCTGTAAAAAAATAAAATATATGTTTCCTAAAGCACACGCAGTTGCTTATGTGACAATGTCATTTAAAATAGCTTACTATAAAATTAATTTTCCTCAAGCTTTTTACTGTACTTATTTCACTACAAAAGCAGCAGACTTTGATTCTAAACTTGTTTTAAAAGGCGAATCTTCGATTCTGAGTAAAATGAGAGAAATTAAAGATAAGGGAAAAGATAAAACTCAAAAAGATAAGAATCTATACACGGTTTTGGAAGTCGCATTAGAAATGTACAAAAGAAATCTTAGATTTAAAAACGTAGATTTATATGAATCAGATGATAAAATTTTTAAAATTAGCGGCAACTATATTTTGCCACCTTTAATAAGCATCGAAGGTATGGGAGAAAATGCAGCAAAAAGTATAATTGATGAAAGAAAAAAAGGTAAATTTATTTCTATTGAAGATCTAACTAAACGATGTAAAATAACTAAAACTTCAATAGAAGGACTTAAAGAACAAGGATGTTTAGCCCAGATGGATGAAACAAATCAAATTTCACTTTTTGGTTGAAAATAATACCGAAATATGCTATAATTGTTTGAACTTAAATAATGAAATCAAGAGTGGGATTGCCCCACTCTTTCTGATTGTATAGGAGGAATTTATGAATAAAAGAGATATAATTAGTAAAACTGAAGAAATATTAAATAAAATATTAATAGATAAAGATATATTTTTAGTAGAAGTAGATTATACAAAAGAAAACAATGAATATTATCTTAAAGTTTTTATAGATACGGATGAAGGAATATCTATAGATGAATGCTCAGATGTAAGTAGAGCCTTGAGTAAAAAACTAGATGACTTTGATTATATAGAAGACAGCTATTTTTTAGAAGTATCATCGCCAGGAATTGATAGACCTTTTAAAACATTAGAAGATTATAAGAAAAACATAAATAAAAAGATAGAATTAAATTTATATGCAAAAAAAGATAATAAAAAATTCTTTGTTGGCAAGTTAACTAATATTGAAGATGAAAATGTAACTATTCAGTTAGACGATGAATCTGGTAAAGAGATGGTTTTTAAAATAAAAGAAATAGCTAAGGCAAATAAATATATAGAATTTTAGGAGGTAGATATGAATAAAGATATGATAAGTGCATTAAATGAATTAGAAAAAGATAAAGGAATTTCGAAAGATATTGTAATAGCAGCGATGGAAACAGCACTATTATCAGGATTCAAAAAGAATTACGGCAAAGCAGGAAAAATTAAAATTGATATAGACAGAGAAACAGGAGATTATAAAATTTTCACAGAAAAAACAGTAGTAGAAGAAGTTGAAGATCCTGTAAGTGAAATATCTCTTGAAGATGCAAAAGAGATTAACAAAAAATTTGAAATTGGTGATTTATATAAAAAAGAACTTAAACCAAAGAAGGATTTTGGTAGAATTGCTGCACAAACTTCTAGACAGGTAATACTTCAAAAGATTAGAGAAGCAGAAAGAGATAATATATATAATGAGTACCACGGACGTGAAAGTGAAGTAATTACCGGTATAGTTCAGAGAATAAGTAAAAACAACATATTTGTTAACTTAGGAAAGATAGAAGGTATATTAACAGAAAATGAACAGATACCCAATGAAACTTTCAGCCAGGGAGATAGAATAAAAGCTGTTATTTTAGATGTTAAAAACACAACAAAAGGTGCTAATATAACATTATCAAGAGTTCACCCGGACTTAATAAAGAGACTGTTTGAATTAGAAGTACCGGAGATTTACGAAGGTGTTATTGAAATATTCAATATATCAAGAGAAGCAGGATCAAGAACTAAGATAGCTGTATTTTCTAATGATGAAAATGTAGATCCTGTTGGGTCATGTGTAGGTAATAGAGGTAGCAGAGTTAAAGCAATTGTAGATGAAATAAATGGTGAAAAAATTGACATAGTAGTTTATGATAAAGACCCTGCTGTATTCATTTCAAACAGCTTGAATCCGGCCAATACCGTAAAGGTAGATGTTAGTGAAAAAGAAAAAAGTGCAGTTGTAGTTGTACCGGATTTCCAATTATCTTTAGCTATAGGTAAAGAAGGTCAAAACGCTAGATTAGCAGCAAAGTTAACTGGCTGGAAAATAGACATAAAAAGTGAATCTCAATACGAAGGAAAAATAGATAAGGAGTAGACCTTTTTATGAAAAACAAAAAAATACCATTAAGAAAATGTCTGGGATGTGATCAAAGATTCCCCAAAAAAGAATTGATAAGAGTTGTAAAAAACAAAGAAGGCGAAATATCTTTAGATAGAACTGGAAAAGCTAATGGTCGCGGAGCTTATATTTGTAACAATTTAAAGTGTTTTGAAATGGCATATAAAAACAAAAAAATTGAAAAAACTTTTAAATCACAAATCCCAAAAGATATATACGAAAAAATCAAAAAGGAATTAAATGAAGATGAATAAGATAGACAACATGATTGGATTTGCTGTTAGAAGTGGTAATATTTCTTTAGGTTATAAGATTACAAAGGAAGATATTAAAAACAACAGAGTTTATCTAGTTATTGTTGCTAAAGATGTTTCAACAAAGATAAAAGAAAAAGTCGAAAATTTTATTGGAGATAAGGATGTATATTATATCCAATATAAAACTAAAGAAGAATTAGGAAAATTATTAGGAAAAAATCTAGTCGGTGTTTTTGGCATCAAAGATGGAAATATGACTTCGTACATAATCGACTTAATAAATCAGGAGGTGTCCTATGAGGATATACGAATTATCAAAGATACTAAACGTATCAAGTAAAGAAATTATAAAAGTAGCAAGAGATGAATTTGAAATACAGGGATTAAAGAGTCATATGAGTTCTGTAAGTGAATTGCAGGCTGCAAAATTACAAAAATATTATATAAAAGGTAAAGAATCAGAAGAAAAAAAAGAAGAAGTAGTTAAGAAAGAGAAAAACAAGAAAAGAAATAAACCTATTCAACAAAGAACTGAACCTAAACAAAAAAGACCTAAAAGAGATTTAAGTAAAAAAACAAAGGGTAAAAAAGGCGACTATAAAGGTAAAGAAGATGAAGAAGAAGTTACAGAGTTTGAAATAGGGGAAACTATAAGTGTGAAAGAAATTTCAGAATTATTTAGCGTTAATACAAATGAAATAATTAAAAAGCTAATGTCCTATGGAGTTATGGCTACGATAAATGAAGAAATCGATTTTGATACAGCTGTAATTTTAGCTGAGGAATTTGATTTTACAATTACAAAAAAAGAAGAAGAAAACCAATTTGATAAGATGGTTGAAGAACTTGACTTTGAAGACGAAAAAGAAGACTTAAAATTAAGACCCCCGATCATTACCGTTATGGGTCATGTTGATCACGGTAAAACATCTTTACTTGATGCTATAAGAGATACTCATACTGCAGATCAAGAAGCAGGTGGAATAACACAGCACATTGGAGCTTCAGTTATTGAAAAAGATGGCAGAAAAATGACATTTATAGATACGCCAGGACATGAAGCTTTCACTGAAATGAGATCAAGAGGTGCTCAGGTTACAGATATAGCTATTCTTGTAGTAGCAGCTGATGATGGAATAATGCCTCAAACTGAAGAAGCTATAAACCACGCCAAGGCAGCAGGTGTGCCTATTATTGTAGCTATAAATAAAATTGACAAAAATAATGCTAATCCTGATAGAGTTAAACAAGAATTAACAGAACATGCATTAGTTCCAGAAGAGTGGGGTGGAGATACCATATGTGTAGAAGTATCAGCCTTAAAGAAAATAGGAATTAAAGAACTGTTGGAAATGATTTTATTAGTAGCTGATATACAAGAAATCAAGGCAAACCCAGAAAGAAATGCAGTTGGTGTAATTATTGATGCTAAGCTGGATAAAGGAAGAGGACCGGTATCTACAGTCTTAATAAAGAAAGGAACTCTACATAAAGGAGATTTCGTATTAGTAGGAGTTGCATACGGTAAAATCAGAACAATGGTAGGTCATAAAGGTGAAAGAATAGAAGAAGCAGGACCTTCATATCCGGTAGAAATAACAGGTTTATCAGATGTGCCAGAAGCTGGAGAAATCTTATATGTTGTTGAAGACGAAAAATTAGCAAAAGATTTAGCAGCTATAAAGCAAGATAAAATAAAAGCAGATGCAAATAAACGTAAAGGAAAAGTTTCTCTTGAAGATTTATTTGACCAAATAAAGGACGGAGAAGTTAAAGATTTAAATATAGTTATAAAAGCAGATGTTAGAGGTTCAATAGAAGCAGTTAAACAATCTTTAGAAAAATTAAGCATCGAAGAAGTTAAGGTAAATGTAATACACAGTGGAGTTGGAGGTATTACGGAAAATGATGTTATGCTTGCTTCAGCATCTAATGCTATTATTATCGGATTTAATGTAAGACCGACTAACCAAGCAATAGAATTGTCGAAAGCCGAAGAAGTTGAAATTAAAACATACAGAATCATATACAATGCTATAGAAGATATAGAAGCAGCAGTTACAGGTATGTTAGAACCAGAATTTGAAGAAGTAATGCTGGGTAGAGCTGTTGTAAGAGATATATTTAAAGTGCCTAATGCAGGAACTGTAGCAGGTATATATGTTCAGCAAGGGAGCATAAAAAGAAACGCTCAAATTAGACTATTAAGAGATAGTGTAGTTGTTCATGAAGGTGAGATTTCATCATTAAAAAGATTTAAAGATGATGTAAAAGAAGTGAATACCGGTTATGAAGGTGGATTAGGAATTCACAATTATAACGATGTTAAAAAAGGCGATGTTATAGAAGCCTTTGTAATTCAAGAAGTAAAAAAGAAGTAGAAAAGTAGGTGTTAAAATGAAACAAAAGAGACTTTATAGAATAACAGAAGAAATAAAAAGAGACCTTAGCTTAATAATCAAAAAGAAATTAAGTGACCCAAGAATAAGTGAACATTTAACGATATCCCATGTTGAACTTACAGACGACATGAAGTTCGCAAAAGTATACATATCATCAATTGAAAGTATTGAAAAAAGAAACCAATACATAGATATTTTAAATAAGGCAAAAGGTTTTTTAAGAACAGAATTAAGCAAGGTTTTAAAAACTAGAACTTCACCGGAATTAAAATTTTATGTTGATGAAACTATAGAAAACGGTGTAAGAATTAACAAATTATTAAATGAAATAAAAAAATCAGAGGTACAAGATGATTAACAAAGAAAATCTAAAAAATTTAGATAGTTTTGTTGAAAAATCAAATAAAATTGCTATAATGGCCCATGCCGATCCTGATGGAGATAGCATTGGGTCTATTATGGCGTTAAGAGAAATACTTAGAATTAAAAACAAAGATGTAGATTTTTATATTAATGGAGAAATACCTTTTAACTATAAATTTATGAAAGATGTAGAAAAAAGTTCTTCTTATAATATTAACATTAAATATGATTTATGTTTCGCTCTTGATTCATCAGATAAAGAAAGATTAGGTGAAAACTCTCAAATTATAGATAATTCCAATAAAACAGTCTGCATTGATCATCACAAAACAAATGAAGGATACTGTGATTTAGATATAATAGAACCTGATTACAGTTCAACTGGAGAAATAATATTCGATATTTTTAGCCAATTAAATTATGAAATAAACGAGATTGCTGCTGAAAATATATTTATAGCTATTATAACTGATACTGGTAAGTTTATTTATGATAATGCAGGATATAAGACTTTTGAAAATGTGAGTAAACTTCTAAAAATGAATATAAATAAAAACGAAATAGTTAAGAATTTATACAGTAGTGAACCAAAAAATATTTTCAAATTAAAGTCTGATGTATTTAATTCAACAGAATTTTACTATGAAGATAGAGTGGCACTATCTTTGCTAAGTCAAAAGACCTTAAAAAACTATAATTTAAGTCTAAAAGACATAGATGGATTAGTTGAAAGACTAAGAGACATTGAAAATGTAGAAATTTCAATACTTATAAAAGAATTAGGGGATAATACCTACAAAATAAGTATGAGATCTTTAGGAAATTCTGATGTTTCAAAAATTTGTGAAGTTTTTGGTGGTGGTGGGCATAAAAATGCCGCCGGATTTAAAATTGAGAATGTTGAATATTCTGATTTAAAGAATAATATAATTAAAGAAGTTGAAAAAAATGCATTATAACGGAGTCATAAATGTACTTAAACCTACTGGAATGACATCTCATGATGTAGTAAATAAAATTAGAAAACTAACAGGACAAAAAAAAGTTGGTCATACAGGTACTTTAGATCCAGACGTAGCAGGAGTACTACCTATATGTATTGGAAAAGCTACTCGAATTTCAAGTTTTTTAATGGAAGGAAATAAAAAGTACATCTGTGAATGTATTTTAGGTTTATCCACAGACACTTTAGATATTTACGGTGAAGTAATTAAAAGAGATGAAAATTTAAAGATTAACAAAAAAGATATAATCAAAGTTATGGATGAGGTTAAAAACATTAATAAGCAAAAACCACCAATGTATTCTGCCGTAAGATATAAGGGTAAGAAATTGTATGAATATGCTCGAAAAAATCAAGAAGTAAAAGTTAAAGATAGAAAAATTAATATACTTAATATAAAATTAAAAAAAATTGAAGACAATATAATAAATTTTGAAGCAGAAGTTTCTAAGGGAACCTATATGAGAGTATTATGTAGTGATATTGGTAAATTACTAGATACTTATGGAACTATGGGTAAATTGATAAGGACTGAATCTAAAGGATTAAATATAGAAAAAAGCTACACATTAGAAGAGTTAGAAGAAAAA
>JAABRS010000060.1 GCA_011390775.1 Clostridia bacterium | reverse complement strand
TTATTCTTTTTAATATTTCATTATATATTGTTTCTTTATCTGCCAAAATTAACCTCCGTTGTAATTCTTTAATTGTGTTTGATTGATATATTAGTATTGTTTTTATTATATACTTATTATAACTTAATAATCTTCAATATTCAACGACGCTATTTGATTTATTAATAGTAATGTAATTAATTTGTATTTTAAAAAACTATAAATAATGGTATAATTATAAATATTAGATTTGAGAATATTAATAATTATCTTTAATTAATAATCTTGACATACCCGGGTGGGGTATGTTATTATTTTACAAAGGAGGGATCTTTTGGAAAATATATCTTTTATGATTGCCTTTTGGGGAGGCATTATATCATTCTTTTCCCCATGTATAATACCTATTATACCGGCATACATCTCATATACCGCTGGAGCTAATGTAAGCAGTTATGATAATTTTCGAAAAATTAATTTTACGCGAACTATAGGATTTGTATTAGGTTTTAGTATAGTTTTTATAACTCTTGGAGCTTCTGCTACATTTTTAGGAGGTTTCTTAAATAGGAATTTATCCCTATTTAGAACAGTCAGCGGTGTATTTATAATATTCTTCGGACTGTATATGCTTGGAGTAATAAAAATAGGATTTTTAAGTAGAAAACACGGATTTAAAGCACCTAAAAGAAAGAACAACTTTTTAAGTTCTACTCTAATGGGCTTAGCTTTTGGAGCAGGATGGACTCCTTGTATAGGTGCAGTTTTAGGCTCAATATTGATATTCGCAGGAAGTCAATCAACAGTTGGTGAAGGGATTCTCCTATTATCTGTATACTCTTTAGGATTATCCATACCATTTATTTTAACTTCATTGCTACTTGGCTTTTTTACAAAATATATAGGAAAAATAGAAAAATTCAGTTTGTATCTCAATAAGATTGGTGGAATAATACTAATTATTCTGGGAATCTTAATAATGTTAAATAAATTGACTGTTTTTAACAGTCTTGTACTATGATAGGTGGTGAAATATGAAAAATATGAAAAGAAAATACTTAATATTATCCCTTATGCTGATTCTCTCTCTTGCCCTACTGATAGGATGTACTTCAAGTGGTGAAGAAATTGAAGAAAATGATGGTATTGAAGAACCTCAGGAAAATGAACAGGAACCGGCAAGTGAAGAATCTGAAGAAGAAGAAAAAATTTATGCTCCTGATTTTGCCTTAGAAGGTATGGATGGAGAAACATATAGATTAAGTGAATTTCAAGGAAAAAAAGTAATAGTTAATTTCTGGGCAACATGGTGTCCTTACTGTGTTGATGAAATGCCGGATTTAACAAAGTTAGCTCAAGATTACAGCGATGATCTGGTTGTCTTAGCTGTGAATGTTGATGAAAGCGAATCTAAAATCCAAGGATTTTTAGATGATAATCCTGAAATAGATTTAAATATATTATTAGATCCTAAAGGAAAGACTGCAGGAACTTACGGAGCAAATGCTCTTCCTTTAACAATCGGTATTAACTCAGATGGATCAGTAGAAACAGGATATCCAGGCATGCTCAAGTATGAACAGATGGTTGGAATGTATGAAATGTTAGAATAATAAATAGTTTAAAAAGAAAGGAAGGTGAATAACTTGATTATAGAAGCTACAAAAACTGCTGTTGAAGAAATAAAGAAAATTATGGAAAAGCAAGATGCTGATGATAAAGCAATAAGAGTAAACGTGTCAGGTTTTGGTTGAGGCGGCCCACAATTGGGACTTGTTCTGGACGAACAAAGAGAAAATGACCACAGCCAAGAAATAGATGGAGTTACATTTTTAGCTGGCGACGATTTAAAGCATTTTGACGGATTTAAAATAGACTATACAAATAGCTTTTTAAGAAAAGGATTTGTTGTATCCCCTAAGGGAATGCCTGCAAGTTCTTGCTAAAAGAGTTAATTAAGGGGAGATTTTCATCTCCCTTTTTTTATTTGAGTTTTTTTAAGGCCTTTTCCATTTGATTCATACCTTTTTCTATGTTTTCCATAGAGTTTGAATATGCGATTCTTATGTTGTTGCTTATGCCAAAGGCTTCCCCTGGAGCTACGGCTATCCTAGCTTCTTCTAAAAGGTAGTTGGTCAAATCCATAGAGTTTCCTATTTTATAATTACCGTAGCTTTTACCGTAGAAGCTTTTTATATTAGGCATTGCATAAAAGGCTCCCTTTGGTAAATTGCAGCTTATTCCCTCTATAGAGTTTAGTCTATCTACTATATATTTCCTTCTCTTATCAAATTCTTTTACCATTATTTCTACTGCTTGTTCTGTGTTTTGTAATGCTTCTAAAGTTGCATATTGAGCAGGCGCATTTGGTCCAGTGGTCATATGACCCTGCAAATCCGTCATAGCCTTTATTATATCTTTAGGACCTGCTGCATATCCTATTCTCCATCCCGTCATTGCATAGGTTTTAGAAACTCCGTTTATAAGTATGGTCTTTCCTTTTATTTTATCTGACAGTGCTCCAATACTTATGTGTTTTTCACCGTCGTAAATTAATTTTTCATATATTTCATCTGCCAGTATAAATATATCATTATCTACACATATATTTCCTATCTGGAGAAGCTGATCTTCATTATATATTGACCCTGTAGGGTTATTTGGAGAGTTCAACATTATACATTTTGTCTTTGAAGTTATGCTTTTATTAATTTTTTCTATATCTAAGCTGAAATTATCCTTCTCTTCTAGCTGCACCAGTACAGGTTTAGCTCCCGTCAGCTTTACCATTTCAATATAGCTAACCCAGTAAGGTGAAGGTATTATGACCTCATCTCCTTTTTCGCATAAGGTAAGAAGAGCATTCATAATTGACTGCTTTGCTCCACTTGAAACTATAATGTCTTTATAGGTATATTTTAGATTATTGTCTTTATATAGTTTCTTTGCTATTTCTTCTCTTAGTTCTATAGTTCCTGCTGCTGGAGTATATCTGGTGTGACCTAAGTCCAATCCTTCTTTTGCTTTATTTCTAATATTTTCAGGAGTATCAAAATCCGGTTCTCCAATATTGAAGGCGATAATTTCTACTCCTGCTTTTTTTAGTTCAG
This sequence comes from Clostridia bacterium, assembly GCA_011390775.1. GTDB lineage: Bacteria > Bacillota > Clostridia > Tissierellales > Dethiosulfatibacteraceae > UBA8670. The sequence goes on along the minus strand of JAABRS010000060.1, from coordinate 7,097 downwards.
CAATTTTTTCAGTTATTTCAATGGTTGCCGAAGGTGTCATGTTTTTTATTCTACTACTAATCATCTTTACCCTCCTAAATTTACATAATTATATTATACAAAAATCCAAATATTCCTCTGATTACTGGTACTATAAATCTACCTAAAAATCCTGTGAATAATAGTATTATTAAAGCTATCCTTATATATTGAGCATATTCGTGGTAAAATTTAACAGCTTTAAATCCTACTATATCTTGAACAACATGGTGTCCATCTAAAGGAGGTATTGGTATTAAATTAAATACCATCAATCCTATATTAATGTATGCTGTAAAATACAACATATTAAATAAAATTTCTCCTGTATAACCTATGCCATTTAAAAATCCGGTCTGAATAGCAAATTTCATAATAAAGATAAATATTATAGAAGTAATTAGATTCATGCCTACTCCTGCTAAAGATACTATCATATCATCTCTTCTAGGATTACTAAAGTTTCTAGGATTTACCGGTACCGGTTTTGCCCATCCAAATCTAAAAATCAACAGGCATAAAAAACCGATTGGATCTAAGTGTTTTATTGGATTTAAGGTTAATCTTCCCTGTGCTTGGGCTGTATTATCTCCCATTTTGTATGCTGCTAATGCATGACCGTACTCGTGGATTGATATTGCTATCAAAATCCCTGGTAGAGTCAAAAGCATAGGTAAAATTCTGTCTATTATGCTTCCCATTTTAAGTCCTCCTGTTTATATTTATTAAGTATTATTTTACAATACCAACATTAATTTATTCTTAAATTTACATTTATATATACTATATACATCTTGAGAAAAAAATTCAATACCTTAATACTTGTCCTTTTAAGGTAAATGGTATAAACTAAAAATTAATAAACAACAAGGAGGATACTATGTACACAGTAGGTATTATAACCGCAAGCGATAAAGGCTCTCAGGGGAAAAGAGAGGATTTAAGCGGTCAAACTATAAAAGAAATAATTGAAAAAGAAAATTATAAAGTTACAGAATATATTATTGTTCCAGATGAAAAAGAAGAAATAAAAAATGCTATTATAGATATGGTGGACAATAAATCCATCGATTTAGTTTTAACTACTGGAGGAACGGGCTTTTCAAAAAGAGATGTAACTCCCGAAGCTACTAAAGAGGTTATAGACAAAGAAACTCCGGGAATCTCAGAAGGTATAAGGAATTTTAGCTTTAAAATAACTCCAAAAGCCATGCTTTCAAGAGCTACCTCCGGAATAAGAAAAAATTCCCTTATTATCAATATGCCCGGTAGTCCAAAGGCTGTAAGAGAATCTTTGGAATATATTTTAAAAGCTTTATCTCACGGTATGGACATACTTAAAGGCAACGACTCCGAATGTGCTGAAGATTAATACTATTAAAAAATACCTTGCGTATGTTATTCAACATCGTAAGGTATTTCATATATTTCAAATATTAACTCTCTAGTCTTTTTATAATCTGCAACATAGAATGATGTACCCTGTATAAATTCATCATCTCCAGGAATAGTATAAAAATTTATATTTTCTAAGTTGATTCCTACTGCTAAGTTTGCATATTTTGATAATTCACCTAGTGTTGTGTCTGTTCTTACGTGTCTAAATACATCATCTACTATGAGAGGCAATTTAAAACTTAGTGCTTTTTTCGCTACTTCCTTCATAAACTTCTGCTGCATTCCTATTCTTTGAATATCTCCGTACTTTACACTGCCATCACTGTTTTGTCTAAATCTTAAAAACTCTACAGATTTTTCTCCGTTTAACACCTGCTGTCCCGCTTTTATATCTATAACTAAAGGTGGATCGTCCCATCTATCTACGTAGTACATATCAAAGGGAACATTAATTTCTATTCCCCCTAGAGAGTCTATTATTCCTCTAACTCCACTGTAGGTAATTGTAGCATAGTTATCAATTTCAGCTCCAATAATATCCTGTACCGCTTGCTCTAAACCTTCTATTCCTTTATTACCGTATAAAGCATTAATTTTGTGGTTTGGATAGTAGTCAAAATCTTCCCAAAATCCTTTTTTATAATAATAGGTGTCTCTAGGAATGGAAACTAAGTCCAACTGGTTTTTTCTTGGGTCGAAACTTATAAATATTATGGTATCAGTTCTGGGTCCTTCCAATCCTGCAAGGAGGAAATTGATTCTACCACTGTTTTCTATTAAGGTTTCAGGAGATGGATTTTTATCTTCTCCTCTGTTTGGATTCTCTTCACTTAGCCATTGATCACTGTATATAGGTGTAAATTCGTAGCTTTTTACATAAATATCATACTGGTTATATACAATATTACCTGCAAAAGCAAGGAATATTATCAAGCTAATGATAAAAGTTTTAATAAATCTGTTCATATGCATTCTCCTTGTTTATATACAGTAAATAATAGTATAATTCAGCTAAATATTCAATTAAATATTTATTAATCTTCATTATCTTCCAATATTTTTATACTATCTCCAGGTCTAATATATCCTCCCTTTAGAACCTTAGTAAATATTCCTTCTCTAGGCATTACACATTTACCTACTTGATTTTTTATGGCACAACCGTCGTGACAATCTTTTCCTATTTGTGTTACTTCTTGAAGAGTTTCACCGATTTCCATCTTAGTTCCTACCGGCAGTTGGTAAAGTATTATTCCTTCTGTTGTCAAATTTTCAGCAAATATTCCTCTGCAGTCGGTGTAGCCTTTTTTGTTAAGCATATCCTTCATTTTTTCAACACTTTCATTTCCTAAAAGACTTACCTGTCGATGCCAGTCTCCTGCATGAGCATCATTTTCAAGTCCAAAATTTTCTATAAATTTTCCTTCATCTATAGGAGTTTTTGTTACTCCTTTTTTATCGCTTATATTTACTGCGATTATTTTTCCTTCCATATTTAAAACTACTCCTCCCTAATGTATGTTCCGGACTTACCTCCGGCCTTTTTTATTAATTTTATATCAGAAATCACCATATTTTTATCGATAGCCTTACACATATCGTATATAGTTAAAGCGGCTATAGACACCCCAGTTAAAGCTTCCATTTCTATGCCAGTTTTCCCGGTGGTCTTAGCTTTACTTATTATTTCTACAGAATTTTCATCCTCATTTAGATTAAATTCCATCTCTACACCTGTAATAAAAATATTGTGGCACATTGGGATAATTTCACTGGTTTTTTTAGCCCCCATTATTCCTGCTACCTGGGCTGTAGATAATACATCACCTTTTTTTAGATCTCCCTTTATTAATCTATCAAAGGTTTCTTTTGAAAGAAATATTTTTCCCGAGGCTACAGCCTCTCTATCAGTGTCCTTCTTTTCTCCAACGTAAACCATTTTTGGTCTTCCATTTTTGTCCAAATGAGTTAATTCTTTATTACTCATAATCAACCTCCAATCCTATTCATATCTCTTTTAATAGGATCGTATCCTTCTTCATTAATATGGTGCTGAAAAGGTTTGCGATTAACTGCTTCTAATAATCCCTTGTATATCTCTTCTTCACTACCTAGATATTTTTTCATATCAATTTCTAAATCCGAATGAAGACAGGGTTTTATATTCCCATCGGCTGTTAATCTAATTCTGTTACAGGTGTTGCAAAAATGTCTACTAATAGGATTTATTAAACCTATTTTTCCTTTTGCACCCTTTATTTTATAATATCTAGATGGACTACCTTTGTCGTAGTCTATTTCTTCAAGATTTTTTACACTTTCTAAAACTCTACTGTTGCTTAGGTATTTGTCTTTAGTCCAGGAATATCTTTCTCCAAAAGGCATGAGTTCTATAAATCTAACTATTATGTCCTGTTCTAATGTAAGCTTTGCAAAATCTTCAATTTCATCGTCGTTAAAACCTTTCATAAGTACGGCATTTATTTTAATAGGTTTCATATCGTATTCCTGAGCAGCTTTTATTCCTTCCATAACCTTGTTAAAATCTCCACCTCTTGTTATGTCTTTGTATCTATCAGGCTTAAGAGTATCTAAACTTATATTGACTCTATTTAATCCCGCTTCTTTCAATTCTTTTATATATTTAGACAGAAGTATACCATTGGTTGTCAAAGTTATTTCTTTAATATCTTCAAGTTGAGATACATCTTTTATTAGTTTAGGCAAACCTAATCTGACTAATGGTTCTCCTCCTGTAAATCTAATTTTTTTGATTCCAATCTTTGTTGATACTTTAATTATGTTGTATATTTGTTCTAAAGATAATAGATCTTGGTGATCTTTTTTTTCTATACCTTCTGGTGGCATGCAGTATTTACATCTTAAATTGCATCTATCCGTTACAGAAACTCTTAAATATGTTATCTCTCTATCAAATTTATCCTTCATATATTCCCACCTCTCCGGAGGATTCAGTATTATATCCGCCTAATTTTTCTAATCTTTTTCTAAAGTCTTCGTTTTTTAAGATGCTTATAAATTTTTGAATTTTTTTATCTTCTAAAAGTTTTACATCAAGGGCAAAATCATATTCTTCCTCTGTTATTTCGATAAAATCATTACCCATAATTTGAGCAGCTGAGTAAACTCCTATTCCTACATCCGCCGTCATGGATGCTACAGAAGAAGATACAGACATATGGGTATTGCCTTCTCTATCGTATCCCATTATCCTGCTTCTGTCCATATTATTTTCTTTTATTAGGTAATCCGTTAAGATTCTAGTTCCGGAACCTTTTTGTCTATTAATAAATACTATATCTTTATTATCAATATCCTTAAATGTTTTAATGTTTTTAGGATTTCCTTTCTGAACTATCAATCCCTGCTGCCTTTTTACACCCTTTATATAGGCTATCTTTCTTCCTTTAAAGTATTTTTTTATAAAGGCCTCGTTGTATTCTCCGGATTTTTCATCTAAAAGGTGAATTGGAGCTATATGCGTTTCATCATTTCTCAGAGCCATTATACCTCCCATACTTCCTGTATGTGCTGAAGATATAGAGAATTCGGGATATTTCCTATGTAGTTCATCTCTCATTAAGTCGATAATCAAATCGTGACTTCCTATAGATACTATTGTATTTTCAATATCTTTTATGTCAGTCATAAGCTCAATTTTAACTGTTTCTCCCTTTTCTATCCCCTCATATTCTTTTGGTATTGTAAGGACGCCGTCTGCATTTATTAAAGACATGGTAACTCCTGCACCTCTTTTTAAAGGTGTAGCAATAATCTTGTTATCAACTTTACCTAGTTTTATTCTTACATACTCTTCCTGCTTTAAGTTTGAAACTATTCTTCTAGCTAAGGTTGCTTTTATATATCCTTTTTCTTCTTTAAGTTCTCCAAGATACTTTTTTATTATTTCCCGGGCAATATTTTCAAATACAAAATATGCTGAAACCGGATATCCCGGGATTCCTATCACGGGTTTACCTTTTACAATTCCTAAAATCGCCGGTTTTCCAGGCTTTATCGCTAACCCGTGTACTACTACCTCTCCTAATTCTGCAATGATATCTCTAGTGTAGTCTTCAGTACCAGCTGATGATCCTGCATTTATAATAGTAACTTCATTTTCTTCTACAGCTTTTTCTACAGCTTTTTTTATAAGCTGGTATTCATCTACTACTGGTTGGTATCTATTAGGTTCTCCACCGTATTCTAATACTAGTCCCTGGAAAATTCTGGAGTTGGATTCTATTATATCTCCTTCTTCAAGGTCTTTTCCTAAATCAACTATTTCAGTCCCGGTAGGTATTATTCCTACTTTAGGTTTTTGATATACCTTTATTTTTTCTACTCCGCCGCTGATTATTCCACCTACATCTACAGGACGAATTTTGTGCTTGGATGGTATTATCATTTCTCCTGCTACTATATCTTCTCCTATCTGCCTAACATGCTGCCATGGAAAGGCTGGGGAAATAATTTCTACTGTATTTTCGTCTATTTCTACTACATCTTCTATCATTATCACGCTGTTGAAAGGTTCTCTTATTGGATCACCAGTGTCTATTATTTTGTAATCTTCATCTTTTTTTAGTTTTACAGGATTAGTTTCTGTTGCTTCTAAAGTTTTCTTATATCTAACCGCTATACCGTCCATAGCTGAAGCATTGTAGTTTGGAGAAGAGTACTTAGCAAATACTCCTTCCCAGGTTATTCTTCCGTAAGCTTCCCAGGGTTTTACATATTCCCATTTAGGTTTATCATCTATATTTAATTTTTCTGAATACATCTTGATGGCTTCTTTTATATCTGTATTGCCTATATATACATTTCTTTTATTATCTTCTTTCATTATGTATGTCCTTTCATCAAATCAATATTATCTTTCTTTTTTCCCCTTTAGATATACCTTCTTCTTCTATTTCCATTTTCAATATCCCATCAGCTTTAACAATTGTAGAAATAGATGCAGACTTTCCTAGTATCGGCCTGAAGTAGCTATTCCCATCTCTTTCTTCAATGCTAACAGCCTGGTAAGTTTCTCGTCCTGGAGTAGAGTGTATGTTTTGTTCACAGTAAGCTTCTACAGCTGTTTCATTTATTTTATTTTTATTTAAAAGTATATTAAAAAGCTCTTTTCCAAATACACTGAAAACTATCGCTGATGATAATGGATGTCCCGGCAGTCCTATAAATGCAGTATCATTGCTATAGGAAATAATTGTAGGTTTACCCGGCTTAATCGCCGCTCCTTCTACAAAGACTCCAGGTTCTCCAAGGCTGTCTAGTACCTTGGCAGTATTATCTTTAGCTCCAACGGAACTTCCTCCTGATATTATTACAACATCTGAAATTTCACCGTATTTTTCTACTGCTTCTTTTAGGCTTTCGTAATTATCCTTCACTATAGAAGTGTTGATTACTTCTCCACCAAATTCTTCCACAGCTCCCATAATAGTATATGTGTTAATATCTCTTATCTGTCCTTCTTTAATTTCTTCATAAGGTGGTACAAGTTCATCTCCAGTAGATATAATGGTTACTGAAGGTTTTTTGTAAACTTCTATCTCCCATATTCCCTGAGCACTTAATACTCCTAAGTCATAGGATTTAATTTTTCTGCCTTTTTTTAGAAGGATTTCATCTTTTTTCATGTCTTCACCAAT
>JAABRS010000006.1 GCA_011390775.1 Clostridia bacterium | reverse complement strand
TCAATTCGAAATGGAAAATTAACATTGTGAATTATGAAGATATAAATAAAAAAGATGAAAATGTGTCGAATAGAAAAAATATGTATCATAACATATTGAAATTAAAAAATGAAAAGGATATAGATTTGAGTTATGTAGACGATTTACTAAGTTGGAAATATCCTTATGATAATATAAGAGAGATACCTCCGAAGGTATCTGTAACGGAATTAAATAAACTGAGAACAAAAAAATATGATAACAACAAATACAATATACCAAACATATCAGAAATACCCACCTTCAAAAATAAGGATGTAAAATTCAGTGGAAAAGAAATTGGAACTATAACTCACTTTGTTATGCAGATATTAAAATTAAAAAAAGGTATAGATGAAAAGTATATAAAAGACGAAGTAAATAAAATGATAATAAACAAACAGCTTACTGAAGATGAAGGAAAAGCAGTAGATTATAAAAAAATTAATAGATTTTATAATTCAAATATTGGAAAAAGAATGTTATCATCTAATGATGTTTATAGAGAAGAACCTTTCATAGTTAAGAAAAAACCCTTTGAAATAAGTAGTGATTTTTTTGAGAATAATGAAAGTATTTTAGTTCAGGGGATAATAGATTGTTATTTTTATGAAAAAGATGAATTAGTTCTTATAGACTACAAAACGGATAGCTTATTTAATAAAACTTCAAAAGATATATTGAATAGTTACAAAGAACAAATATATGAGTATAGACTAGCATTAGAGACTTTAACAGAGAAAAAAGTAAAGGAAAGTTATATTTATCTATTATCTGCAGATGAATTCATAAAAGTAGATTAAATACTAAATTTTTAGTTTGAATTATGGCTAAAATAAATGTATAATAAACCTAAGAATACCTGCGGTGTTCGAGATCCAAGTAATTCAACCGACATTTTGAGTAAGGGAGTTCGGAGTTTCTCTAGAGATGAAAAGCCTGTTACAGGACTTCAGAACTGGAGAACAGAGCACCCACCTGCAAACCAGCGGGCGTGAATTAGAAGGATTACGGCACTGTGGGTTTTAATTTTTAAGGAGGATGTAATGTACGACTTTCATATACATTCTATTTACTCTAATGACTGTAAATATGAACTAGACGAAATGATAAAAAGTGCAAGAATTAGAAAATTAAAAATAGTATACTGTTGTGATCATTTTGATGTTCACAGCGAACCTCACAAAGATTTAACATTTGACGCAGATGAATACTGGAAAGAAATAAAGAGAATCAATAAAAAATACGATGATATTGAAGTCTTAGCAGGTATAGAGATGAATATTGACTTAAATTCAATAGTAAGAGTTGATAATGTAGTAGACCTGCAGGAATTTGATTTGATTATACTATCTTTTCATAGGATTAATAATATTTTTTTAAATGAAATAGATTACAATGAAATTAATATTGATAAGAATATATATAGAGAGTACTATTATCAGATATTAGAAGTTATAAAAAAATACAAAAATTATGATGTATTAGGTCACTTGGACTATATTGATAGATTTGGACCAGATATAAAATTCGCATATTACAAAGACATAATTGCTGAAATATTAAAAATTTTAATAAAAGAAGGTAAAAGCTTGGAAGTTAGCACATCAGGATTTAGCCATAGAGTAGCTAGACAGTACCCTAAAAAAGAAATCTTAACCTTATATAAAAAATTAGGAGGAACTAACATTATTATTGGTTCCGATGCTCATTATCCTGAACATGTAGGATTTAATTGTAAAAATATAATAAACTATCTTAAAAAATTAGGCTTTGAAAATATTTCCGTGTACAGAAAAAGAGGCATGCAAAAAATCAGAATATAAAAGGATACAAAATGATTAATATATTAATAAAAATTGGAATACTATCAATAATTGGTGCAAGTATCGGTTATATCACAAATGTTATTGCTATAAAGCTTTTGTTTAGACCGGTAGAACCTATGAACATAATTGGCTTTAAGTTACAAGGAGTAATACCTAAAAGACAAAAAGAACTTTCTAAAAGTATTGGCGATACTGTAGAAAATGAGCTTTTGAGCATAGAAGAATTATTAGAATCTTTCGTAACAGAAGACAGAGTAGAAATTTTACTTGATAAAATAAAACTAAAGACACAGAGAGTTATTGAAATAAAGATAGCTGAATATCCGTTGATAATGGGTTTAAAAAGACCCCTAATTAAATATATGAATAATGTTATGGATGAAGAAGGTTCAGATTATATTAATGAAATAATTAAAGATATAAGTACAAAAGCTGCAGAAGATATAAATATAAGTGGTATGATTGAAGAAAAGATTAATTCTTTTGATTTATCAAAAGTTGAACAAATAGTCTTTGATATAGCTAAAAAAGAATTACAACATATTGAAATATTAGGAGCAGTCCTTGGATTTTTAATAGGAATTGTACAAGGAATTATTGTGCATTTATTCTAAAAAGCTTGAAATTTTTTTTGTTTTAACATATACTGATAAAAATTAGATAATTGGATGAAGTATGAGGAAGAGAGGTCGACCGCATATGGACAAAACTTTGGAGAGACTCGAAAGAGCACCGAAGGGGTAAGTTGTAAAACGAAACTCTCAGGTAAAAGGACAAAGATTAATATATAACTAAGGAAGACCTTTATGGTCTTTTATTTTTTTATTTCAAGGAGGAAAAAATGAGATCAGTTGTTACAATAATTGGAAAAGATAAGGTTGGTATAATTGCCAATATATCAGGATTATTAGCAGATAAAAATGTTAATATCCTAGATATTAATCAAACGGTAATGCAGGAATACTTTACTATGATAATGCTAGTTGATATTTCAAATTTATCTATCAGTCTAGTTGATTTAAAGAATGAATTAGAAAAAATTGGAAAAGAAATGGGTTTATCTGTTAGATTACAGAGAGAAGATATATTTAATAAAATGCATGAACTATAGAGGAGGCAGTAGTTTGATAAATAGAAATAATATACTAGAAACTATTAAAATGATTGATGAACAAAAGTTTGATATCAGAACAATAACTCTAGGAGTATCTTTGTTAGATTGTGCTGATACAAGTGGTGAAAAATCAAGAATGAAAATATATGATAAAGTATTAAGATATGCTGAAAAATTAGTTCCAACTGTCGAAACTGTTGAAAAAGAATTCGGTATTCCAATAATAAATAAAAGGATATCTGTAACTCCTATAGCTTTAGTTGCAGGATCGTCTAATGATAAAGATTATGTTGAATATGCAAAAATTTTAGATATAATAGCCAAAGAAGTAGGAGTTGATTTTATCGGGGGGTTTTCTGCATTAGTACATAAAGGAAATTCAAAGGGAGATGATATTCTTATAGACTCAATACCTGCTAGTTTATACGAGACAAACAAAGTATGCTCATCGGTAAATTTAGCAAGTACAAGAGCTGGAATTAATATGAATGCCGTAAAAAGAGTGGGTGAAATAGTAAAAGAAACTGCTTACCTAACTAGACATGAGGACAGTGTAGGGTGTGCTAAATTTGTAGCCTTTTCGAATGCAGTTGAAGATAATCCATTCATGGCAGGTGCTTTTCATGGGATAGGAGAAAGAGAAGTATCTATAAGCGTAGGAGTAAGTGGACCTGGTGTAGTTAAAAATGCTTTAGAAAAAGTAAAAGGAGAAAGCTTTGATGTGGTATCTGAAACGATTAAAAAAACAGCATTTAAAATAACAAGGGCAGGGGAATTAATGGCTAAAGAAGTTTCAAAAAGAATGGATATACCTTTTGGGATAATGGACTTATCTCTGGCACCTACACCGGCTATAGGAGATAGTGTAGCTGAAATACTAGAAGAAATAGGGGTTGAAAGTTGTGGTACACACGGTACAACAGTAGCTTTAGCAATGCTCAATGATGCTGTAAAAAAAGGCGGAATTATGGCTTCCTCTCATGTAGGAGGATTAAGCGGCGCTTTTATACCTGTGAGTGAAGATCAAGGAATGATTGACTCAGTAAATAGAGGTTCCTTATCAATAGATAAACTTGAAGCTATGACTTGTGTATGCTCAGTAGGACTTGATATGATAGCTATACCTGGAGATACTCCAGCTACTACTATATCAGCTATTATCGCAGATGAATGTGCTATTGGCATGATAAACAATAAATCAACAGCGGTAAGAGTTATTCCTGTTTACGGGAAAAAGGTTGGAGAGATTGCTGAATTTGGTGGTTTATTGGGACATGCTCCAGTAATTCAATTAAATAGTTATTCAAGTAAAAAATTAATAAATAGAGGTGGAAGAATACCTGCTCCGGTACATAGCTTTAAAAATTAATAAAAAATAAATCAAATTATATTCATATGATTTGATTTATTTTTTTATATGGTGTAAATTAAACATAATAAATATCACTTAAGGAGTTGACAATGAATAAAACACCATCAAAAAACTTTGTTTTTATAGGTCTTATTTTTACATCTTTATCTTCAATCTTTGTTAAATTATCAGATTCACCTTCTATAATAATTTCAGCTTATAGAATGCTATTTGCATCATTACTATGGGTTTTACCAGTCATGATAAAAGACCGTGAGGAATTAAAAAGAATTACAATTTCAGATTTGCTTTGGTGTTTTGTTAGTGGAGTTTTTTTAGCACTCCATTTTGCAACTTGGATTGCATCATTGAGTATGACCTCAGTTGCAAGCTCAACAGTACTAGTTTCACTAAGCCCAGTTTTTGTAGCTGCTTTTAGTTATCTTGTTTTAAAGGAAGATTTAAAGTTAAGATCTTTAATTGGAATAGCTGTAGCATTAGGAGGTTCTATTTTAATAGCTTTTGGAGATTCTCAAGGAGGAGGGCATGCTTTAAAAGGTGATTTTTTGGCATTGTTAGGAGCTTTCTTTGTGGGTGGGTATTTGCTTATAGGAGGAAGGGTAAGAATACGGTTAGGTGTTAGAGTGTATGTATTAATAGTTTATTCTATATCTGCAGTTGTTCTTTTTTCTATAGCCTTAGCTACTAAAACACCAATATATCCATATCCAGTAAAAGAGTTACTGCTATTTTTTGCTTTGGCTTTTTTCTGTTCTCTTTTAGGTCACAGTGTTTACAACTGGATGTTAGAATATGTATCTTCTACATTTGTTTCAGTATCTACATTAGGAGAACCAATTTTTGCAACAATTTTAGCCTTAATAATATTCAAAGAGATACCAAGTATTTTAACACTAGTGGGAGGAATATCTGTTCTTTTAGGGTTATACATTTATGTTAAGTCAACAGGTGGTAAAAACCCAGAATTAAAGATAGAATAATATGAAAAAATATTTTATGAGAATCATAATTATGATATTAATTTCTTTACTCCTTTTGAATGTTTATTTAGTAAGAAGTATCTTAGTTATGGTACCTTATAATATCATAAACTTGAAGGACTCATTTATGGATGAAGAAAATATAAAGATAGAAATCCCACAGGAAGAAAATCTAGACTGGTACCCTATTATGAATACTTTTAATGCTAAATATTTTTCGAACTTCATTAAGAAAGATGTTGATTTAGTTGTATACTATACCTTTGGAGATTTTAATAATAAACATTCTGATATTTTCAGAAAATCTTCTCCTACTTATTCTAGTTTTTACGGAGCATATGTAACTAAAAATAATACACAAGAGAATTTCATATTTAATGATTCTGATGATTTGATTTTAGAAGACGTAGTAGATATATTAATATATGATTACAAACATCTGGTATTAAACCAAATGGGATTTAATGAAGAGGCAGATATAGATTTTAAAATAATTCAACAAAATGAAAGTGACGCTAGAATCACATTGACATCCGAAATATATATGAATGGATTGGCACATTCATATAAAAAGTTTAATAATAATTACCTGCAGTATGGAACTCCAGATAAGTATGTAGATAAAGAATTTAATTCTATAAAGACCTACGGTAAATTTATTATTGAAAAAGACAAGAAGGATATTAATATAATTTACTATATAATTAATCAAGATCTAGATATTGTAAAAGGATGGGATTCTTAATATGATTTTTTTATGCTTTGCATTAAAATTAGAAGCTGACCCCTTCATAGAATTTTTCAATTTAAAAAAAGTACATGAGATAAATAAGGTTAGAATATTTAAAAATCAAGATATCATCGCTGTGATAACAGGGTCAGGTATAATAAATGCGGCTGAAGGTTTGAGTAGTTTATTTACAAGGTACTATAAAAGTAAAAATGATATATTGATAAATATAGGAATAGCTGGTGGTATCAAGAAATATAATTTTGGGGATATATTTATAATTAATAAGATTGTGGGTATTAATAAAGATGAGTACTTCCTGGATGTTAACTTACATCCCTTTAAAGAAATTGAATTAGAAACTATTTTGAGTAAAGATATAAATAATCAATCTATGAAAGAAAGGTTAACAGATTTAGAAGGAGAAGCATATTACAGAGTAGCACAAAATTATGTTTTTCAAAACAATATACATATTATAAAAATCCTTTCAGATTATAAAGAAGATAAAAAATTAAACAGAATCTTTGTTAAAAGTTTGGTAAAAGAAAGTTCGAAAAAAATTATTGATTACATAAATAATTTAAGAGAAAATACTGATAAAAAGATAAATCCAATTAAATTTTCAGTTAGAGAAGAGAATTTAATAAACATAATTTCTAAAAACTATAATTTATCAAAATATTTAGAAATTGATTTTAAAAAGAAAGCTTATGATTACAAAGTTAGAGGGAATGATTTAATTAAATTATTTAGTTGCTTTTCTAATGTAGAAGCAGACAATAAAGATGATAGAAGGAAAAAATATAATGAACTCACTGAAAAACTTGAAATATTTAAAGAATAATAAAGTATATGTCGAAGAAGACATTATTGATAATAAATATACAAAAGAAATTTTACACAATTTAAAAAGTTTTAAAATAATTAAAATAAAACACTATAAAGATGTTTTTAATAGAAAAAATCAATCCCATAAATTTCAAAAAGAGAACTTAAATATAATTATTGCTAAAAGCAATGAAAAAAAAATATATAAAGGTGCAGAGATTTGCAATGATTTTGGATACAATGATTTCTATTATATAGTTAATTTAATGAACTGTACTTATGATTGTGAATACTGCTTTTTAAAGGGGATGTATCCAAGTAGTAATATAGTTATTTTTGTAGATTATGATGAAATAATGAAAGAGGTTAAAAAAAAGCTTAAAAAAAATAGTTATTTAAGTCTTTCCTATGAAGGAGATCTTTTGGCATTAGAAAAAATTCACGGTTTAAATAAAAAGTGGATGAAGTTTGCTAGGGAAAATCCTCATATACAATTTGAATCTAGAACTAAAAGTAATAATTTCAACTTAATAGAAGATGAGGAACCAGCGGAAAATTTTATTTTATCCTGGACTTTATCTCCTAATATAATAATCGATAAATATGAGAAGTACACACCTTCATTAGAAAAAAGAATAATAAATATCAACAAAGCTTTGATAAAAGGATGGAAGGTTAGAATATTCATAGAACCTGTATTAAGGGTAGAAAATGGGGTAAATATATATAAAGACATGTTTTATTATTTAAAAGAAAAAATTGATTTATCCAAAATTGATAAAATTAATTTAGATTTTTTTAGAATAAATAAAGATTATTTTAAAAGATTAAAAAATATCTATAGTGATTCAATTCTATTTGCCTATCCTTTTGAAATCAACAATGGAATTTTAGAATATAAAGAAAATTATAAAAAAGAAATTTATAAAGAATATAAAAAAATTATTATTGATTAATTTTTGAAGTTGATATATATAAATTTTATGATATAATGATTAGATGACTTTGACTAAACTATTAAATATAAACATTTAATAATAAATATATTAATAATCAAGGAGGAAGTAATGGCAAAAATAGTCAACAAAGAGAAAAATATTGTAACAATAGAGTTTGAAATAACACCGGAAAAATTTGAAGAGGGAGTTCAAGAAGCTTATTTAAAGAATAGAAAAAATATCAATATTCCAGGCTTTAGAAAGGGAAAGGCTCCAAGAAAATTAATCGAATCAAGATACGGCAAAGGTGTATTTTATGAAGATGCATTAGACATAGCAATACCACCGGCTTACGAAGAAGCTCTTGAAGAAACTCAATTAGATCCAATAAATCAACCTAAATTAGACATAAAAGAATTTGAAGAAGGAAAAAATATAGTTATTACAGCTGATGTAGAGGTTAAGCCAGAAGTAAAATTGGCGAATCCAAAAGAAGTAGAAGTTGAAAAAGCGAATTCTGAAGTAGATGATAAACAGGTAGAAAACTCTTTAAAAGAAATGCAGGAAAAAAATGCAAGAATTGTCAATGTAGAAGACAGACCTGTAAAAGAAGGAGATACTGTAACCATAGACTATAAAGGTTATATAGATGAAGAAGAATTTGAAGGTGGATCAGCTCAAAATCAATCTCTTGAAATTGGATCGAAACAATTTATACCAGGATTTGAAGAACAATTAATTGGTAAAAACACTGGTGAAGATATTGATGTTAAGGTAACTTTTCCTGAAAATTATAATGCTGAAGAATTAGCAGGTAAAGAAGCAACTTTTAAAGTTAAAATACATGAAATTAAAGAAAAAGAACTACCAGAATTAGACAATGAATTTGCTAAAGATGTTAGTGAATTTGATACTATAGATGAACTTAGAAATAATACAAAAGAAAACTTAATCAAGAAAGCAAAAGATAGTGAAATAATAACAAATCAAAATAATGCAATCACAGAATTTGTAAGCAAGTGTGAAGTTGAAGTACCAGAAGTATTGGTAGATAGAGAAATTGAAAATCAATTAAATGGATTTAGACAACAGCTCTCTCAACAAGGCATAAACTTAGAAGATTATACGAAGATGATTGGCCAAGAAATGGATGATTTGAAGGAAAATATAAGACCACAAGCTGAAACAAGTGCGAAAACAGAACTAGTGATAGAAGCTGTTGCTAATGAGCATGATTTTGAAGTAACAGAACAAGAACTAGAGGAAGAATTGAAAAAACTTGCAGATTCTTATGGGATAGGCGAGGATAAGCTAGATGACTTTATTAAAAAAATGAAAGAAGATAGCAAAGAATATATTGAAGATTCAGTAAAAAGAAGAAAAGCAATAGAATTTATTTCAGAAAATGTAAAAATGATAGAAAAAATAGAAAATAAAGAAACTGAAGAAGAAAAAACACAAGTATCTGAATCAGTAGAAGAATAATTAATAAAAATTAACGGAGGTGTAATTATGCCATTAGTACCATATGTAATAGAAAACACAGGAAGAGGAGAAAGATCTTACGATATTTACTCCAGATTGTTAAAAGAAAGAATTATATTTTTAGGAGAACAGGTTAATGATGCTACAGCAAGTTTACTAGTAGCTCAGATGCTTTTTTTAGAAGCTGAAGATCCAGATAAGGATATACAAATATACATAAACAGTCCTGGTGGTTCAATAACAGCAGGATTCGCTATTTACGATACAATGCAGTATATCAAGCCGGATGTTTCAACAATTTGTATAGGTATGGCTGCAAGTATGGGAGCATTTTTATTAGCTGCCGGAACAAAAGGAAAAAGATTTGCATTGCCAAATGCTGAAGTTATGATACATCAACCTCTTGGAGGAGCACAAGGTCAAGCAGAAGACATAAGAATACAAGCAGATAGAATTATAAAAATGAGAGAAGATATTAATAAAATATTAAGCGAAAGAACAGGACAACCATTAGAAGTAATCAGAAAAGATACAGATAGAGATCATTTTATGACAGCTGAAAAAGCTCAGGAGTACGGTCTGATAGATGAAGTGATTAGCTATAGAAAATAAAGGAGTGTTCATATGGCTAAAGATGAAAAACACTTGAGATGTTCATTCTGTGGAAAATCCCAGGATCAAGTGAGAAGATTAATCGCCGGACCTAATGTTTATATATGTAATGAATGTGTAGACTTATGTAAGGAGATTATTGACGAAGAAACGGACTTTTTAGAAGAGTCTGAATTAAAAAAACTACCAAAACCAAAGGAAATTTTTGAGTTTTTGGATAAGTATGTGATAAAACAGGATCAAGCCAAAAAATCAATGGCTGTTGCTGTCTATAATCACTATAAAAGAATAAATAGCTACAAAAAAACAGGAGATATTGAAATACAAAAGAGCAATATACTGCTAATAGGACCTACAGGTAGTGGAAAAACCTATTTAGCTCAAACTTTGGCAAGAATGCTTAAAGTTCCTTTTGCAATAGCTGACGCTACATCATTGACTGAAGCAGGATATGTAGGAGAAGATGTAGAAAATATCATATTAAAATTAGTACAATCTGCTGATTATGATATCGAAAAAGCTGAAAAAGGGATTATATATATAGATGAAATCGATAAAATTGCTAGAAAAGGCGATAATCCTTCTATAACAAGAGATGTAAGTGGTGAAGGAGTACAGCAGGCATTGTTGAAAATTTTAGAAGGTACAGTTGCTAACGTTCCTCCGCAAGGTGGTAGAAAACATCCCCACCAGGAATTCCTTCAGGTGGATACATCAAATATCCTATTCGTTATAGGTGGAGCTTTTGACGGTATAGAAAAAATAATACAAAAGAGAATAGGGAAAAAATCTATGGGATTTGGTGCTGAAATAGGAGAAAATGTTAAACAAGATTACAGTAAGATTATTAAGAATATTCAAGCTCAGGATTTATTAAGATTTGGATTAATTCCTGAATTTGTAGGTAGAATACCTGTAATTGTCCCTTTAGAAGAACTAGATGAAGAAGCTTTAATAAGAATAATGGTAGATACTAAAAATAGTTTAGTAGACCAGTATAAAGAGCTTTTTAAAATGGATGGTGTAGAACTAGAAATAGAGAAAGAAGCATTAAAAATAATAGCAGAGAAAGCTTTAGAAATAAAAACAGGCGCAAGAGGGCTGAGAGGTATTTTGGAGAAGGTAATGACGGATATTATGTACGATATACCTTCTAGATACGATATTGAAAAATGTATAATTACTAAAGACACAATATTAAATGACAAAGGGCCTACACTATTATTAAACAATAATGCTGATCAAGAAGAGAATTCAGAAACAGCTTAAAAAAATGCCTGTACAGCAGGCATTTTTTATTAAATTAAATAAATAATCAAAATGGAGTAGATATATGACTAAAAATTATGATAAAGAAATAAAGACTTTACCAATGATACCATTAAGAGGCATGCATATTTTTCCAGGTATGGTTATTCATTTTGATGTTGGCAGAGAAAAATCAATAAATGCTTTAGAGGAATCTATGATAAATGATTCTATAATCTTTTTGACTACTCAAAAAGATGCAAGTACTGAAATGCCAGCAGAAGATGATTACTTTGACTATGGTGTAGTTTGCAAGATAAAACAAATGTTAAAAATGCCTGGAGATAGCATTAGAGTATTGGTTGAAGGTTTAAATAGAGGAAAAATAAATAAAATAAAATCAGAAGAAGAATATATAGAAGTTGAGATAGAAAGTTACGTTGAGAAAGACACTGGTGAAACAAGCGAAAAAATGGAAGCTGTAATGAGGATGGTAAAAGAATCCTTTGAAAGCTATACAGCTATAAATTCAAAAATTCCAGATGATGCTATAATTTCAGTAAATGAAATTGAAGAACCACATAGACTTTCTGATGTTATAGTTTCTTATATATTTTTGAAATCAAGTGATAAGCAAAATCTATTGGAAACTTTAGACCCGTATGAAAGACTTGAAAAACTTGAAGTTTTATTAAAACAAGAAATAGAAGTAACTAAACTAGAAGAGACTATAAACAAGAGAGTCAAAAAACAAATAAATGAACTTCAGAAAGAATACTATTTAAAGGAACAAATGAAGGCGATACAAAAAGAGCTTGGGGAAGATGAAGATTTAGGAGACGAAGTAGAAGACTACTTGAAACAAATAAAAAAAGCAAAGATGCCTAATGAAGCTAAAGAAAAAGCAGAGAAAGAAGCTAAGAGGTTACTCAAAATTAACCAGGCATCACCAGAAGCAGGAGTTATAAGAACTTACCTTGATTGGTTGATCGGACTACCTTGGAATAAGGCGACAAAGGACAATAAGGATATTAAAAAGGCGAGAAATGTCCTTGAAGAAGATCACTACGGCTTAGAAGATGTAAAAGAAAGAATTCTAGAATTCTTAGCGGTAAGGCAGTTAAATCAAAACATGAAGAGTCCTATTATTTGCTTAGTTGGACCTCCTGGAGTTGGAAAAACATCAATAGCTAAGTCAATTGCAAGATCATTAAATAGAAAGTTTGTTAGATTTTCTTTAGGTGGTATAAGAGATGAAGCGGAAATAAGAGGTCATAGGAGAACATATATAGGTGCTATACCCGGTAGAATCATATCGAATATTTCAAAGATTAAATACAATAATCCTGTGTTTTTATTTGATGAAGTAGACAAAATAGCTCAGGATTTTAGAGGGGATCCAGCTTCTGCATTATTAGAAGTATTAGATCCTGAACAGAATAATACTTTTACAGATCACTACTTGGAAACAAGTTTTGATTTATCAAAAGTTATGTTTATAACAACAGCAAATACAACTAGTACAATTCCTAGACCTTTACTTGATAGAATGGAAGTAATAGAAATCTCTGGATATACAGCTGAAGAAAAACTAAATATTGGTAAAAAATACCTTATTCCAAAACAGTATAAAGAGCACGGACTTTCAGAAGATAAGATTGTAATTTCTGATAATGCTCTTAAAGAAGTTATAGAAAAATATACCAGAGAGTCAGGAGTAAGAGAATTAGAAAGAAATATTGGAAATATCATAAGAAAAGCTGCAGTACAAATCGTTGAAAAAAACAAAGAAAAAGTAGTAGTTAATGTTAACAGTCTTGAAAAGTATTTAGGAATACCAAAATATGAATACGAAAGAGCTTATGAGAAAGATCAAATAGGAATAGCAACTGGATTAGCCTGGACACGAGTTGGAGGAGAAACGTTATTTATAGAAGTTAACCTCATGAATGGTGACGGTAAACTTCAATTAACTGGACAACTAGGGGATGTAATGAAAGAATCTGCAAAGGCAAGTTTAAGTTATGTGAGAGCTCACTTAGATAGATTTAATATTGACGAAAAATTTTATAAGACTAAAGATATTCATGTACATGTTCCTGAAGGAGCAATACCTAAAGATGGTCCTTCGGCGGGCATAACTATGGCAACAGCTTTAATCTCAGCACTGACCGATAGACCTGTAAACAAAAATGTTGCTATGACAGGAGAGATCACTCTTAGAGGTAGAGTCTTAGCAATAGGTGGAGTAAAGGAGAAAATATTAGCAGCCAATAGAGCTGGAATTAAGACAGTACTTCTACCAAAAAGAAATAAAAAAGATATGAATAAAATACCCAAAAAAGTAAAAAAAGAATTAGAAATAATACTAGTTGATAGTATGGATGAAGTAATTAAATATGCCCTTCACGGAGAGAATAAAAATGAAAATTAAAGGTTCGGAATTAATCATTACTGCAGGGAGACAGGATCAATACCCTAATACTCTTTGCAAAGAAGTCGCTTTTGCTGGTAAATCTAATGTAGGAAAATCATCAATGATCAATGCCTTGTTAAATAGAAAAAATTTAGCAAGAACCAGTGGAGCTCCAGGAAAAACTAGAACTGTAAACTTTTATTCTGTAAATGATGAAGAAATGGTTATAGTAGATTTACCAGGATATGGCTTCGCAAGGGTTTCAAAAAAAGAAAAAGAAAAATGGAAAAAAATGATAGAAGTATATTTACACAACAGAGAACAGTTAAGAGAAGTAATTCTATTGATAGACATAAGGCATGAGCCAGGGGAAAATGATGTGATTATGTATGATTGGATTAAGGAATTTGGTTTTACTGGACTTATAATTGCAACAAAAGCTGATAAAATACCAAAAGGAAAAATCCAAAAACACATTAATACCATAAAAAAGAAACTTAATATAGAGGAAGAAGGATTGATAATTCCTTTTTCTGCTGAAAATAAAATGAATAGAGACTTAATACTTAACATGCTGGAGCATATGGAGTAGGTGATTTTATTATAATACAAAAAGAGATGCGATCTTTTTCTAGAAATGAAATCGAAAAAAAACTAATAGAACTTGGTGGAATACTAAAAGACAGAATTATAAAATCTGAAAAATGGACAGTTGAAATATTAGAAGAAAAAGAAGCACAAATAGGTAAAATTAATTTAAATGCTGTAGTTCTTAATATAGAAATATGTGAAGAAAACAAAAAAGAATTTCTTGAAAACTTTAGAATAAAATTTTCAAGAGGTGGAGGATAACAAAAAAAGAGCTTCTGCTCTTTTTTTGTTTGTTATTTTTTCAAGTTTACTACTTTATCTATAACTTTAGAAAACTCTTTTGTAATATTTTCGTTAACACCTAATACGCCATTTTTAGAAATATTAGTTATTTCTTTGTTCATTGGTAATTTACAGAGAATAGGAACATCAGTATCATTCATAAAACTTTTGTCATCGTACTCGAACATTTCTATTCTTTCTCCGCATTTTGGACAGGTTATATAACTCATATTTTCAATTACACCTATAACAGGTACATTCATTTTGTTCGCCATATGTACTGCTTTAGATACAATCATGGAAACCATATCTTGAGGTACGGTGACCATAATTATTCCAGTAATAGGAAAAGATTGCATCGCAGTAATGGCTACATCTGAAGTACCAGGTGGCATATCTACTATAAGATAGTCTAGTTCACCCCAGATTACATCGGTCCAAAACTGCTTAACGAGATTGCTTATTATAGGCCCTCTCCATAAAACAGGTGAATCCTCTGTATCAACTAAAAAGTTTGTTGACATAACCTTGAGTCCACCGGGTGCTATCAAAGGTGTCATTCCTTTTTCGGAAGTTGTAGTTATTCTTTTATCCTGAAGTTTTACCAATCTTGGAATGCTTGGGCCAGTGATATCTGCATCTAATAATCCAACTTCATATCCATCTCTTAAAAGTTCGTAAGCAAGCATAGTAGCAACTGTAGATTTTCCTACTCCACCTTTACCGCTCATTACTCCGATAATATTTTTAACTTTATTGAGTGGATTATTTGTTATTTCACAGGTGTTTTGTTTTTCAGTGCTGCAGGTCCCTTGGGAGGGGCAGCTATTACAATCTGACATAAAAAGTACCTCCTTAGTTTATGGCATTTGCCAAAAAAATAATACCACTAACTCTTAATCTTGTCAAATAGTAAAAATTATATGAAAATGATATCGATTATCTTGTAAAAAAAAAACATAAATGATAAACTAGACAAGGTGATGAGAATGACAAAATTCGATAAAATATTAATAGTTTTTGTTGTATTTATAAGTTTATTTGGGATGTACATGGTAAAGGAAAGAGCTTCTAATTACAATAAAAAATATGTTGAAATAATAGTAGATGGTACTGAACATTCGAAATATATTCTTGATAATAATATAGATAAAGAAATTGAAGTAATAACAGATAAAGGATATAATATAATACATATTCAAAATGGACAGGTAGTTGTTGCAGAAAGTGATTGTAACAATCAACTTTGTGTAAGAAAAGGTGTAATAGAAGAACCAGGGGAACTCATAGTTTGCCTTCCTCACAGAGTGATAGTTCAAATTACTGGTTCTTCAGATGATTTAGACTCAATAAGTTATTAGTGGTGATTAAATGAATAAGACTAGAAATTTTACATTTTTAGCTTTACTTACTGCCTTTGCAGTATTGTTAAGTGTATTCGAAAATATTATACCTCTTCCTATAGCTGCTCCAGGAGCAAAATTAGGTTTACCAAATATGATAATACTATCTTCACTTGTGATCTTTGGATTTAAAAAGAGTTTAACTATAAATATAGTTAGGACTTTTTTAGTGTTAATAATAATTGGAAACCCTATAAGTTTCATTTATAGTTTCTTTGGAGCTGTATTTAGTTTAATAACTATGTATATTGTTCATAGATATTTTTCTAATTACTTTAGTCTGATTGGAGTTAGTATTTTTGGAGCTATAGCACATAATACAGCTCAAGTTGCAACAGCTAGTATAATTTTAGAAAATATGAATATTTTTTCCTACTTACCTGTTATGTATTTGATTAGCTTATTTACAGGATTTTTTGTAGGATTTTCTTCTAATTTTATTATTGAACAGTTAAATAAAGTACTTTACAAAGTAGATTGGAGATAAATATGAGGAATAGCAGAAATTATTTAATGATATTTTTTCTAATAGTAGCCGGATCAATAATGGGAAATATAATAGGAGGATTTTTTTCTGATATATTTCCAGTTTTGAGTATTTCTGAAAGTATTTTTTTTGGCCCGGCTGTTTTAGATTTAAACTTTTTATCAATTACCTTTGGGTTTACATTTTCTTTAAGTTTAGCCGGTCTCTTAGGAGTAATTGTAGTATTAATAATATTTAAAATATTTTATTAGGAGTTTTTATGAAATTAATATTAGCTTCAAAATCTCCACGAAGAATTGAGGTTTTGAAAAAATTTATTGAATTTGAAGTTATACCTTCAACAGTCGAAGAAAAATATAGTAAAAAAATGGACCCGAAAGAAGTGGCGATGTATCTATCTTTAATAAAGGCATTAGATGTAATGGAAAAAGTTATAGAGAAAGATTCGGTAATAATTTCTGCAGACACTATAGTAGTCATGGAAGAAATTCTAGAAAAACCCAAGGATAGAAATGAAGCTTTTAAATTTCTTAAAAAACTAAAAAATAAAAAACACAGTGTAATTACAGGATACACTATAATTAACCAAAATAATCTCAAGAAAATTATAAATTTTGAAGAAACAGAAGTTTATTTTGGAGATTATAATGAAGATTTCATAAATAAATACTTAGATAAAAACGAATATATAGATAAAGCTGGAGCTTATGCAATACAGGGATACGGGAAACTATTAGTAAAAAAAATAAAAGGCGATTATATGAATATAGTGGGATTTCCTATTTATTCTATATCGAGTTATTTAAAAAAGGATTTTGACATAGACTTAATGAAATAGGAGGACAAATGAAAGAAAAATATACAATATTAGAGATTCCTAAAGACGAAAGACCTAGAGAAAAACTACTTAAATATGGCTCGAAATCTTTAACAAATTCTGAATTAATAGGGATATTATTAAGAGTTGGAAGTCAAAAAGATACTGCAATAACACTGGGACAAAAAATACTAAAAGAAAATGAAAAAGGTTTACTAAACTTGGTAGATGCTACACCAGAAAGTCTTAATAAATTTCATGGTGTAAGTAATGCTAAAGCAGCCACTTTGCTAGCTGCTGTTGAATTAGGAAAAAGAATATCAACTACAAAGGCATCTGAAACTTTTAAGATAACTTCACCTCAAGATGTTTCAGCTTTAGTAATGGAAGATATGAGATATTATAAAAAGGAATATTTTAGAATTATTTTGTTAGATACAAAAAATAAAGTAATTGATATTAATACTATATCAATTGGAAGTCTTAATTCTTCTATAGTACATCCAAGAGAAGTTTTTTTAGAGGCAGTTAAAAAATCAAGTGCATCAATGATATTAATACATAATCATCCTAGTGGAGAAGTTCAACCTAGCAGGGAGGACATCAACATTACACAAAGATTAATAAAAGCAGGGGAAATAATGGGTATAAAAGTTTTAGATCATATAATCATTGGAGATGGAAGTTATTTAAGTTTTAAAGAAGAAAATATTATTTAAGGAGGCTTTGAATGTCTTTTTTAGACGGATTTTCAAAAAATTTAGGAATTGACTTAGGAACGGCAAATACATTAGCACATATTAAAGGAAAAGGAATAGTTATTGACGAACCTTCTATTGTTGCTATTGATAAAAGAGATAATAAGGTTATAGCTATAGGTTCTGAAGCAAGTGACATGTTGGAAAGAACTCCAAAGAATATAATGACAATAAGACCCTTGAAAAATGGTGTTATCGCTGATTTTGAAATTACTCAGATGATGCTAAAATATTTTATAAAAAAGACTCTAAAAGGATTTCATCTGTTTAAACCTATAATAGTAATAGGAATCCCTACAGGTGTTACTTCTGTAGAAAGAAGGGCAGTTGAAGAAGCAGCTCGCAGTGCAGGTGGAAAGAAAGCTATTTTAATTGAAGAGCCTATGGCTGCTGCAATAGGTTCAAATTTACCTATTCACAAAGCTGAAGGAAATATAATTGTAGATATAGGTGGCGGAACGACAGATACAGCAGTAATGTCTTTAGGTGGTATTGTTGAGAGCGAATCTATCAAAATAGCTGGGGATAACTTAGATGAAGATATCAGAGAACATTTAAAGAAAAATTACAGAGTAGAAATAGGATTAAAATCATCAGAGAAAATAAAGAAGAAAATCGGAAATGCCATTAAAGGTTATGATAATAATTACGAGGAAGAAGATAAACTTAAAGAATTAGAAATAGTAGGAAGAGATTTAGTGACAGGGTTGCCTAAAAAATTATTTTTGAAAGATGAAGAAATTAGAGAATCAATCAAAGATTCATTAGATTCTATAGTAGCTTCTATAAAGAGAGTATTAGAAAAGACACCTCCAGAGCTTGCATCAGACATATCTGAGAATGGAATTCATATCGCAGGAGGAGGAGCTTTACTAAAGGGCTTAGACAAACTCATAGAAAAAGAAACAGGAATAGTTACAAAAATAGCTGAAGATCCTTTAAACTGTGTGGTAAAAGGAACAGGAATAGTTTGTGAAAATCTAGATAGGTATAGAAACCTGCAGTAAGTGGTGGTTATGTGGAAAACAAGAAACTAATAAAAAGATTAGCAGTAGTTATAATTTGTCTTTTGTTAATTATTGCTATAGGTTATACATCTGTTTACAATGTTGGAACAAATACAGGTAAAAACATAATAGGTACCGTTACATCGCCAATCCAAAAAGTTTTTTATAACATTGGAAGGGTTTTTTCAAATTCATACGAATCTATACTTGAAATATATAAAGTAAGAGAAGAAAACATACAATTAAAAGAACGTGTATATGAGCTAACAAATGAAAATAGAATACTTCTAGACATAGTGGAAAATCAAGAATATCTAAAAAATGAATATGAAATGAGACAGATGATAGATTATGATTATGTAAAATCTCAAATTATTAGCAGAGATCCTAATAACTGGTTTCAAAAATTTACTATAGATAAAGGAACCAATGAAGGAATCAAAAATGACGATATAATTGTTCATGCTGCAGAACTAGAAGAGGATTTGGTTGTTATAGGTCTTGTAGGTAAGGTAATTGATGTTGGAAATAACTGGTCAAAGGTTATTACTATAGCTGATATCAACAGTAGTATAAGTTTTAGAAATATAAAAAATAATTCAAGTGGTATACTAAAAGGACAAATCGACAATACAATTAAAGGATATACTTTTTCTAAAGATGATGAAATAAAAGTCGGAGATGCTTTGGTTACTTCTGGATTAGGAGAAATATACACTCAAAATCTCTATATTGGAAAGGTAATAAGTTTAGAAAGAGATGATGGACTTACTATAGATTTACAGGTTGAACCAGTAGTAGATTTTCAAGAACTTCATAATGTTTATGTATTGAAGATTGAAAGGTGATATTATGAAAAAAGTATTTCCCTTTATAATTTTATTTTTAAGCTTCGTTATACAGTCTACACTTTTTCAATTTGTCTCAATTATGGATATAATACCAAATATATCCCTGCTTTTTTTAGTAATATTCTCAATTCAATTAGGAGAATATTACGGAGGACTTCTTGGATTATTTCTAGGTATTATGACGGATTCAATGTACCTAGGATTTTTTGGAATAAACACATTGATTTACTTTATTATAGGTTATTTATTAGGTACATTTAAAGAAAATGTTTATAGAGAAGATTACTTAACATATTACTCAGCTGTTGCTGTAATGTCAGTAGCATATAATATGATTTTTTATTTAATTATATTTTTCTTAAGAATAAATACAGATAGTCTATTAGAGATAATAAGACCTATAATATTAGAGACAATACTAAATTTGATTTTGCTGTATCCGGTTTTAAAGATAGAATTTTATTTAATTGATAAAGTAGGGATTAAAGTTAAATATTATTGATAGTATGAGGTGATTTAGATGAATATTTTCAATTTTAGAAATAGACATGTAATATTTTTTTATATAGTAATAGTCTTACTTTCATTACTTACATTTAGATTATCTACTTTAACTTTAATTGAGGGAGATGAGTATAGGTTAGAATCTGATATAAAAAGAATTAGAGATCTCCCTATTAAGGCTCCGAGAGGCAATATATATGATAGAAATGGCTTATTGTTAGCTGAAAATATACCAAGTTTTACTATACAAGTGTTAAAAGATGAATTAAATTATTCGGAATTTAATAATACAGCACATATGCTAACTAGTATATTAGATAAAAATGGAGAATTATTAATAGACGATTTTCCCATCGAAATGAATACCTTTAGATTTATTGAGAATGAAGAGTTATATTTATATCCAGAAGAAAAAATTATGGATATAATAAAAGAAAATAATCTGGCTGAAGAAATATATAATTCAGCAAGAGCATATATAGGAAATATTGATATGGAAGAAAGGTTATTCTTGATTTTATATAAAGAAAGCCTTGATATTCCAGTTTCATATAAAGAAGGAAAAATTATCTACGATAATGGATATACTTCCTGGTTAGAAGAAAATAATTTAGATAAAAACTTAACAGAAAAAGAACTTTTGATAAAATTATTTCATCGTGATGGTAAATACTTCAGAAGACTATTAGGTAACTCAGAAGGAAGAAGATTTATATTCAGATTTCTAGATTCTAGAAATTATATAGATAATATTGAAATAAAGGATTTTTCCTTTATATACGACGAAGAATTTAATCAACTTAAGAATAAGCTAATCAACGAAATCTCCGATGTTATAACTATGGATTCTCAAGCTAAAGATGACTTTATAGCTTTAGTAAGAAAATATTCAGAAAAAGATTTATTTAGAAGTATATATAGCGAAGAAAATAATAGTATTATACCTGGGGTATTACTTTATGAAGGAGTTAAAGAATTTTATCCTGACTTACCAATTGATTATGTAGAGAATGGAAACACATTATATTTTAATTACTTAAATGAAGAAGAAAAAGTAAAGTTTTTAACACAAAACAATCTACCTGATGAAACTACAGCCTTTGAAGTAGTATTAGAATTAGCCAAAAATGATAATATTGATTATAGTGTAATAACTAATGATGATGTAAAATACTATGCCCAAAATGAGTTGTTAAAATACATAAATCCAGAAATTTCAGTATCCAGCTGGGAATATACAGCTATACTTAAAAAAAATAATTGGGTAGAAGCTAATTTAGATCCTAATAATGTTGATAGTACACCGAAGGAAATATTTTATTCCTTGAGAGAAAAAGCTGGATTAGCTAATAATATAAGTAACTATGAAGCAAGATATATATTTGTATTGAGAGAAAGGTACTTAAATCAAGGATATAGAGCATACTATCCTATTGATATATGCTATAATGCTTCTGAAAAAACTGTTGCATTGATTTCTGAAAACTCCGATAAACTAAATGGAGTAGATGTCATAACTGAATCTGTTAGATATTATCCTTTTAAAGAATCAGCAGCACATATAATGGGATATATGGGTAAAATTTCTCAAGATTATGAATTAGAAAAATATATAGAAGAAAATAATTATAGTAGAGATGATTTAATAGGAAAAACTGGGGTAGAAGAAAAATTTGAAGATTTATTGAGCGGTAAAAAAGGATCCCAAACTTTAGAAGTGGATGCTTATGGTAATAGAATAAAGGTAACTGATGTTGAAGAACCTGTACCCGGGGGAAATCTACATCTAACATTGGATATAGAATTACAGCAAAAAGCAGAAGAAATTTTCAAATATGGACTGGAAGAAATCCAAAAGGGAGGCACCTTTGAAAGTAAATGGGGAGATTTTGATTTCGAAGACAGTTATAATCAAGCTAATACAGGAGCCTTAGTAGTAGTAGATGTTGAAACTGGTGAAATTCTTTCAATGGTAAATTATCCATCTTATGATCCCAATCTTTTTTCAACAGGAATCACAAGAGAAAATTGGGAAGGACTGATGAATGAATCTGAAAATCCATTAGCACCTAAGCCATTGTATAATATATCAATGCTTACAGCAATACAACCAGGATCAACTTTTAAAATGGTTACTTCACTAGCAGCTCTCCAAAGAGGTATATCTCCATATGAAGAAATTTATTGTGCAGGTCATATGGAAATAGGAAATCAACAATTTGGATGTTGGATATGGAATATGTATAAAGGTCAGCACGGATACGAAAACTTATATGAAGCAATAAGAGATTCTTGTAACTTTTATTTTTACACACTAGTATTAGGAGAGAACCAGGTAACTAATGAAAGGGTATCACAAAGAGTTACATTGGAGGATATACTTATAATGGCTAAAGAATTAGGGTTAGGGGAAAAGACAGGTATAGAAATAGATCTACCAAACGAATCCTCTGGAGGCTTGCCAAATCCCGATACAAAAGCCGCTAATGCAAGATATTACTTAGAAATCTATTTAGAAGAAAATATTGATAAATTTTATAAGGATGATATAACTTTCAATAGTGATGAAAAGGAACAATTAATAAACAAAATTCTATCGTGGACTAGGAACGAAGAACCATTAACAAGAAGTGAGGTTTATGATGGCTTAGATCTACTAGGAATTAATCCAAATAAAACTAATAACTATGGAATACCAATAACAGATATAATAAAATATACTTACATAAACTCTGCTATATGGAATTACGGGGATACAATGAATATTAGTATAGGACAGGGAGATAATTCATATACTCCTTTACAAATGGCTAGATACACTGCTACTTTAGCAAATGGAGGATATAGAAAGAATCTAAGTATAATAAAAAAAGGAACAGATTATACAGAAAGAGAAATTTTATATCAGCCTGTTAGAGAAGAAGAAAGAATTAATATAAATGACTATGGATACCTAGATGATGTTACAAAAGGAATGGTATTAGTAGCAGAAGATAGTAGAATATATAAAAATTTTCCAATTACAGTAGCAGCAAAAACTGGTACAGCAGAAAAAGATGGAGTAAATCCGGAGACGGGAACAGGATTTAATGATTTTGGATGGTATGTAGCTTTTGCTCCAGCTGAGAACCCTAAAATCGCAGTAGCATCTGTTATATTTCAAGGTGGTTCTGGAAGATATCCATCACCTATGGTAAGAGAAATAATTGGAGAATATTTTGAACTTGAGTCAGAAGAGGAGGAATAATTATGAGTAAATTTATTATGCTTACATCATGTGAAGAAAAACAGGGGAAAACAGTTTTTTCTCTAATAGCAGCAAAAGAACTTTCTAAAGATAATAAAGTTTTATTAGTTGATCTTTCTAATAGTGAAAAAGACAGTTCTTACTATTTAAACGTAAAAGACATGGTGATATATGATGTGGTTGATTTAATCAAAGATACATGCAGCTTAGAACAGGCAGTTATTAATATAGAGAAAGAAGATTTCAAATTTGATTTTTTACCTGCTCCCAGAATGAAGGATAAGTATAAGCAACTTGACTTGGGACATTTAAAAAAAATATTTATGGAAAGCAATGGAATTTATGACTATATAGTGATAGATGGCACTACAGTAGCCGATGACATTAAAACTGCTTCTTATGAGATAATAGATCTGGTTGTAATGCTCACTTATAATAAAATAGAAAATGTTAAATGTATTTTTTCCTCCCTAAACATAATAAGTAGTGATGTTAAAGATATTAAACTTGTGATTAATAAAACCATCGAAAAAGAAGAAAAAAGAGGCAATCTTCTAACGACTAATGAAATTGAAGAAATTTTAAAAGTTAGAGTAGATGGCAAGATAGAATTTATGCCTAAGTTAAACTCTTTAGGAGAAAATTTTTTGTTGGAAAACAACTATAGTGAAGTAAGCAGAATTATCCAACAAGTCATTTAAGAAAGCTTTAAGATAAAGGTTATATAATTATGTAATGGTGGAGTAGAGATGAAAGTTTTATTAGTAGAAGATGAAAAAAAATTAATAGGAGCATTAAAGTATTTGTTTGAAAAAAACAATATAAATTTAGATTTTGCAGAAGATGGTGAAGAAGGACTTTTATTTGCTGAAAAAGACATATATGATGTAATAATATTGGATATAATGCTTCCTAAAATAAGCGGTCTAGAAATACTAAAGAATATTAGAAAACAAAAGAATAGTACACCGGTACTTATGCTTACCGCTAAGGATACAATAGAGGACAGGGTTAAAGGTTTAGATTTAGGCGCTGATGATTATCTTATAAAGCCTTTTGCAATAGAAGAGCTTCTTGCTCGAGTTAGATCCTTGACTAGAAGAAAAGAGAAAGATTTTATTGGCGATATGTTGAAGTATCTAGATGTAGTTTATGATGGAAAAAATTTCCTCTTAAAAACAAATAATAATACTTTTGATTTAACAAAAAAAGAAGGGGAGTTAATGGAAATGCTTATAAAAAGGCCCGGTCAGGTTTTCACAAGAGAACAAATTATTGATAGATTATGGGGATTAGAAACAGATGTATCAGAAAACAATATTGAAATTTACATACATCATCTTAGGAAAAAACTTAAATCAAGTAGAGTAGAAATAAAAACAGTGAGAGGCATAGGATATTCATTAGGAGAAAAATAGTATGTTTAAAAAATTAAGATTGAGAATTACATTGTCTACACTTTTAATACTTTTAATACTTCTATTTGTACTGTCAACTGGAATTTATCAATTTGCAAAACATGAATTTAATAAATCCATTGATATTATGTTAAAAGAAAGTGCGTATAAAGTGATTTTTTCTGGAGACTTTGAAAGTGAATACTATTACAAATCCCCCTTTCAAAACAGATTTTCTCTAGATGAAAATTCTGATAATAGAGTTAAAATAAACTATTTTATTTACAATGAAGATTTAAATACACAATACATAAAAAGTGATGATATTACTTTAATTGATGATATGAAAAGTCAAGCCATAAAGGCTTTAGAAGATAAAGAGGAAATATATGATACAATTTCTATAGATGGAATAAATTATAGAGTTTATTCTTCTTTTTTTAAGAGTTTCACCATGGTAGGTGTTATTCAAGTTTATAGAAGTATAGAAATGCAGGAAATACTTTTAAATAACTTGTTTAAAATATTAATATACTCGGGATTAATGGGACTTCTTATTCTTTCAGCTATTAGTTTTTTCCTAGCAGGAAGATATATAAAGCCCGTTAAAGAAGCTTGGGAAAAACAAAGAGCCTTTACTGCAGATGCATCTCATGAATTGCGAACTCCTTTGACAGTTATAAAAACAAACTTAGATGCAGCAACTTATGATAAAGAAGCTAGAATAAAGGACAATGAAATTTGGTTTAAAAATATTAAGGAAGAAATATATAATCTCAATATCCTTATCGAAGAACTTTTACTTCTTGCCAAGGGAGATACAGTAGATATAAAATTAAATATAACGGAATTTGATATATCGAATTTATTATGTAAAACTTTAGATAGCTACGAAAATATATTAAAAGAAAAAAATATTTTATTAGAAAAAAATATAGAAGGAAATTTAGAAATAAGCGGTGATGAAAATAAAATTAGACAGCTTATAAGTATAGTTCTTGATAATGCAATTAAATACAATAATAATAATGGTTCAATTACTGTGAAACTAAACAAAGAAAAAAGATATACAAAACTTACTGTAAAGGATACAGGAATTGGCATTTCTAAAGATGAAATAGATAAGGTCTTCGATAGATTTTATAGAGGAGATAAAGGAAGAAATAGAGAAAAAGGCGGCACAGGCTTGGGTTTAAGTATTGCTAAATGGATAGTAGATAAACATAAAGGTAAAATTAATATAAAAAGTGAAATAAATAATGGTACGACAATAATCATTTATCTAAAAAACAATTAACAAGGAGATTTGTATGAGAAAGTATTTTGGAACAGATGGAATTAGAGGAATAGCCAATGAAGATTTAACATCAGAATTAGCATATAATGTAGGTAGAGCTGGTGGATATTATTTATCTAAAAATATAAAAAAAAGAAAACCTAAAATAATATTAGGTTCAGATACTAGAATTTCGAAGGATATGTTAGAAGGAGCCCTGATATCTGGTCTTAATTCAGTAGGTGTTGATGTAATAAGTGTAGGAACTATACCTACTCCAGGAGTAGCATATCTTACTAGGGAACTAGATGCTGATGGTGGCATTGTTGTATCGGCTTCACACAATCCAGTAGAATATAACGGTATAAAGTTTTTTGACTCTGAGGGCTATAAATTGGAGCCTGAACAAGAAGAAGAGATTGAACTAATAATTAATAAGGTAGATATCAGACCCATCAAAGATGAAATCGGTAAAAAAATTGAAATGCCAGAGGCAGTTAATAAATATATTCAGTACATTAAAGACTCAGCTGAAGTAACTCTGGAGGGATTGAAAATAGCATTAGATTGTGGAAACGGT
The DNA here is from genome assembly GCA_011390775.1 of Clostridia bacterium. Taxonomy (GTDB): domain Bacteria; phylum Bacillota; class Clostridia; order Tissierellales; family Dethiosulfatibacteraceae; genus UBA8670. The sequence continues at coordinate 8,617 of JAABRS010000006.1, read as the reverse complement.
GCTGCATACAAAACAGCTCCGGAAATATTTAATCAACTTGGAGCTGAAGTATATGTGGCAAATGCTTATCCCAACGGATTAAATATAAATGTAAATTGCGGTTCAACCTGTCCTCAGGAAATAGTATCTTTAGTTAAAGAAACAAAGGCTGATATAGGATTATCTTTTGATGGTGATGCCGACAGGGTAATAGCAGTTGATAACAAAGGTATAATAATCGACGGCGATAAAATAATGGCTTCCATAGCATTAGACTTGAAAGAAGAAAACAAATTAAAAAATAATACCTTAGTAGCTACACTTATGAGTAATTTAGGACTTGATTTATTCTTAAAGGAAAAGGAAATAAATATTGAAAAAACTACGGTTGGAGATAGAAACGTATTAGGTGAAATGAGAAAAAATAATTATATTATTGGAGGAGAACAATCAGGACATGTAATACTTCTCGACTATAATACTACTGGAGATGGAATGCTTACAGGACTAAAATTAGTAGAAATTTTAAAAAAGAAAAGTATCAAATCTTCAGATTTAGCTTCTGAATTTAAAAAGCTACCTCAGACCTTAAAAAATGCAAGAGTTAAGGAAAATAATAAACATAAGTATACAGAAGATGAAGTTATTGTTGAACAAATAAAAATTATAGAAAATGAATTTTTAGGAAAAGGAAGAGTATATATCCGACCGAGTGGGACAGAGCCTTTAGTAAGGGTAATGATTGAAGGTGAAGATCAAGGGAAAATTGAAGAACGCGCATTAAGTTTAGTAAAAATCATTGAAGAAAGATTAAAATAATTATACTAAATGATTTACTTTTTTTACCCAATAATCATGTATAGTTATGTTGCAGATTGGACATTTTTTTACTCCTAATCTTTTATCACGTTTAAATATTACTTTGTTTGAACAGTAAGGACACCATAATTGATTCTTTTCAAGGGATACATTTGCAGGCATCTCTGTGTCTGCTTTATTTTTGAACTTTACTAACTTAAATAATGATAATTGTTTTTCTTCCATTGAGAAACTCCTTTTCTAGTTGTAATTATATTTTATATTATAACATTATATCTTGCAAAAAAAACTATAAAGTATATAATTAATTAAGAGGAAAACAGGAAAATAAATATAAGAGGTGAAGTTATGGTTACTATAAAAGATGTTGCAAGATTAGCAGGAGTATCTATTTCAACTGTATCAAGAGTTATTAACGACAGCAAACCCGTTTCAAAAGAAGTAAGAGAAAAAGTTGTAGAAGTTATAAAAGAAACCGGATATAGACCAAATGATGTAGCGAGGAGCTTAGTTACAAGAAGATCTTACTTAATAGGAGTTATTGTAAATGACCTTTCTAGTTCTTATGTAGCTGAAATGGTAAAAGGAGTTGAAGAAATAGGAAAAATGTACGATTTCGACATACTTTTATGCAGCAGTTATTATGATAAGGATGCTCAATTAAAATATTTAAGACTATTAGATAGAAAGCAGGCTGAAGGTTTAATTCTAATAGGATATAAATATGATAAAGAAATAATCGAAAGTGTTAAAGAATTAAACAAACCTACAATATTTTTTACAAGGGATTTAATTGATGACACATTAAAATATGTAAGAATTGATTCAAAATCCGCTATGTATGAAATGACAAATTATGTAATAAAAAATGGTCATAAAAATCTTCTGTATATATCAGATTACATAGATAAAAGCACTTATGAAAATGAAAAAATACAGGGATTTAAAGATGCAGCTAATGATAACGAAATTGTCAAGTATGAAATCATAGAAGTTGAAGGTAGAAAATATAAAGAAGGGTATAAATTTGGAGAAAAATTATCAGGAAGAGATTTTGATTATACAGCAGTTGTTTGTACTAATGATGATATAGCATATGGAATAATGAATGCACTCTTTGATAATGATATAAAAGTCCCGGAAGATGTATCAGTAGTTGGTTACGGTGGTTATAAAGAAGGTAAAATAATAAGACCAAGTTTAACAACAATTAGTGAACCATATTATGATATAGGGGCTGTTGCTATAAGAAATCTCATCAAGGAAATAGAAGGAGAGGAAGAAGTTGAAAATAAGATAGATCTTCCTTTTACATTGATAAAAAGAGATAGTTTGAATAATATTAAAAAATAGAGGTGATAAATTGATAAGTAATGAAAAAATAAAAAGAATCAATTTTTTGTCAAAAAAATCGAAAAATGAAGGTTTAACAAGGGAAGAAAAAAAAGAACAGGAACTTTTGAGAAAAGAATATATCGAAAATGCAAAAAAATCTTTAAGAAATCAATTAGATAATATAGAAATTGTAGACTAATAATAAGGTCAAGTGTTATGATAACACTTGACCTTATTATTAGTTTTGCTTAAAGTAATCTAATATACCAAAAGCTATTTGTCGACTAACTTCCTGTTGAAAAGAGTGATTATGAATGTTCTTTTCCTCCCAGATATTGGACATAAAACCAATTTCAATTAAAGCAGCAGGAACATTTGTAGAACGTAATACTTCAAAATTTCTATCATATATTCCATCTCTATATATACTATTTATTCCCACAACGCTATCGTAAACAGATTCAGCTAATTTGCTGCTTTCTTTGCCGTTTTTATTGCCCTTTGTGTCATAATAAGTACTCATACCGAAATAGTTTGAGTTGTTCAATGAATTGTGGTGGATACTAAACATTATATCAGCGCCAAGTCTATCGGCCAATTTAGCTCTGTCCACTCTATTAATATAAATATCACTATCTCGTGTCATAATTACTTCTGCACCTAGTTCATTTAGTATATCTCTAACCATCAATGCAACAGTTAGATTAACATTTTTTTCCTGTTTTCCAGTAGAACTAATTGCCCCTGGATCTTTTCCGCCATGTCCGGGATTTAAAACTATTTTTTTACCCGTAAGAGGAAGTACATCTTTCAAAAAATCATTGTGAGAATAACCTACATATCCATCCCAAGTAACAACTTTATTCCAATTATCTTTTTCAGCAATAACTCTTACCTCAGTTCCTTTTTGCATTACAGTAATAATATCATCATCTAAAGATGGTCCTGAGCGTAATCTTAGATTGTCTGTAGTGGTTTTAAAAGAGAGTATATTGTCAATATAGAAGTTATTATTTAAAGACATTAACCATCCGGCAGCATAACCATAAATTCCATTTTCTAATCCCAATTTAAACCATCCATATTCTTCGCCAAAATATTTATAATCTTGATATTTATAGCCTTGCCCTATAATTTCACTATTTAGGGAAGGTGAATTTCTAATATTAATTACTTCATCTAAAAAGAGAACATTATGACTTCCGTCAGAAACTACATCACCTAACCAACTGGCGACAAAAGCTTCCATACCTTTATAATCTACAATATACCAACTATGAAAAGTATCAATATACTTTACCTTCTCTCCATCTTTAACCTGTCCAATAATTTTCGAGTTTGTAGTTGGAGACATACGTAGATTTGCATTAGCTCCACAAGTATTAATAAAATACTTAGGAGGATCAACATTGACAAAGTAACTATCTAACCAGCCAGTTCTACCAGAAGGAGCTTTAATTTTATAAAATCCATTAGATGAGTCTAAAATGGTAATGTAGTCATTCTTGAAAAGTGTTTCAACTTTTGAAGAACTTAAACTTGGATTAATAGTAATGTTTATACCCTCAATATTTATCCTGCCTGACGAATAAGCAAATATATTAAGTTGAAAAATCAATAAAAAAATTAGTATAAAAATTATTTGTTTTTTCATAAGCACCTCGAGTTTATTATTTTATTCTGTAAGTATTGTATCCCTTATAGAAAATTTTTTGTATATCTTTACTTCTATCTAGTTTTTCAAATACTTCTAAATGATTTTCACAATTTCTATTTTCTAAAAAGCTTTTTATCTCATATTGGTTCATAGGATGTCTTTTAATTATCGTTAAAATTGATTCGTAGTTGTCGGGTTCACTACTGGTGAAACCTTCGGATACCAATAAATTCATAGGTGTGGCTTTTAGAGTTTTTATAACGGAATCTAAAAAACCTTTATTGGGTTCTTCAACGAAGCTTTCTGCTGGAGGTCTTACAGGAGTATTCACGAAAAGTCTATCGTAAGAAACTTTGCTCAAGATTGACTTGAATCTTTCGACACTTTCATTAGTGTCATTATAGTTTTTTACAAACATTATTTCCAACCATAATTGACCTTGAAATTTTTTTGAAAATTCAATTAGACCATTGAGTACTTCTTGATATTTAATTGATGCATGAGGTCTATTTATACTCTTGAATTCATTTTCGTTAGAAGCATCTAATGAAGGTAGTATTATATCTAAAACTCTTAGTTCTTCCCAAATATATTTTTCTTTCAACAAAGCACCATTAGTTATTAACGCAACAGGTCTATCTGTATTTTCTTTTATAAAAGAAATTAAATTTCCTAAAGATTTGTATAAGGTAGGTTCGCCTTCTCCGACAATAGTTACTACATCGTAATTCTTGTTTTCTTTAGTATAATCAATAAACTCTTTTTTTATATCTTTTAATGAAAAAAAGTCATTTCTTTTAATAGTCATTTTGTCAGTTCTGCCCAATTGGCAGTATATACATGAATAATTACATGTTTTTTTAGGTATTGGACTAATTCCTAAAGATAATCCCATTCTCCTAGATGGAACAGGTCCATATAAGAATTTATAATTCTCCATAATTTCATCTCCTCAATTGAATTATACCATATTAAAGAATTTAAAATAAGACTTCTATGTTACAAGTTATTTCAATTTGTTAAATATACGTCCTTGATAGATTTCAAAAGCTATTATATAATGAAATGATAAAATTTACAGGAGGAAGGAAATGGATACTAGAGTTAGATTTGCACCAAGTCCGACAGGATACGTACATATAGGAAGTTTAAGAACTGCTTTATATGATTATTTATATGCAAAAGGAAAACAGGGAAAATATATACTTAGAATAGAAGATACAGATAGATCAAGATTCGTAGAAGGAGCATTAGAAAATTTAATAAAGTCCTTAGAATGGGCTGGAGTTAAACATGATGAAGGTATATTTATTGAAAATGGCGAAGTAATTCAAAAAGGTGAATACGGACCTTATATTCAATCTGAAAGATTAGATTTGTATAAAGAACACATAGATATACTAATAGAAAAAGGATTAGCCTACAGATGTTTTTGTTCTAAAGAAAGACTTGATAAAGTTAGAGAAGAACAAAAAAGAAAGGGTCAAACCCCGATGTATGATAAACACTGTAGAGGTTTATCTCAAGAAGAAATTGATAGAAATATAAATGAAGGAAAAGATTATGTAATCAGGCTTAAAATACCTGAGGATGAGAGTATAGAATTCAAAGATTTAATAAGAGGAAATATATCTATTGATTCTAAAGAAATAGACGATCAGGTACTAATAAAATCCGATGGATTTCCTACATATCATTTTGCAGTAGTAGTAGATGACCATCTTATGAAAATAAGCCATATAATAAGAGGCGAGGAATGGCTAACCTCGACACCAAAACAGGTAATACTATACAATTATTTTGGCTGGGAAGTACCGGAGTTTGTACATTTGCCTACTGTTCTAAATAAGGATAAAAAGAAATTAAGTAAAAGACAGGGAGATGTTTCTGTTTCAGACTTTAAAGATAAAGGATATTTACCAGAAGCTTTAGTAAACTATCTTGCTTTGGTAGGGTGGAGTCCGAAAGGAAACAACGAAATTTTTTCAATGGAAGAATTAATAGAAGAATTTTCCTTTGAAAATGTATCAAAAACCGGAGGGGTCTTTGATGTTGAGAAATTAAATTGGGTAAATTCTCAATACATTAAAAACTATGACAATGATAAATTATATGAACTAGTAAAACCATTCGTATTAAAAGCAGATTTATTAGACAAAGAAGAATATGAGGCTAGAAAAAATTGGCTTATTAATATAATAGATTTAGTTAAAGAAAAAATAAATTACCTAGAAGAAATAATTCCCCATGTAGAAATGTTTATGGGAACAGAAGTAAAAGCCGATGAAGAAGTAAAAGAAACATTAAAACAAGAAGGAGTTAAAGAACTTTTAGAAGCATTTATTAAAGAACTACAAAACATTAACGATGTAGACGATGAATTTACGAAAACAATTTTCAAAAAACTCCAAAAAGAAACTGGTTCTAAAGGCAAAAATTTATACATGCCTTTAAGAGGTGCTGTAACAGGACATCTTCATGGACCAGACATGGGTAAGACATTTATATTATTAGGAAAAGTAAATCTGATAGATAGATTAAATTACACCTTAGATAAATATACTAAATAAAGGATGTGAAGATATGAAACTTTATAACTCCTTAACAAGACAAAAAGAAGATTTTAAACCTTTAGAAGATAATATAGTAAAAATGTACGTATGTGGACCTACGGTTTACAATTATATACACGTTGGTAATGCAAGGCCCATGGTAATTTTTGATACATTAAGAAGATATTTTCTTTATAGAGGTTATGAAGTTAAATATGTGGTAAACTTCACCGATATAGACGATAAAATGATAAAAAAAGCTCAGGAACAAAATACAACTGTTAAAGAAATTGCAGATAAGTATATTAAAGAGTTCTTAAAAGACTCTAAAGGATTAAATATTTACGAAGAAGAAACAATACATCCAAAAGCAACAGAAAATATTAGCGAAATAATAAAATTTATACAAGAATTAGAAGAAAAAGGATTTGCTTATAATGTAAAAGGGAATGTATATTTTGATATTTCAAAAGATAAAAGCTACGGAAAATTATCCAACAAGAATCTCAACGATCTAATATCCGGGGCTAGAGTGGGAGTAAATGAAGATAAAAAAAGTCCAGGGGATTTTGTCCTATGGAAAAAAGAAAAGCCGGGAGAACCATCCTGGTCAAGTCCTTGGGGTAAGGGTAGACCTGGTTGGCATATCGAATGCTCAGTAATGTCAAGAAAATACTTAGGAGATACAATAGATATTCATGCTGGAGGCGAAGATCTTCAATTTCCCCATCACGAAAATGAAATTGCCCAAAGTGAAAGTCTAACAGGCAAAACCTTTGCAAGATTTTGGCTTCATAACGGAATGCTTAATATAGATGACAAAAAAATGAGTAAATCTCTTAATAACTTTTTTACCGTGAGGGAGGTAAGCGAACTTTACGATTTAGAAGTAATAAGATTCTTCATATTATCAGGACATTATAGAAAACAAATAAACTACAGTAGAGAAACTATAGAACAAGCAAAAAATTCATTAGAAAGACTTTACAATGGGAAAAGAGCTTTAGAATATATGCTTGAAAAAAATTCATCAGGACAGATTGATAAATCAATTATAGATAAAATTGAAAATTATAAAGGACAATTTGAAGAAGCAATGAATGATGATATTAATACAGCTGATGCAGTTTCAGCTATGTTCGATATGGTAAAATTCATCAATACTGAATTCGATGAATTCACTTCAAAAGAGACTGTAAAAAGTACTCTTGAGACATTTAATAAATTAGCGATAGTCCTAGGTATTCTCTATAAAGAAGATGATGAATTAGCTGAAGATGCAAAAAGACTTATCGAAAAAAGAAAAGAAGCAAGAGAGAACAAAGAGTATAAACTTGCTGACCAACTGAGAGATGAATTACTAGATTTAGGGGTACAGGTAGAAGATACTAGAGAAGGCATGAAGTGGAAAAAAATAAGATAAAGAAGGATAGAGATGATAAGAGAAAGTGACCAAATTGACACAAGAACTTTATCACCAATACAATTAGCTTATATAGGTGATGCGGTATATGAATTATTAGTAAGGACTTACCTTATTACTAATAAGGAATTAACAATCAACAAAATGCATAAATCAGCAGTTGATTTTGTAAAGGCTGAAAAGCAGGCATTGTATATAAAAGAAATTGAAAATATCTTAGATGAGGAAGAAAAAGATATAGTAAGAAGAGGTAGAAACAGTAAATCTACAACCCCAAAAAATACTAGTTTTATGGATTACAAGTATGCAACGGGAATGGAAGCATTAATTGGTTACTTGTATTTAAGAAAAAACAAGGAAAGAATATTTCAATTATTTGATATGATATTGGCTATAGAAAAGGAATGAAATTATAATGAGAATTATTTCAGGTAAGAATCCTGTAAAAGAAGCAATTAAAAACAAAAAAGCATTTAAAATATATATGAGTAAGAAATTAAAGAATAAAGATAGAATAGAATTAGAAACCTTAGCAGACAAATACAATGTCAAGAAAATTTATGTAGATGATAGTGAACTTGATAGGATATCTGAAACTAGAATTCATCAAGGAGTGGTTGTTGAAGGTAAAGACTTTGAATATTCTTCAATTGAATATGTTATAAGTTTAGCAGAAAAAAGTGGTGAGAAACCTTTTTTAATAATTTTGGATCAAATAACAGATGTAAATAACTTAGGATCGATAATCAGGAGTGCTGAATGTGCCGGAGTTCATGGGATTATAATACCTAAACATAGAAGTGCAAAAATAAATGAAACAGTCGCAAAAACTTCTGCAGGAGCATTAGAACT
>JAABRS010000059.1 GCA_011390775.1 Clostridia bacterium | reverse complement strand
ATGATAAGTAGAGATATATATCCTTATTTTACAAAAACCAAACTCAATGATAGTAAAGAATTGATGATAAATAGATTGGCTGTTCTAATAATATCAATTTTTGTTACATTAATGGTTTTCTTTAATTTGGATTCTTTAATACTAAAATGGGCTTTTCTATCAATGACTTTAAGGGGAACTGTTATATTTACTCCTTTGATTTTTGCATTGATTTTAAAAGATAAAACTCCTAAGAATATTGGATATGCATCTATGATTATATCTCCTTCCATAGTTATACTTCTTAGTTTACTAAATATTACTTATTTAGATCCACTATATATTGGTTTGGGTATTAGCACTCTTATGTTTTTATGGGGTTATGTTACAAAAAGTAATATTTAGTTAATAATTAATATTTTTTTAACGAATTTACGGTTTTTTTTATTTATTATTTTATTTTAAATCTATTTTTTTTATTTTATCCTTAAAAAACTCTATATTGTTACGAAAATGTTACAAAATAACTCGTTATAACGTTTTCATTTAAGTATTTTAGTGTTATTATCATGTATGTTGATAACAATTAAATACTTAATATAATAAAAATATTTTTAATGGAGGTAACAAATGGCTGAAAAAACTTTAAATGTTTTCGAAATCGTACAGCAGCAAATTAAAGATGCTTGCGATGCACTAGGTGAAACTCAAGAGGTGTACGACATATTAAAACAACCTAAAAGTTGTTTAGAAGTAGCAGTGCCTGTTAAAATGGACAACGGAGAAACAAAGGTCTTTCAAGCATATCGTTCACTACATAACGATGCTGTAGGACCTGGAAAAGGTGGATTAAGATTCCATCAAAATGTTTCTATGGATGAAGTAAAAGCACTTTCTGCATGGATGACTTTTAAATGTGGAGTTGCTGGAATTCCTTACGGCGGTGGAAAAGGTGGAGTAATTGTTGACCCTACTACAATGTCTCAAGGAGAAATCGAAAGATTAGCAAGAGGAGTAATTACTGCACTTGCACCTGTAATTGGAGATATGAAAGATATCCCTGCTCCAGATGTAAATACTAATCCACAAATTATGGCTTGGATGGTTGATGAATATTCAAAGCTTCAAGGACAAAATACTCTAGGTATAATTACAGGTAAGCCTTTAGAGCTTGGTGGATCATTAGGTAGATTTGAAGCTACTGGTTACGGTGTTGCTCTTATGACAAGAGAAGCATTTAAAGCTAAAAAAATGGATATAAAAGGTTCTAAAATTTCTATTCAAGGTTTCGGAAATGTTGGAAGATATGCAGCAAAATATCTTCAAGATATGGGAGCAAAAATAGTTGCAGCATCAGACGTATCATGCTGTTTATATGATGAAAAAGGATTAGACATTGATAAACTTTTTGATTATGTAAAAGAACCTGAAAACAAAAATATGATTAAAGGATTCCCTGGAGCAGAAGAAATGGGAAGAGATGATATTTTCAATATAGAAGTTGATGCTCTAGCACCTTGTGCATTAGAAAATGCAATAACTTCTGAAAATGTTGATAATATAAAGGCAAAAATGGTAGTAGAAGGAGCTAATGGTCCTACAACTCCAGAGGCTGATAAAGTTTTAAATGAAAAGGGAATATTAGTAGTACCTGATATTCTAGCTAACGGTGGTGGAGTTATGGTATCCTACTTTGAGTGGGTACAAAACTTACAAAACTACTACTGGACTTTTGAAGAAGTTCAAGAAAAGCAAGAAATTAAGATGGTTAAAGCTTTTAATGATATATTTGTAATAATGGAAGAATACAATGTATCAATGAGAGTTGCAGCATTTATGATGTCCATCAAACGTGTAGCAGATGCTATGAGAGCAAGAGGATGGGTAAAATAGTAATTTAACTACATTACATTTTAAAGGGATAGAAAAACTCTATCCCTTTTTTATTTTAAATATCTAATTTAAAATCCTCTGCTTTAATTAACTTCATCTTTTTCATGAAATAATAAATGATTAACCCTATTATTCCTGGAAGTAAAAAGTGTAATATGAATATATATAAATACATGGTTAATCCGCCTTTTCCAGTTGCTTCCATAGCTTCAATTGCACCAAACTGCCCAACTAAACCCGAAGTCCCCATTCCCGATCCTATAGGCGTATTTTCTAATTTCAATAGAGCTGTAGATATTGGACCTGTAATAGTTGATGTTATAATTGCAGGAATCCATATTTTCCAATTTTTTACTATGTTTGGAATTTGAAGCATTGATGTTCCTAATCCTTGAGATAATAATCCTCCTATTCCATTTGCTTCGAAACTTATAACTGCGAATACTATCATCTGTGCAGAACAACCAGCTGCCGCTGCTCCTGCAGCTAAACCACTTAACCCAAGCATAATCCCTATAGCAGCACTGCTTATAGGTAGAGTTAAAGCCATTCCCATTAATACAGATATAACTATCCCCATTGGAATTGGTTTTAAAATTGTTGCTGCATTTATGATGCTCCCAAAGCCTTTCATAAACGCATTTATTCCCGGCCCTGTAATAGTACCCATGAGTACTCCTACTAAAATAGTTGTGGCAGGTGTTACTATTATATCCAACTTGGTTTCTTTAGATACAAGCTTTCCAAATTCTGCTCCAAATACTCCTGCTATAAAAGCTCCTACGGGTCTTCCTAAAGTTGCTCCTGCAGCTCCGGTAATAACCGAAGAAAAAATAACCAGAGGAGGTGCTTTTAATCCGTAGGCTATGGCAACTGCTATTCCTGGTCCCATCATGCTTTGAGCTAAAGGCCATACCGTATCTGTGAGAAAAGTAATACCTAATTTCCCTCCAAGAACATTCAATATACTACCTATAATTAACGTACCAAATAATCCTAAAGCCATGTAACTTAAAGCATCAATTAAATATCTCTGTAGAGATATTTCAATGTTTTTTTTCCTTAAAAATTCTTTAAAATTCAATTTTTATCACCTCGATAATTGCCTTTAATAATATTAAATTATATACTTCTAAGTCGAAACATACAAGGAAGTAATATTTGACACATATTAATAAATGATTTATACTATATGCAGTATGGATATAGTTGATGTGAATATAGGAGGAAATATGATTGATAAAAAAGAAAAATGTTGCGATAAACCTCATAAAGCAGAAAAATTTTTAAAAATATGTTTACTTACCCTTTTATACGACAAAGCAGATCACGGTTACTCCCTTATAGAAGAATTAGAGAAATACGGGTTTGAAAAAGAAGAATTAAGTGTCAGTACCCTTTATAGGAATTTACGAAAAATGGAAAAAGAAGGATTGGTAAAATCTTCTTGGAAAAAGGGTGAAGGCGGTCCTCAAAAAAGAGTATATACAATCACCGAAAAAGGCAAAGATGATTTAAATGAATATATAAACTTTATAAGATACAGAAAATCTGTAATGGAAAGATTAATTAATACTTATGAAGAAAAAATATACAAAAGGGAGGCAAAGTAAATTGGCAATAATTACAATATACAGTCTATTAGCTGTTACCTTAGGAATATCCTTTTATAAAGATAAAAAGAAAACAAAAAAAGCCTTTATAGTAGCTAGAAAAGCTTTATTAAAAATGGCTCCAAGTTTACTTGCTATTTTAGGTATAGTAGGTTTAATTTTAGGAATATTAACTCCTGAAACTATTTCAAGTTTGATTGGAGCTGAAGCAGGTATATGGGCAACCATATTAGGTGCCGGCTTAGGTGCATTAACCTTAATACCATCTCTTATAGCCTTTCCATTAGCCGGATCATTATTAAGAGCTGGAGCGACTACAATGACTATATCTGCCTTTGTTACTACTTTAGTTATGGTAGGAGTAATAACAGCCCCTATGGAAATAGAATCCTTAGGAAAAAAGTTTACCTTTTTTAGGAACGGATTGAGTTTTATTGTTGCATTAATAATTGCTGTAATAATGGGAGGTGTTTTAGGATGATAGAAATGTTAAAAAGGTTTAAAGCTCCTATTATGTTAGGTTTTATAATTTTAGGATTAAAAATATTTATACCTGAAACTGGAGATCGTTCACTTTCTGTCATGATTGATTATGCTAAAGAAATGGCTATTATAATGCCTGCAGTATTTTTACTTATGGGCTTTATGGAAGTATGGATAGATAAAGATAAAATCAAAAAATTGTTGGGCAATAAATCAGGATTAAAAGGTGGATTAACAGCCTTTGTATTAGGTACCCTTCCGACAGGTCCCTTATATGCAGCTTTTCCTATGGCAGCCTCTCTTCTAAAAAAAGAAGCTAGTATTTTTAACATCGTTATATTTTTAGGAGCTTGGGCAGCATTAAAAATTCCACAATTAATGGTAGAGATTAAATTTCTAGGCTTACCCTTTACAGCTTTAAGATTTGTTTTGACCTTGATTGGGTTAATAATAATTGGAAGTATAATGAATATAGCCTTTAAGAAAAAATCTGAAGTATAAAAAATACCTCCAAGTAAATAGTCTTTTTAATTCATTAGACTATCTACTTTAGAAGTATAATATCATAATAAGATTTAATTGTTATCCTACATCCTTTGCATATACATCATTCTTAGGTCTTGGACTAATTGTTACTAAAAGACTCAAGTCATTATCTACCTTAGGTATACTGAAATCATCTTCTCCACTTACATATCCAATAGTTCCTTCTTCTACTTTTTCTACTGAATCATTTATTTTAATTTCTCCAGATCCTGATAAAACTTTATACACAACTTTTGATGTTTCATGTTTGTGAACCGGTAACTCTTGGCCAGGTTTAAAGTTTAAGACAAATACTAAAACATCTTTCATGTCATAAATAATTCTTTTTGTAAAAGATTTATCACTAAAAACTATACTATCTTGAATTTTTCTATTATCCATTTTTTTCCTCCTTAAATCAATTCTTTGACTCTGTTATTATATTTACCCTCCTGGCAAGGATTTATTCTAAATTTTATAATTTTTTCTATTTTATAATTTTTTTTGCATACTAATTGTTTTAAGGGGTATATAATTAATATATAATTGATAATTCTTATCAATTATAATTTTGTATTCAAAAGGAGGAATAAAAATGAAAGCTAATAAAATTTTATTAATTATTTTATCATTGATTTTAGTTTTTTCAATAGTAGGATTTGGTAACGAAGCAATTGAAAAGGTTGAAGCATATTTAGTGTCAGATTTAGATTTTGAGGTAGATGGAGAAGAATGGTCACCTAAGGATGTGGATGGCAGCCCTTTAACTCCTCTTAATTACAACGGACGAACTTACGTACCAGTAAGATCCCTTTTAGAAGATAAAGGAGTAACTGTAGGATACGAATCTGATACACGGACAGTTCTTTTAGATTATTCTACAATGAAACCTATTGACAAATCATCACCTCTTCTAATGACATTAACTGCAGCCGGTGGTGGCGGTGCTGGTAAGGTTTCCTATGAAGAATTCACCATAGAAAAAAATCCAAACTTTGATTTAGGAAATATTAACTTTAAACAAGAAATAACTTTAGAAGTATCTGAAGATGGAAAGGTTTATTCTTGGGGTAGTAATAGTAGAACAGAAATGTCTTTAGAAGAATTAGCCTCTTCCGATGAAAGTATAGCTATAGAAAAAGCTAGTTTTAAAATTGATGAAGAAACTGGAATGGTAACTTCTATGGAATTATTCCAAAGTGAAGAAAAGGCTAGGTTAGCTGACGGTATTCATATAAAAATAACGATACAAACTGACCCACCCAAAATTATCATTGAGATAACATGGTAGACTATCAATATATGTTTATCTATGAATAGGTTTTAGTACTTTTTAAGATACTATAACCTATTCATTTACTTAACTGAAAGGAGGACAATATGAATAAAAAATATTTTATTATAAGTATATTATTAATTTCTACACTAATTCTATCCAGCTGTAGTACAGATAACACAGTAGTTTCTAATTTGGAATCAGAAATAGAAAGTGCAGAAAATGAAATTTCATCCATGGAAGTTGAAATAGAGGATTTAGAAGATAATGTTGGTATCTTAGAAAGTTCACTAGAAGAAAAAAACAATTTAATTGAAGAAGCCGAGAATACTATCAATGAGCTTGACGCCGAGATAGAGATTTTATCAAATCCTCCAAGTCAATCAGCTAATCTAGTAAGTGAAGCCTTTACAGTGATGGGACACTTAGCTAATGAAGATGGAGCCGCTTTAGCAAATCATGCCCACCCTACAAGGGGAGTTAGATTTTCTCCCTATTTTAATGTAAATGAAAATACAGATATAGTTTTCTATCCAGGAAATACTATAGGAGCTAACATGTTTACAAATACAACGGTTTATGTTTGGGGAGAATATGATGGAACAGGAGATAGTATAGCTGGTGAATATGCATCTTATCATAGCCGGTTTGTTTATGATGAAGATTATCTCAATCCAGAACTTATAGGCATAAATGCTATAGTAGGAGCGGGTAATATGAACAATAATATAGAAGATATTTATCCTAATGAATCCTATGTTGAGTTCCATTTTACAGGTTTTGATCCTCAAGTAATGGGAATGGATTGGAGAAGTTTAGTATTAGTTTTTGAAGAAGATAATGGAGATTGGTTTTTAGTAGGTGTTGTACATGGTGAATGGACAGCATAAATTAAAAGAAGAATGAATTAGGTTTTTATAATTCATTCTTCTTTATAAATTCAGAAAATACATTTAATCCTATGAAAAAGTAGTATAGTCCACCAAACATATATAAAATACTTTTGTATGTTGTAATAGCTGGTTTTTGTTTTGTTATCTTCTCTCCTGTAAAGCACCAATTAGAAAAGTGTTCACAATTATTACTATTTATTTTATATCCACCGAAATCAGTGTTTAAATATTTTTCTGCTCTTAATACTATCTCTTCTCTATTAGCCTCATTACTTTCAATGCTTTCATATTCTAATATTCCATCAAGACCAATAAATTTTTCAATACTTATTTTTTCCACTCTTCCCTTTTTTAATTTTAATATACTAGGACAGTAGAAATGAATAACTTCTTTTTCGTCAACCTGTATCCCATAATGTCTGTAGTACACAATTCTCGCTATTAATTTATCTATAATGCAGCTTTCTTTGTTCATTCTACTCTCTATATTTTTGAACAATAAAGGTTCTCTTGTAACGAATACTATATCGCCTCTCATCTATTAACCTGCCTCATATTAATTCATATTTTTATTTATCCCCAATATTATAACTCTAAATTTCTTTAATTGATAGTGTTTTTTTTATATTTCATAATGTTTTTATATAAAATTAATGTATTTTATATTTTTAGTACCTTGCATTGCATATTACTATGTGGTATTATATATTTATGATTGAAAGGATGATGATAATGGATACCCAATATAAGAAAGGAATTCTTCCTATGTGTGTATTATCGGTGTTAAAAGAAGAAGATTCTTACGGTTATAAACTATCTTCTATTATATCTAAGGAAATAGATGTTTCTGAAGGCACTATTTACCCTCTTTTAAAGAGAATGAAAAAAGAAAATTTAGTTTCTACTTATTTAAAAGAGTCGGATTCAGGACCTCCAAGGAAGTACTATCAAATAACAGAAAATGGTTTGAGAAGATATTATGAGTTAATAGAAGAATGGAAAGAATTTAATAGTAAAGTATTTAAACTTATTGAGGAGGATTAAAATGAAAAAGCAAGAATTTTTAGACCTAACAAGGTATTATTTAAAAACAAAGGATGTAAATGAAGAAGAAATTAGTGAAATTCTGGAAGATTTTGAAGAACATTTTCAAATAGGATTAGAAGAGGGTAGGACTGAAAAAGAAATTTGCGAGTCATTGGGTGATCCTAAAGAAATAGCAAAGAACTTTGAATCTAACCGTAAACCTGAAGTTTTATATTACAATAAATCGGAAATAATTAAGAAAAATTTTGAAATTGAAAATATAAAAACCATTACATATGAGCTTAATATCGGCTCTGTAGAAATATATCCTTCAAAAGACGAAAAAATACATGTTGATTTACTTGTAGACAACGAAGACTATATAAATGAAGCTTCAGCAAAAGTGGATGGAGATCTTATTAATATAAAGGTTGATGTGGATTTAAAAGGCATGATTTTCTATCAAAAATGTGTTCTAAAACTTTTAGTGCCAGAATCAAAGGATATAAGTTTAATAGGTAAGGTAACCACAGGCTCTACTGACATAAGGGATTTAACTCTCCATCATATTAGTTCTGTAGTTAAAACCGGAGAAATCAAGGGAATAAATGTTGTTGCTGATACTTTTTTAGCCGATGTAAAGACCGGAAGTATAAAAATGAAAAACATAAAATCAAATATTAGATCAACCGTAAAAGCAGGAGAAATCGAAGGTGAAAATCTATCCTCTCAGGATATAATCGACTTGAAATTAAATGCCGGTGATATAAAGCTTAAAAGCATATACGGTAATTTAAATGTTGAATTAAAAATTGGAGACTTTATTCTAGATGATTCATATTTTAAATACGACGCTGATATAATTGTTAAAACTGGTGGTATTAAATACATATCAGGAAATAATTCAGAAGGTTTGATAGAAGCAGAAACTAAAGTAGGTTCAGTAAAAATAAAAAGACCTATGAATATATTAAATAGAGAAAAAACTTTTACCAGTGAATCTGTAAAAGCCAAGTTTCCAAAAGGTAGTAATGTAATAAAATTGCAAACTAAACTTGGAGATGTAGTAGTGAAGTAAAAATTTATGTCGCTAAAAATACTTTTTAGCGACTATCTCAACTCGATGATTATTTCTTTATCAGAATCTGCTCCATTCCCGGTTTTTAAAAATATGGATAAATGAATTTAAAATTGATATAATAAAGAAAACTTGAAAAGGAGCTAATATGAAATCTATATACAGTCAAATCGACACCCCCTCTCTACTTATTGATAGAGAAATAATGATGAAAAATATTAAAGACATGCAAAGAAAAGCTGATAAATTAGGATTGGATTTGCGACCTCATACTAAAACTCATAAAATGCCTGAATTAGCACAACTGCAAATTGATGAAGGCTCAGTAGGAATTGCTGTAGCAAAAGTAGGTGAAGCTGAAATAATTGCTTCAGAAGGAATAAAAGATATCTTTATTGCTAACGAAATAGTAGGAGACAGTAAGTTAAAAAGAATAAGGAATTTAAAAGAAAAAATTAATATATCTTTAGGTATAGACAATCCATACCACGTAAAGGAATTAGAAAAAATATTCAAAGAAAAAAATATGCTTATAGATGTATTAATCGAAATCGAAGTTGGAGAAAAAAGATCAGGAGTTACATCAGAAAAGAAATTCATAGAGATTGTAGAGTTAATTAAGAAAACACCTCATGTTAATTTAAAAGGAATATTCTCCCACGATGGCCACTCATATGGTGCAAATTCTGTAAAAGAAATTCGAAATATTTTTATTAAATCTCAAAGGGATACTTTAGCCTATGCTGAAATTGCAAAAGAACTTAATTATCCCCTTGAAATAGTAAGTATTGGATCTACTCCTTCTTTTATGTTTGATTTTGAAATTTTAGAAGGAATTACTGAAGTGAGGATAGGCACTTATATCTTTATGGATGTAATTCAAGGAAATATAATTAGTAACTACGATAAATGTGCTGCTACTGTTTTAACCTCTGTTATAAGTAAGCCTACAGAAGAAAGAGTAGTTACCGACTCTGGAGCTAAAGCATTAACCATGCAGGGCAAAACCGGTGGTTTAGGCGCTACAAAAGGTATAGGAATGATAAAGAATGGCAATGGTGTCTTCATTGAAAAGGTATATGATGAACACGGTGTTATAAATGATAAAGAATTTAATACATCTATTAGTATTGGGGAAAAGATAGAAATCATACCAAATCATATCTGTCCAGTTGTGAATCTATATGACAAGGCTTATTTAGTTTCAAATGGTAAAATAGTAAAAGAACTTGAAGTATCAGCTAGAGGGAAAATACTTTAAATACAACAAGTACCCTATTATAGCTGTATGTATTATAAATGCTACAGCAGTAATTATTTTAAATTTTATTTTTTTTGTTTTATGCCTTAAGAATTTCATAGACAATAATGATCCGTAAACACCACCTAAAAAAGAAAACAAATGCAGAGTATTTTCCTTGATTCTCCACTTGTTTTTTCTTGCCTTAAATTTATCTAATGCTGAAAAAGAAAAAGAAATTACATTAATAATTATA
>JAABRS010000058.1 GCA_011390775.1 Clostridia bacterium | reverse complement strand
TAAGCGCCTTTGCAACAAAAAATTATATATTTAAAGCATACGAAGAAGCCATAAAAGAAGAATACAGATTTTTCAGCTTTGGAGATGCCATGTTCATTTATTAGGAGGTAAAATGTCGTTAGAATTTAACATAGAATACAAATCAAAAGAAACAAATGCAAGAGTGGGGAAGATAAAAACCCCTCACGGTGAAATAGAAACACCAATATTTATGCCTGTAGGGACAAAAGCTACAGTAAAAACCCTTACTCCGGAGGAATTAAATGATATAGATGCTCAAATTATTTTAAGCAATACCTATCATTTATATTTAAGGCCGGGAGATGAAATAATAAAAGAAGCCGGTGGTCTCCACGAGTTCATGAGGTGGAATAAACCAATTTTAACTGACAGCGGAGGATTTCAGGTATTTAGTTTAGGAGATATGAGAAAAATAACTGAAAAGGGTGTAGAATTCAGATCATATATTGATGGGTCCAAACACTACATAACACCGGAAAAATCAATAAGTATACAAAACAATCTAGGTTCTGATATTATAATGGCCTTTGATGAATGCCCACCTTACCCATCAACTAAGGAATATGCAAAAAAATCCATGGAAAGAACAACAAGATGGGCTAAAAGATGTAAAGAATCTCATAAAAATGTTGAAAAACAATCACTTTTTGGTATAATACAAGGTGGGATGTATAAAGATTTACGATTGGAAAGCTTAAATAACTTAGTAGAGCTAGATTTTCCAGGATATGCCATTGGCGGTTTAAGTGTTGGAGAACCAGCTGAAGAGATGTATGAAATTTTAGAATATATAGCACCTAAAATGCCTGAAAACAAGCCAAGATACCTAATGGGAGTGGGAAGTCCTGATTATTTATTTGAAGCTGTTATAAATGGCGTTGATATGGCAGATTGTGTACTACCTACACGAATGGCAAGAAACGGTACATTTATGACCAGTGAAGGCAGGGTAGCTATAAAGAATGCTCAATACAAAAAAGATTTCAGTCCACTAGATCACGAATGCAGTTGCTATACATGTCAAAACTATTCTAGAGCTTATCTTAGACATTTATTTAAAGAAAAAGAAATACTAGGCCTTAGATTGGCGACAATACACAATTTATTTTTCTTGATAAATCTAATGAAACGTATTAGAATAGCAATTAAGGAAGAAAGGCTCCTTGAATTTAGGGAGGATTTCTACAATAAATACGGTTATAACGATTAAATACAGGAGGTTAACTATATGACTGGACAATATTCAAGTATTATCTTTATGGTAGCTATGTTTGCTATTTTTTATTTCATGCTTATAAGACCGCAGAGAAAAAGAGATAAAGAAATTAAAGAAATGAGAGCGGCGCTTAAAAGAGGAGACGAAGTTGTTACTATAGGTGGAATTTACGGAAAAATCATCAAGGTAAATGAAGAAGTAGTAGTAGTTGAGTTGGATCATGCAAAACAAAGATTAAAAATGGCGAAATGGTCAATTAGAGAATTAGTAGAACCATCTGCAGAAGAAATTGAACCAAAAGAATTAGATAATGAATCTGGCTCAGATGAAGAAAATAAAGAAGATTAAAAAAAGAGCCTTGTGCTCTTTTTATTTTTCTTTATAAATAATATTTATTATGCTATAATATTTTAGAATTAATTAGGGTTAGTAGGAGGTTACTATGAAACATACAAAACAACTTAATAATAAAAACATAATGAGCAATATAGCAAACAAAGGTTGCGGAGAATGCCAAACTTCATGCCAGTCTGCATGCAAAACTTCATGTACAGTAGGAAATCAAAAATGTGAAAACAATTAAAATGTAGTGGGTTCCCACTACTTTTTTATTGACCAGGAGGATAAATAAAACTGATGATACATTTTTTCGAAATATTAAATAAAAAATATATAGTTGATGTAAATAGCGGCATAGTCCACGAAGTAGATGACTTAGTCTACGATATAATAAAAGAAGATGCCTATAAGAAAAGAGAGAATTTAGATATAATATATGATAAATACGATAATGATCTTGTTGATGAATGTATTGGTGAATTAAAAAATTTAGAAAATAATAATCTTCTTTACACAGAAGATAAAATAATAACACCTAAAATCAAACCAACATTAAAATCAATGTGTTTAAATATAGCTCACGATTGCAACCTTCTATGTGAATACTGTTTTGCATCAAAAGGCGATTTTGGAGGCAATAAGGAATTAATGTCCTTTGAAACCGGTAAAAAAGCTTTAGATTATTTAGTAAAAACTTCTCATGGAAGAAAAAATCTGGAAGTTGATTTCTTTGGGGGAGAACCTCTGATGAATTTTCAAGTAGTAAAGGATTTAGTAGAATACAGTAGAAAAATTGAAAAAGAACACAATAAAAACTTCAGATTTACTATAACTACTAATGGAATGCTTTTAGACGAAAAAAACATGGACTATATCAACGAAAATTTTCAAAACGTAGTTTTAAGTTTAGATGGAAGAAAAGAAATTAACGACAAAATGAGGATAGATAAGGCGAAGAAAGGTACTTATGATAAAATAGTTCCTAAATTTAAAAATCTTGTTGAAAAAAGAAAAGACAAAGATTATTTTATCAGAGGTACTTTTACAAGAGAAAATTTAGACTTTACTGAAGATGTAAAAAATATTAAAAACCTTGGATTTGATATAATATCCATGGAACCAGTAGTAACAGATGAAAAAAATAAATTTTCAATTAATAAAGATCATGTTGAAACAGTAAAAAAAGAATACGAAAACCTATGTAAGTATTATATTGATAAAAATAATAAAGGTGAAGGATTTAACTTTTTTCATTTCGAAATAGATTTAGAAAGCGGACCCTGCATTTATAAAAAAATCAGCGGTTGTGGAGCGGGAAACGAATATATAGCGGTAACACCATCAGGGGATATTTATCCGTGTCACCAATTTGTTGGAGATGAAGATTTTATTATCGGAAATGTTCAAACAGGTATTACTGAAAAAGAAATACCTAATGCTATGTATAAATCCAACATCACAACTAAAGAAAAGTGTAAAGACTGCTGGGCTAAATATTTTTGCGGCGGTGGATGCCATGCAAATGCATATAATTTCAATAATTCCTTTATGGAACCCTATGAAGTTGGATGTGAACTTGAAAAGAAAAGAATAGAATGTGCAATAAGAATAAAATCAGAAAAGTAGGTGAGAATATGATAAGAGAGTTGAAAGAATATAAAACTAATATTGCAGATGATGCTGTAGTTATGGAAACAGGATTAGTTATTGGTGATGTAGAATTAAAATCTAAAGCAAATATTTGGTTTGGTGCAATTTTAAGAGGAGATAGGGATAAAATAATAATAGGAAAATATTCAAATATACAGGATAACTGTATGGTTCATACTTCCATGGGATATCCAACTATCGTTGGAGACAACTGCGTTGTAGGACATGGAGTAAATCTACATGGATGTAAAATTGGTGATAACTGTTTGATAGGCATAGGAGCTATATTATTAGACGGATGTGAAATTGGAGAAAATTCAATAGTAGCAGCAGGAACATTGATACCTGGAGGCAAAAAAATTCCGCCAAATTCAATGGTTATGGGTAACCCATATAAAATTAAAAGGAAAATATCTGAAGAAGAAGTAAAACAAACCATAAAACACAGTAGATATTATTACGATGTTGTAGCAAACATATACAAATAATTGACTTGAAAGTAATAAAAATATATAATTTTAATACCTTGAAATTTAGGAGGAAAATATGAGTAAAAGCAGAATTTTATTTGCAATCATTATAGTAGCTATAGTATTAATATCATATTCCGCTATTTTTGGCTTTACAGTAGGGGATTATGTTGTAAGTCCTTTCGGAGAAGAAATAGATCTAGGGCTTGATTTATCCGGAGGAGTATATGTAGTTTTAGAAGCAAATACTGATGATACTGGTGATGAACTAGCAAAAAAAATGCAGCAAACTAAGGCTATAATTGAACAGAGAGTCGATGGATTAGGAGTAGCCGAACCAAATATCACCATCGAAAACAACGACAGAATAAGAGTGGAATTAGCAGGTTTAAACAATCCACAAGAAGCAATTGAATTAATTGGAAAAACTGCTCAGCTCCAATTTAGAGATTTAGAAGGAAATGTAATTGTCACCGGTGAAAATGTAGAAGTTTCAGAAGTAACATACAACAGAAACAATCAACCGGCAGTTGCTTTAGAATTTGACAGCATAGGAACAGAACAATTTGCAGAAGCATCAGGAAGATTAATGGACATGTATCCTGGTGAAGCAAATAGAGATTATAGGGTCATAGAAATTGTTCTTGACGATGAAGTTATATCAGCACCTTCTGTTAGTGAAACTATAGTAAATGGAAAAAGTATAATAGATGGATCCTATACAATAGAGTCAGCAGCTAATTTAGCAAATCTTATTAGAGCCGGGGCTTTACCAGTGGAAATGACGGAAATAGAAGTAAATGTAGTAGGACCTAGTTTAGGATTAGAATCCTTAGATAAAAGTATTACAGCAGCTACCATAGGATTACTTCTTATATTTGCATTAATGTTAATCATATACAGAATACCGGGATTAGTTGCCGATATAGGTTTAAGCATATACATCTTACTAGCATTAGGAGTATTTATATACATAGATGCTAAACTTACACTACCGGGAATAGCTGGATTTATTTTATCAATCGGTATGGCAGTTGATGCCAACGTTATAATTTTCGAAAGAATTAAAGAAGAATTAAATGTAGGAAAAACAATTAGAACATCTGTAGATTCAGGCTTTAAGCAGGCTATGACAACAATTATAGATGCTAATGTAACTACTTTAATAGCAGGATTAGTTTTATATAACTTTGGTACAGGTACAATAAGAGGTTTTGCCGTAACACTTCTTATTGGTTTAATAGTATCTATGTTTACCGCGGTATTTATTACCAGATTCTTACTAAGACTTGTTATAAAAATG
Source organism: Clostridia bacterium (assembly GCA_011390775.1). Classification (GTDB taxonomy): domain Bacteria; phylum Bacillota; class Clostridia; order Tissierellales; family Dethiosulfatibacteraceae; genus UBA8670. The sequence continues at coordinate 5,421 of JAABRS010000058.1, read as the reverse complement.
GATTTAACTAGAAGTAAGAAACTATTTGGTGGGGCATAGGAGGTAATTATGAAAATAGATGTAATTAAAAACAAAAAAATCACTTTCGGTATTTCCGCAGTGATAATACTAATAGGAATAATTATGATGGTAATTTCAGGACTAAATTTCGGAATAGATTTTACCGGTGGTACCTTAATCCAAATAGATTTAGGTAAAGAAGTACCTGTAGATGAAGTAAGAGAAGTAATGGATAATTACGATAATAATGCAAGTATTGTTCATGCTGGAGAAGGAAATCATGAAGTAATAATTAAAACGACTAATGATTACGACAACGACCAAAGAGTTGAGATTTTCAATCAATATAAAGAAATTTACAATTTGGAAGATAATGCTTTAATCAATCAGCAGAAATTCGGTGCTGCAATCGGAGAAGAAACAAGAAGAAGAGCTTTATTATCTGTAGCAATAGCAACAGTAGGTATGCTCATATACATCACATACAGATTTGAATTTAACTTTGGATTAGCTGCAATTACCGCATTAATTCACGACGTATTAATAGGACTTTCAGTGTATTCAATTTTAAGAATCTCAGTGAACAGTTCCTTTATAGCAGCCATGTTAATAATTGTTGGTTACAGTATAAATGATACTATTGTAGTCTTTGACAGAATTAGAGAAAACATTAAAAAAACAAGAAAGCAGCCTTTTGATGTAATAATTAACACAAGCATAAAACAAACCATCAGAAGATCTATATACACATCAGCAACAACATTAATAGCTGTAACATTACTATACATCCTAGGGGTAGAAGCCATCAAAGACTTTGCATTACCTCTAATAATAGGAGTATTAGCTGGAACATATTCATCATTATTTATTGCAAGTCCAGTTTGGTATTTATTAAAAAGTAGAAAAAGCAAAGTGAATTTGTACAACCCAAATACAATTGATAATTAATATTCAAAATATTTTGTTAATTATTGTAAAAGTATAGTATAATTAAGTAAATAAAAAGGAGGTATTACTATGCAATTAAGTTTTATTATAGTCTTAATCATCTCAATATTTATTTCGATTTTCGCCATCCAAAATGGTGGAAATGTTACAATCGATTTGTTTTTTGCGAAATACAGTGTATCTCAAGCATTAGTTATACTTATTTCTGTGGGTTCAGGTGCTCTTATTGCTGGAATTTTAGGAGCTTTTAAAAGACTCAAAAAATCAAAAGAAATCAGAGATTTAACAAAAAAAGTAAAATCTTTAGAAGATGAATCTGCTATGTTAAAAGAAAAACTTAAAGACGAAGAAAATGATAAAGCAGAACTTGAAAAAATTAATGTGGATTTAAAAGAAGAAATCAAGAAAAATAAAGAACTACTTGCTGAGCTTAAAGAATACGACAAAAACAGAAGTCAACAAGAAACAGCAGAAAAAGAAGTTGAAAAATTGGAAGAAAAAGAAGAAATTAACGAAATAGAAGAAGAGGAAACAGAAGAAATAAAGGAAGCTGAAGAAGAGGGAGACAAATAATTTGTATTTTAAATACCAACAATTAATCCAGGATGAAGATGAAGTAAACAAAATAAAAAATAAATTTAATTTAATGGGATTAACATCTAGATTATTATTAAATAAAAACCTAAAATCCCTGGATGAAATTGAGGATTATTTAAATCCTGAATACAGTAAAAAAACCAATCCTAAGAATATTAAAAACATAATAGGAGCGACGGAGTTATTTAAAGCAAACATTGATAACAAAAACAAAATCACTATTTACGGAGACTATGATGCTGACGGTGTAACTTCTACCGCTCAGCTCCTTCGTTTTTTGAGAGGGAAAAATCCCAATACAAGATATTCAATACCCCATAGAGAACAAGATGGATACGGTTTAAATTTTGACAAAATCAATGAAATAACAGAGGACGGCACTAAGCTGCTAATAACTGTAGATTGTGGAATAACTAATATCGAAGAGATAAAACATGCAAAAGAAAAAGGTCTAGATGTAATAATAATTGACCATCATAATTGTGAAGATGAACTACCTGACGCAGACTATATTATAAATCCTAAAATTTTCGATGAAGAGGATTATTTTGCTAATTTATGCGGTGCTGGACTTACTTACAAGTTCATAGAAAATACAGTAAATACTTTTTATCCTAAAGATAACCTAAATGAATATATTCAACTTGCAGCTATTGGTACGGTAGCAGATATAGTAAGTCTTAAAGGTGAAAACAGAAGAATAGTAAAAAAGGGACTAAAAAGCATTAATACGGTTCCAATAGAAGGTATTAAGGCTATAAAAAATATAATAAACAAAAATATAATTGATTCTGGAGATATAAGTTTCAGAATAGCTCCTATGATAAACTCTTCTGGCAGGATGGATCACGCAGACAATGCTGTTGAGCTATTATATACCAAAAATATAACTAAAGGAAAAAATATAGCCAAAAAGTTATTTTCCTTTAACGAAAATAGAAAAGTTGTAGAAAAAGATATTTATGATCAAGTAGAGGAGTATATAGAAAAACACTGTCAGGAAGACAATATATTGATTGTAAGAGGTTTAGATTGGCACGAAGGCGTAATAGGTATAGTAAGCTCAAAAATCACTGAAAAATACAATAAACCTTCTTTAATCTTTACCACCAACGAAGATGATTTAAAAGCTTCGGGAAGGAGTATAGACAATATAAGTCTTTATGATGAATTAAAAATTTTTAAAAAGTACTTTAAAAAATTTGGAGGACACTCTCAAGCAGTAGGATTAAGTATAGAAAAGGATAATTTTAATGACTTTAAAATAGAAGTAGTAAAGCATTTTAATGAAAAGTTTAACTATAGAGATTTAAGAAAATATATTACAATTGATTCATTACTGGAATCAAAGCATATAAATGTAGAAGCTTTTGAAGAAGCAAAAATACTAGAACCATACGGTTTCGGCAATTCAAAACCGAGATTTTTATACAGCGATTTTATTGTGAAAAGCACTCGTAAAATAGGAAAAGAAAAAAGACATATTAAAGTAACTACTGAAAAAAATGGTATTTTAATAGATTTGCTTTATTTTAATTATAAAAAAGACGACCTGCAGGCTTTGCTATACTATAAAGAAGTAGTATGCTCTATAGATCTAAACTATTTTAGAGGAAATGTTACTCCTCAATTAATTATTAGAGATATCAATAATTATATTATCTACGAAGAAAAAATAGAATATATTAAACTTCTCACAACATTTAAACACAGTTTAAAAAGCAACCTAAAATCGGATGTAAATATAAATAAAAAGGTAGATATTGAAGAAAAAGATATTAAAGAATTAAAGAAATACAAAGAAAATAATAATAATCCTTTAAAAAACCAGAAAATTATATATACTATAAATAAATGGATACCGAAAAAAGAAGAATACCGAAGTATTAAATCAGTTACTGTTGATAACAAAAGAAAAATAATAAAAATAAATATTTTTAAATTAATAAAATATTTAAAAGATAAAGATAATGTTCAAGTAAATCCGGAAAAAATAATTTATACTCTTGAAAAAGAATTAACAAATATAAATTTTAAATATAAGATATCAAAAAATAATATTTTTATTAGAAAATAATGGAGGACAAAATGGATTTAAAATCAAAAATTAGAGTAATAGAAGGGTTCCCAGAAGAAGGTATTAGTTTTAAAGACATTACAACTGTACTGCAAGATCCTAAATTACTAAGAGAATCAATTGATCAAATGACAGAAAGATTCAAAGATTTAGGAATAGATATAGTAGTTGGACCGGAATCAAGAGGTTTTATTTTTGGAACTCCTATAGCTTACAATCTAAATGCAGGTTTTGTTCCAGTAAGAAAACCGGGAAAACTTCCGGCAGAAACTGTTGAATACAGCTACGACCTTGAATATGGAAAAGATACTTTAGTAATTCATAAAGATGCCATAAAGAAAGGACAAAGAGTTTTAATAGTTGATGACTTATTAGCCACTGGAGGCACTGTTAGTGCTACTGCCAAGCTTGTAGAAATACTAGGTGGTGAAGTTGTAGGATTAGGATTTTTTATAGAATTAACTGATTTAAAAGGAAGAGATAAATTAACTAAATACAATATAGATTCCATCGTTAAATACTAAACTCAAATTTTACTAAACAGGTGATAAAATGTTTGAAGAGCTGAAGATAAAAATACAAGAATATAACGAAAAAGCTGACTTTGATTTGATTGAAAAAGCTTACAATCTTTCAAAAAAAGCTCATGATGATAATCCAAACAGAATGTCTGGAGAAAAATTCTTCACACACCCATATAATGTAGCTTTAATACTAGCAAATCTAAATATGGATGAAGCTACTGTTGCAGCTGGATTGCTTCATGATGTCTTGGAAGATACTATAGTTGAATACGACGAACTAAAAAAACAATTTGGAGAAGAAATTGCTAATTTAGTAGACGGAGTAACAAAGTTAAGTAGAGTTAAATACAAAACAAAAGAAGAACGACAAGCTGCAAGTCTAAGAAAAATGGTAATAGCAATGTCAAAAGACATTCGTGTTATCATTATTAAGCTTGCAGATAGACTTCACAACATCAAAACATTAGAATACATGCCTGTAAGTAAACAAAAAGAAAAAGCTGTAGAAACTATGGAGATATACGCACCTATTGCTAGTAGACTTGGTATGGCATCTATAAAATGGGAATTAGAAGACATATCTTTACAGTACATAGATCCTGAAGGATATAAAGATATTTCCGATAGAATCGAAGCTAAAATCAAAGCAAAAAAAGATTTTATAAATGGTATTATAGAAAAACTTAACGAAAAAATAAAAGAAGCAGATATAGAAGGAGAAATAACCGGAAGAAGAAAAAGCATATACAGTATTTATAAGAAAATGTATGTGAAGCATAAAGAATTTGATGAAATTTACGATATTTCAGCCATAAGAGCAATTGTAGAAGATGTTAAGGACTGCTACGGAGTATTGGGAATAGCCCATACACTTTGGAAACCTATGCCTGGAAGATTTAAAGATTATATAGCAATGCCCAAGCCAAATATGTACCAATCACTTCATACTACTGTAATAGGACCTGATGGTAATCCTTTTGAAATCCAGATAAGAACCTACGAAATGCACAGAACAGCTGAATACGGTATCGCAGCTCACTGGAAGTATAAAGAAGGTATTAAAAAAGACGATTTTGAAGATAAACTAAACTGGTTGAGACAGATGCTTGACTGGCAGCAGGAAACTAAAGACCCGAAAGAATTTATGGAGTCCTTAAAAATAGACCTTTATACTGACGAGGTTTTTGTATTTACTCCAAAGGGAGATGTTGTAAACCTGCCAAAAGGTTCTACACCTATAGATTTTGCCTATAGAGTTCACTCCGCAGTAGGAAA
>JAABRS010000057.1 GCA_011390775.1 Clostridia bacterium | reverse complement strand
CAAATAAATGAACATTTCCTTCAGGTCTGACCTTAGGTGCATCAGGTTTTATAGCTTCTTGAGGATCAATAACATAAGGTAGTTCTTCTATATCTAGCTTTATTTTACTTATTGCTTCTAAAGCTGTTTTTTTATCAACAGCTGCAACAGCTGCTATATTTTGTCCTTTATACCTTATTAAATCTTCAGCTAAAAGGTGATGATCCGGTACCATCCCAAATCTATTATGTGGAACGTCGTCTTTTGTAATAACCGCATGAACTCCAGGAACTTTTAAAGCTTCTGAAATATCCACGTTGTTAAGCTTAGCTCTATGATATGGACTTCTTAAAGTTTTACAAATTAGCATTCCCGGCATTTTTATATCACTTACATACTGTAATTTCCCTGTTACTAGTCCTTCTCCATCATATTTTTTAACTCTTTTGCCGACACTTTTAAACATTTATTTCACTTCCTTTCAGAACTGGTCCAAATTCTCCTCTTGATACTGCTAATACAGCTTCTGTATATTTATCATATCCACCACATCTACATAAATTCCCACTCAATGCTTCTTTTACTTCATATTTAGTTGGTGTAGGATTTTCTAAAAGAAAAGCAGTTGCTGCCATAACCATTCCAGGTGTGCAAAATCCACACTGAGGTGCTCCGTATTCTAAGAAAGCTTTTTGGATTGGATGTAATTCTTCACCTTTAACTAATCCGTCAACTGTCACAACTTTTTTACCTTCAACCGTTAGCGCTAAAACCATACAAGATTTAACTGCCTTATCATCCAGAATAACTGTACATGATCCACAATCTCCTCTATTACATCCGCATTTAGGACTCGTTAAGCCAATATTGTCTCTTAATAGTTCTAGTAAGTTCTGCTCTGGTTTTGCAATTACTTCTACTGGATTTCCATTTAAATAAAAGTTTAATATTTTTGACATATATTTCCCCTCCTTTACTCAGCATCACATGCTGATTTTATAGCACGTCTAACCATAACTGGTGAAACCTTTTTTCTATACCATGCAGTAGCTCTGATATCATCAATAGGACTTATAGAATCAATTACCTTTAAACTAGCTTCTTTCATAGTTTCATCAGTCAATTCTTTTCCTATTAAGGCTTCTTCTACTTCTTTACATCTTAATACTGTTGGAGCTACTGAACCTATAGTAATTCTTGCTTTTTTACATATATTGTTTTCTTTTTCTATATATGCAGCTGCATTTACTACTGATAAAGTCTCAGCTTTTCGTCTACCCAGTTTTTTAAAGCTTGAAGTTCCTTTTTGCTTTTTAATTACTATTTCCTTAAGTACTTCTTGCTCTTGTGCCACAGTCCTACCGTTTCCTTTAAAAAAATCTTTTGAACAAATTTCTCTTTCACCATTAGGTCCTTTTAAAACAAGTACAGCATCTAAAGCCATTAATGTAGGGACTATATCAGCCGCCGGAGAGGCATTCATTATATTTCCACCTATTGTTGCAACATTTCTTACTGATAATCCAGCCAATTCTTTTATAGTTTCTTCAAATACAGGAAAATATTTATTCACAATATTATTTTTCTTCATTTCGGTAAATGTTACCATTGAACCTATTTTAATTTCTTCATCTGATTCAGATATTGTATCCAAACCTAGTTTTGATAATGATATAATAGTTAAGTCTTTTTGTCCCTCTTTTGGAACTTCATTTAATTCATAATTTAGTCTTGGAACAAAATCTGTTCCACCGGCTAAAAATTTTACCTCATTTGAAGTTGTTTTGCCAATTTGGAAAAGTTCTTCAAATGATGATGGTGATTCATAGAAATAACTCCTCATAAAGTTAACCTCCTAACATTTTTTTATTTTTTTGCAAAAGTTGATTTTGAAAAATCGTAATTCTCACTTCCATTAGGATATCTATATCTTTTTTTGTCTTGATCCTTAGGATAATCAAATCTTCCTCCACAACGCATTATCATGGTTTTTATTTCAGGTGTATTTTCTGATACTATTCTTTCAAACTGACTTACTAATAGTTCAGGATCTCCTGATGTATTTGCCCAGTTTTCATAGTGATCAGGTATTAATAGTTTTGCTCCTAAAGTTTCTCCTACTCTAGCACAATCGTAAGGTGTCATTTTATCTGTTGCTCCTGGTGCATTGCTTCCCATATCAAATATTGCTACATCTATATCGTATTGTTCTCTTATTGCTACATATCCATCATGATACCATGTATCTCCCATAAAAAGAATGTTCCCACCTGAAGTTTTAAACAAGAAACAGCAAGCAGCTTCTTCAAAAGGAATATTTACATCTCCTTCACCTGTTTTTATAGCCGTCTGATCATAGCAAATAAGAAAATCAACTTCTGCTCCCTTTACCTTAACTGATTCACCAACCTTTGCTACTACCAATCTATCTTCAGGCACTTCAAATCTTCTAAGCTTTTCTGCTGCAACAGGAGGTGCATAGAAAGTTGCATCCGTTGTTTTAAGTGCAGCTTTTACAGCATAAATGTCACAGTGATCTTGATGTGCATGAGTACAAAATACTCCATCTAACTGATTAAATCTCCAAGGATCAATAACTTGAGGGTTTAATCTAATCCAATTTATACTATCAGCTCCAGACTGCTTACAAACTCCACAGTAGTAGTATGAAGTGTACATAGAAGGTCCACAGTATTGATCTATAAAGAATATTCCTCCTTCGTCGGTTTTTAATACCCATGAAGGTCCTCCACACCACCAGAGGCTTACTTCTCCTTCAGGAACTTCTCTGTTTTCAATTCTTTGATTTAGAAGTGTTCCCCATTCAGGAAAGCTGTCCCTTAACCATTGGTCACGATCAATATCATGATTTTGATTAACATAATCTCCTGCTATTATACCTCTTCCGTCTGATTTAACAATTTCCCTATCCATAATTATTCCTCCTTTAAATTTTATATTATTCAAGGCTTTTTGCAACTTTTATAAAATCTTTATCTCTTTTTTCAATTGCTTTTTCGCCTTTATCACCACTGTAATCATAAAATCCTTTTCCAGATTTAACCCCATAATTACCTTCTTCATATAATTCTTTTAATATACTTGACACTTCTTGTGAGTTACTTAATTCTTTAAACATATAGCTCCCTACGCTGTGAAATATATCAATTCCACCAAAATCAACTGTTTCAAAAGGTCCAATGCATGCATATCTTCTCCCCAGACCATATTTCATCACTTTATCTACGTCTTCTACTGAAGCAATATCATTTTCAACTATATAGAAAGCTTCTCTTAAAATGGCGTACTGTAAACGGTTTAAGACAAATCCACTTGCATCTTTTTTAACAATTACAGGTTTTCTTTCTATAGATAGTGCTATTTGATTAACTAAATCTAGTGTTTCTTGTTTAGTTTTAGCTCCTGCAATTATTTCAACAAGAGGAATAATATGTGGTGGATTTACCCAGTGCATTCCGCAAAATCTTTCTGGATTTTTAACTGATTCTGATATTTTATTTATTGAAAGTCCTGATGTATTAGTCGTTAGTATTGAATCTTTAGAAACTATATTTGATATTTTTTCCCAAAATTTATGTTTTATTTCCATTTTTTCTGCTATAGCTTCTATAACAAAATCCGCATCTTTAAAACTATCAGTATTCAATGAGTATTCTATGTTCGAAATTGTGTTTTCAGACACTTCTGCTGAGATAACGTTTTCAGAAATCAAATTTTTTTGGTTCATTTTTATTAATTCTTTCGCATTAGTTATAGCTTTTTCTGAAATGTCATACAATATAACATTATATCCAAATTGACCAAATATTTGAGCAAAAGATGCTCCCATTATTCCAGCTCCGGCTATTGATACATTTTTAATATCCTTAATATCTTTCATCTTTCCTCCTTTCTATAGTATTACAGCGCCTTTATCCGCTGATGATGCTAATTTTGAATACACTCTTAAATATCCTTTTGGAATATTTTTTTCTGGTTTAATGATATTTTTCATTCTATCTTTTAATTCATTATCACTAATTTTTAAGTTAATTAATCCTTTATCAACATCAATTTCTATCAAATCTCCATCTTTTACTGCCGCTATTGGACCTCCCTCAGCTGCTTCAGGAGATATATGTCCTACAAAACATCCATTATTTGTCCCTGAAAATCTTCCATCTGTAATTAGTGCAGTCGTTTTATTTAATCCCATTCCATATAGATACTTCATAGCTTTATACATTTCTCTCATTCCAGGTCCACCTTTAGGTCCTTCGTATCTTATTACAACTACATCTCCGTGATTAATTTTACCATCTAATATAGCATCATTCGCTTCTTCTTCGCTATTAAAAACTCTTGCTGTTCCAGTAAATTGATGTAGAGATTTATCATAAGCTCCTGGTTTTGTGATTCCAGAATCCGGTGCTATGTTCCCATGTAAAACATCTATCCCTCCTGTTTTAGCAAAAGGTTTTTCCCGTGTTTTAATTATCTCATCATTTATTGGATATATAAATTCATATTCATCTAAATTTTCTCCAATCGTTTTCCCAGTGCATGTTAGAATGTTTCTATCAATTAAATTTTCTAAATTTATCATTAGTCTTGGCATTCCTCCAGCCTTGTGGAAATCTTCCATATCCCATTTTGCTGCTGGATTAACCCTTGCTAATTGGGGAGTAGTTTTATTTAAATTTTTAAACTCATTTACTATATTAATATCCAAGTCAGCTTCATATGCTATTGCACTTAGATGTAATACAGCATTAGTAGATCCACTCATGGATAATATAACTTTTACAGTATTTCTAATAGCTTCTTTAGTCATAATATCTCTAGGTTTTAAGTCCTTCTCTACAAGTTCACAAATTTTTATTCCCGATTCAAATGCTATTCTTAATCTCTCAGAATAAGTTGCTGGCACTAAAGCACTTCCAGTCAAACTCATTCCTAATGTTTCTGCCATACAACCAACAGTATTAGCCGTACCAAGAAAAGCACATGATCCACAGCTTGGGCAGCTGGAATCTTCAAGTTTTTTTAGATCTGATTTTTCAATTTTTCCTGCTTTATACATACCTAAAGCTTCATCAGAAGAAGTAGCATCGGATTTTCTGCCATCGAATACTACTCCACCTATCATAGGTCCTCCATTAACTATAATAGTTGGTATGTTTAATCTTGCTGCTGCCATTAACATTCCAGGTATAATCTTATCACAGGATCCTAGCATAATTAATCCATCTAGTTTATGGGCTTGAGCTTCAATTTCAATAGAATTACATATAATTTCCCTTGATGGCAAAATATATTTCATTCCTTCATGTCCATTAGCAATACCATCACATGCCGATATTACTCCAAACTCTACTGCTGTTCCTCCTGCTCTGTATATACCTTTTTTAACGAAATCACTTAATTGATTAAGATTAAAATGTCCAGGAACAAGAGTGCTCCATGAGTTTGCAATACCTATTATAGGTCTATCTGTAAGATCATCGTCTGAATAACCCATAGATTTAAATAAACTACGAGCAAGTCCTTTATCCATTCCTTCTAAATTACTTTTACTTCTATACTCCATTTCACACCTCCATTAATTATATTTTTAAATCTAATGTATGTTGTCTGACATCTATGATTATATTATAGAAAAATTAATAAGTCAAGATTAATGAACTCCTTTCTATCCTCAATTAATGTCAAAATTCAACTTAATTATTATGCAGATAAATCACTATTTTTAAATTTACTTGACAATCATATAAAAAGGTTTATTATTATAAATAGTGTTTATTAAGATTTTTAATCATATATTTTATGCTATAATACTAATATATATATCCAAAATTTTTTTGAAAGGAACGTGTTTTTATGCAAAATACTGCTAATACTGATATAAATAGTAGTGAAAAACTATATAATATTTTACAAAACATAACTCATTCAAGCAGAAAAAGATTATCCGAAAAATTATTTATATCTTTAAGAAATGCTATATTGAGTGGAGATTTAGAAGAAGGTTATATTTTCCCTAATGAAAATGAATTATGCAAGAAGCTAGATATAGGAAGAAGTACTTTAAGGGAAGCTTATGCACCCCTTGAAACTCTTAACTTAATATGCAGGACAAAAACTGGGACATATGTAAATAATGAATCCGAAATAAAAAATCCAATGAATTTTAATATTATAGCCAAATACTCTAATCCAAAAGACATTATGGAATTTAGAGATGTTATTGAAGTTGCTGTTGCTTATAGTGCCGCTAAATATGCGACTACAGAAGACATAAGTATATTAAAATCAATAGTTGAAAAGATGAAATCTAATAGTGATAACTTAGAAGTGCTGACAGTTTATGATTTTGAATTTCATTCTGAACTAGCAAGAATCTCTGGAAATGAACTTTTTTTAATAGCTCTGAAAGTTGTCAAAGAAGGTTATGAAAGGTTTGCATACGAAGTATTTAAAAGAAACCTAATTGAATGGTCTATTGAAGATCATTTAGAAATAATAAAAGCACTAGAAAAAAACGATTCAAAACTTGCCAAATCAATAATGAGAAAGCATCTAAAGCATATAAAAAAAGTAGCCTTAGAATTCGACGGATATAATGAAAAATAGTCTTACTTCTTTACTACTGATACATTAAACTTTTCTCCGTTTACTTTAATTTCAAAGTTTTTAATGTCATGCACCTTATATATTTTTTTATCAATTAAATAATTTTCCAACTTATTAATTGAATCTTTTTCATTTTTTATGAGTTTTTGAGCACTTTTAAGGGATATCTTTTTAAATTTAATTTTATCCCCTGGTTTCATTTGTGCTAGTTTGTTTATATCTACAGTAACTACCACGCCTATTACCGTATATCCACCGATAGTTTGTCTGTCTGATAACATAATTATAGGTTGATTATCTCCACTGACCTGTATCGCTCCAATAGGTAACCCTCTGGAAATAATGTCTGGACCTTCTTTATGAAATATTTTTTCTCCTTTTAATCTATATCCCATTCTGTCGGATTGATCTGTTATTTCGTATTCATTTTCAAAAAAACTTTGTTTGCTCTTTTCATTAAAACTATCAAAATCTGGTCCTTCAATAACTCGTATATATTCTGGTTTTTTTATATTATTTTGAATATTTATATTTTCTATCTTATCTGATCTAACATTGATTTCATTTATGTATAGGATATCACCTTTTTTTAATTTTCTACCTTTATACCCTCCTATATTATATTTGGTATATGTAGATTTACTATTCATGATTTTATTAATTTTAAAACCTCCATAAACTGACAAATAAGTTCTGAGACCATTTTTTGCATATGAAAACTTTAAAACATCTCCTTTATTGATATTAATTCTCTCATACATATCAAGTCTTTTATTATTTAATAAGGGATTCATATCTGCTCCAGTTATTGCAATAACTGTGTTGACATTAAATAATATTTCATCTCCTACATAAGTCATTTCCAAAACTGCCTCATCTCTTTTATTACCAGCTATTATATTTGCTATCTCCATAGATTCTACATCCATAGCTCCAGAAGGTGTTACGCCGTATTTTTGAAAACCATACCTACCATAATCTTGAATTGTAGTTAATAATCCTTGTTTTATTATTTTTAAATAATCCATTAAAAATTATCCTCCAATACAGATGTCTTTATTATGTATGATTCTTTTTCTACTAGTTTTTTTAATCTATAATACTCATTTTCATCTACAGATTCAAATTTTAAAAAATCACCTGGATTTATCAAAGATTTAGCCTTTTTAATATCGAAAAACTCTAAAGGACTTCTTCCTATTATTTGCCATCCGCCGGGACTATTTGTACTGTATATACCTGTCTGATTACCTCCAATTCCTACAGAACCTTTTTCAATTTGTTTTCTTGGTGTTTTCTTTCTTGGTGTTGCAATTTTTTTAGACATGCCTCCTAAATATGGAAAACCTGGAGTAAAGCCTAACATATAAACCCTGTAAAGGGTACTGGAGTGAATATCTATAACTTCTTCTTTCCTTAATCCGTTATAATCAGCAACTATTTTTAAATCTTCACCGTATTCCCCACCGTATACTGTAGGTATGTGTACTATTCTATTTTTACTTTTATTTATAACGCTTATATTTTCCTCCAAAGATTTAACCTTCGATAGCAAGTCGTCATAATTTAATTCAAGAGTATCATATATAATAAGAACGCTATTGTATGCTGGTATTGTTTCTACTATACTAGAACCCAGTTCATTTTCTATGAGATTTGTGAAAGTTAAAACTTTATCGTTAATTTCATCAGATATCTCATTACCTATTTCTATTAGCAATCCACTATCACCATAGGGTTTATAGTTTATCATTCTAATCTAACCTTTTATTAAATGATATGATTTCTATACCAGTTTTTTCTAGATTTTCTCTAATACTTTTTATTAGCTCTAAAGATTTTTCATTATCTCCGTGAACACAAATAGTATCCGGAATTATATCTATTTTTTTACTATTAATTGTTTCAACATAGTTATACTTTATCATCTTAATAACCCTATCTACACATCTATCTTTATTTGTTATTACAGAATTTTTAATGCTTCTTGAAACTAAAGTTCCATCATCATTATATTCTCTATCTGCAAATACTTCATTGGCTGTTTTTAATCCTATTTTTTTTGCTGCTTCAATGGTCTTTTGATTTGAAATACCAAAGAAAATTAAATCTTTATCTATTTCATAGACAGCCTCAGCAATTGCATATGCTAACTCATAATCTTTTGCCGCATCATTATATAAAGCCCCGTGAGGTTTAACATGCTGTAATTTCCCTCCATATGACTCAACAAAGCCCTTTAGAGCTCCAATTTGATATTTCATGTATGCTTTAGCTTCATAATGACTTAACTTTATATGTCTTCTTCCAAAACCCATCAAATCTGGATATCCCGGATGTGCACCTACTGCAACTCCTTTTTCAAGAGCTTTTTTAACCGTCATATCCATCACTACAGGATCTCCTCCGTGAAATCCACAAGCAACGTTTAAAGACGTTGCATAATCTAGTATCTTTTCATTATCACTTATCCTATAAATTCCGTAACTTTCTCCATAATCACAGTTAACATCTACTTTCATATTATCACTCCATTTTAATAAAATTTAAAATATACTCTATAAATTATACCATTCTTTGTCCATTAACTGCAATTTGATTGTATATGTAAGCATAAAAATCTACATAGAATTACAATTTTATGTAGATTTTTTTATGTTATATTTTATGTTATAATAATTTTGTGTAATCAAAAATATATTGGGGGAAAATATGAAAAATAGTATTAAAAATTTAAATGTTGCTTTAACTTATAATCTAAAAAAAAATGAGGCTATCAACAATTTCGATGACGAAGCAGAGTTAGATGATATTGAAACTGTTACAAGTATAAAAAATGCTTTAGAAAAATACGGATGTAATGTCATTTTGCTTGAAGCTACAGGTGAAATCATTAAAAAAATACAGGATGAAAAAATAGATATAGTATTTAATTTTGCAGAAGGCCTAAAAGGAAGAGGTAGAGAAGCTCAAATACCAGCCTTATTTAATATGTTAGGCATTCCTTTTACCGGATCAGACGAAACTACATTAGGTGTAGGATTAGATAAAGCCTTATCAAAAAGGGTTGTAGCATCAGAAGGAATAAAAACTCCTAAATTCCAATTATTTTTTAACGGAAAAGAAAAAATAAAAAGAAATTTAAATTTTCCTCTTATTGTAAAACCTAATGCCCAAGGTTCTAGTAAAGGCATCATAGATAAATCTATTGCTAAATCCCAAGAAGAACTTTATGATTTAGTTAATAGAATTATTAATAATTACAAAGAACCTGTACTTGCAGAGGAATATATTGAGGGTAGAGAATTTACCGTAGGATTACTTGGAAACGAAGAAGAAATAGAGGTTCTACCAATAATGGAAATAAGATTTGATAAATCTAAAGATACAGGTTTTTACAGTTATAATGTAAAAAAAGACTCAGAAACTAAGACTAGCTTTACATGCCCTGCTAATTTAACAAAAAAAGAAGAAAAAAACATAAAGAATTTTGCCTTGAAAATATATAAGATTTTAGAATGTAAGGATGTTGCTAGGATAGATTTAAGAATTTCTAACAAGGACAATAACCCTTATTTTATAGAAATTAATCCTTTGCCAGGTTTAATTGATGGATTTAGCGATCTGACATTAATATGGAAGAGCATGGGTAACAATTATGAAGATTTAATAAAAAGAATTTTAAATGAAGCATTAAAAAGAAACAATATGGATACTATATAAGATTAAAAATAGATTTTTTATTTAATATTGTAAAGTTCTTTAATTTATATTAAGGAACTTATTTTATTAAAAAATCCGGCACTATAAAATATCTAGCATTTTAGATTTAGAAACTAGACATTTTATACTAGATAACTTCTAATATTTTTAACTATTATTTGTTTACCTTTTTTACTTTTTATTGTATAATCGTTTTGGTTCCTATTTAAATAATACCATGCACCAGTAGCTCAATTGGATAGAGCATCTGACTTCGGATCAGAGGGCTGGGGGTTCGAGTCCTCTCTGGTGTACCAGCTTAATAATAGCAAAGAGAAGGCTTCTAGGCCTTCT
>JAABRS010000056.1 GCA_011390775.1 Clostridia bacterium | reverse complement strand
TGGAAAAGCAATGTGGTGTGGAAGTAAAGAATGTGAAGCTAAATTAAAAGAAGAAACTGGAGCTACTATTAGGTGCATACCTTTTGAACAGGAAAAAACCAGCGACACATGTCATTTATGCGGTAAAGAAGCAAAGCATATGGTTTACATAGCTAAAGCTTATTAAAGAAAAGGTGATTTAATTGAAATTAAAGAATAATTATTTAAATATGTTAAAAGAGCTGCCTAAATCTATAGAATCAAGAAGCGGGCAGCTTCTTGTTAAATTAGGAATTATAAAAAAACATGGTAAAGGAATATATTTTTTTACACCCTTTGGGTTGAATTTGCTTAATAATGTAAAAGAAAAATTCAAAGAAAAACTTGTTAAAGAGAACTTTGCAGAAATCGATACACCTATCATTAATTTGAAGAATAATTTTAATGAAAAAGGATATTTTGAATCAAAGGATATAGATGGGAAATCCTATCTAACTAGAGGTCCGGATTTATATTTATATGATGATTATTTAAAAAACATAATTAAATCATATAAAGATTTACCAGTAGAGTATTACTATTTTAATAAAAAAGCTAACAACGACAATAAAGCTAATGAAGAATTACTAAATCCAATGGCAACTGAAATATATAAATCTTTTTCTGCTTTGTCTAAAGAACATTACGAAGAGAGAATTAATGAGTATAAAAAAGAAAGTTTAGAGATGTTAAAGGAGTTTGGCATTAATTCTACTGTCATTAGAAAACACAATGATTCTCAGGGGATCATCTACGGGTGGTTAAACAATAAAGGCAAAGAAAAAGCAGCATATTGCTCTAAATGTAAAAAGTACTACGATGTTGAATATATGGGAATAGATAGTTATACAAGAGAATATGAAGAAGTTAAAGAGTTAAAGAAAATAAAAACCCCGGATATAAAAACTATAGAAGATTTGCAGGAGTTTACAAAGGTTGATATTAAAAAACTTATAAAAGCTGTGTTGTTAAAGGTAGTTGACAAAAACTACGTAGTTTTTATAAGAGGTGATAGGGAATTAAGCAGAGTAAAGCTTGCAAAACTGATTAAAAGTGACGAAAACCTAATCAGACAAGCATCAGAAGAAGATTTAGAAGATATGGGTACTACAGGAGGATTTGTAGGACCAATTGGGCTAAAAAATTGCCAAATCTTAGTAGATGAGGAAGTAACATATATAAAAAATGGAATTGCAGGAGCTAATGAAAAAGATTACCATATAGAAAACATTAATTACGATAGAGATTTTAAAGGTAGTGTATGTGGCGATATTGTTGTAGCTACTGAAAAGGATTCATGTGTTGAATGTAGTTCAAATATAGAAATTCATAACTATTATAAAATAGGTGAATTAAAGGATAATATTGAAATCTGTGATGGAGTAACGGATATAAAATATATAGATAAAACAGGAAAAGAAAATTCAATATACAAAATAGAAAATTTATTAGATTTATACAAAACAATATCAGTTTCTTTAGAAGAAAAAGAAGATAATTTATTAAAATTGATTCCTTGGGATATACATATTTTATTATTAAAAACTGATGATGAAGACAGCATCATATTAGGAGATAAGATATACAATATTTTAAAGAATAATGGTAGAAAACCTCTTTTGGATGATAGAAATATGAAAGTAGGACATAAATTTAAAGAAGGAGAATTACTAAATATAAATGAAAAGATAATAGTAGGGCGAAGAGCCAAAGAAGGTATAGTAGAATATCAAAATAATGAAGATGATAAAAAAATCGAAATTACACTAGAGGATATAGATAAGTTATAATTTTTTAATTAAAAAAACATTCAAAAACCACATGATTATATGATATAATCTTCATACTAATGCTAAAGGAGAGCTATATGATAAAAAAAGCAATTTTGATATTAATATCTATGATACTTATAATCTCTACAGGATGCTCAAATAATAATGAAGAGCCTAATCCAGGAGAAGAAAATACTACTCCTCCTGCTGTAGAAAATGGCGAAGAAGAACCTGAAGAACCGGAAGAAGAACAGCCGACAGAAGAAGAATTGGCCCAGATAGCTTATGATGAATACCTAGAAGAATTAGAAAGTTTAGAAAATAATAGAACTGAAACTCTGGGGGAATTCTATATTAAATTACCTAAACTATCCTTCGAAGAATTTAAAAACAAAGATAAACCGAAGGAAAAAGTTGAAGCAAAAGGACTATTTCTAACGGGAAGTTCAGCAGGAATGGGTTTGGATGATGAAGATATACAAAATTATGCAGCCTATGTAGAAGCACTAAGAGAAGGTGATCAGCAAAAGATAAATGAGTTACTGCCTGTTATAGATGGAATAAATAGATTTGAAAGAGCCGTTGCTTTAGCAGTAGAGACAGAGGTTAATGCCTTTGTCATAGACGTTAAAGACGACACCGGTCTTATGACCTACGAAAGCAGCTTAGGAATAGTAGAAGAAGTTAATGGAAACAGAGGAGTAAGAATTAAGGATGTTGAAGCTATGCTTCAAACCTTAAAAAAATACGACATATATACTATAGCAAGGATTGTAACTTTCAAAGACGAAAACTTTGCTGTGAGAAAACCAGATCATTCAATACAGCTGAAAAACGGTGGTGTATGGAAGGATTACAGCGGAACTTCATGGGTTAATCCCTTTGATAAATACGTGTGGGATTATAATATAGCTATTGCTAGAGAAGCTGCATTAAAGGGATTTGATGAAATACAGTTCGACTATGTTAGATTTCCCGATAATGCTAGAGTATACAACCCAATAACACACTTTCCAGGAAGAAACGACAGGGAAAAAGATGAAGCAATTGGAGATTTTTTAGAATATGCTGAAAAGGAACTAACTGATTACAATGTCTTTACTGCAGCGGATGTATTTGGTTTAATAACTAAGGGATGGGATGATTATCCGGAAGATATTGGACAAAGCTGGATAGAAATGGCACCCTATGTAGATTACATGTGTCCAATGGTTTATCCTAGTCATTATGGAGAAGGATGGTATGGATATGCAGTTCCTGATGCTCATCCCTATGGAGTGCTAAAAGGCTCCATGGAAGAAGCAATAGAAAAAAATGCAGCAATTGAAAACGACTCTTTAATTAGACCGTGGATACAGGGCTTTACTGCTGGCTGGGTAGAAGGACATATATACTACAGTCCAAGTAAGATAAGGGATCAGATACTAGCATCAAAAGAACTAGGAATCGATGAATACCTAATTTGGGCTCCCGGTAATACATACGATCCGAGAATATTCTTCCCGTCGGAAGAGGAAAAAGCAACAACATACCCTCTTGAAACTGGAGATAAGGATTTTGTAGGGCGAACTCCTGCCGATGCTGTTTATGAATATTTAAATGCTGAAAGAAACGATAGGATTAGTACGGTTTACCTACTTACTCCAATTAATGATAGAGTTCAAAACTTTAAAGAATTTTATGAAAATTATAAATCAAAAAATCTTTCTCTTATAAGCTATGAGGTAGAAGACTATAATATTATAGAAGAGGATAAGGCAGAGGTTAATTTATACTATAAATATGAGATTGCTTCAGAAAATGAAGGAGAAGAAGCAGAATACATAGAAAATAATCAAGATAAATGGGAAACCATTAAAGAAAAAGGTGTCTGGAAGGTAAAAGTAGATTTAGAAAATAACGTAAATCAAGATACTGCAGCTGAATAACTGCAGTATCTTTTTTAAAATAGAGAAAATATGCACCATTGTATATGTATTCATTAAAAACACAAGCGTATACAAAACAAACACATAACTCTTGAAATATAAAACTTTTGTGGTATAATTACAAAATAATAATTTAATTCAGGAGGGAAGCATGTCAAATATAAGACTTGGAATTTTAGGAGCTACAGGTGTAGTTGGCGAAGAAATGATGAATATAATTAAGGAAAAAAGCATTAAATATAAGAGTTTAAAGTTATTGGCAAGTAAAAAAAGTGCTGGTAGTGTAGTTGATTTTGATGATAAAAAATTAATTATAGAAGAATTATCGGAAGATTCTTTTGATGATCTAGATATACTACTTGTTGCGGTAAGCAGCGGTTTAAGTAGAAAATACTCACCCATTGCAGTTAAAAAAGGAGTCACAATAATAGATAACAGCAGTGCCTTTAGACTAGAAGAAGATGTACCTTTAGTTGTTCCGGAGGTAAATGGCGACGATATTGATAATCATAAAGGTATTATTGCAAATCCAAACTGTTCTACAATAATAGCATTGACAGCTTTGAATAAGCTAAATGAATTTGCAGGTATAAATAGAATGATAGTATCTACTTACCAGGCGGTATCAGGTGCGGGAGCTAAAGGTCTTAGTGAATTGCAAGAACAGATATCGAATTTAGAAAATAATGAAGAAATAAAAAATGAAGCATTCCAGCATCAGATTGCTTATAATCTAATTCCCCACATAGGACCTTTTAATGAGGAGGGTTATTCAGAAGAAGAAATGAAAATGCAAAATGAAGGAAGAAAAATTCTTCATAATCCAAGCTTAAAAGTAAACTGTACCTGTGTTAGAGTGCCTGTATTTAGAAGTCATTCTGAGTCTATAACGATAGAGATGGATAAAGAAATAACAGTTGAAAAAGCTAAAGAAATAATAGCTGGGAGTCCCGGAGTTAAATTAGTAGATGATTTAGAAAACAATATATATCCAATGCCTTTAGATACATCAAATCAAGATTTAATATATGTTGGAAGAATTAGAAAGGATATTAGTAAAGAAGATGATAAATCTTTAACCTTATGGTGCTGTGGAGATCAGATTAGAAAAGGAGCAGCTACAAATGCTGTTCAGATTTTAGAAAAAGTAATAGAGAAAAAAGCTTATAGAAATTAAAAAATATTTGACTTTTATAACTTTTGCGGTTATAATGATAATTAATATCAATTATCGGAATTGATCTCCGTCTCTTGCTTGGGGCGGAGTTTTTGCATTTTAAAAAAAAGGAGAAAAAAATGAATTTTATAAATAAATTAAAAGTTGATATAAAAAGAGCACTAGAAGTTGATCCAGCAGCTAGAAATTCTTTAGAAATATTATTGTTATACCCTCATATTAAAGCACTAATAATTCACAGTTTCACCCATTTTTTATATAGTAAAAAATTATTTTTTCTATCAAGATTAATATCAAACTTTGGAAGGTTTTTAACTGGAATAGAGATTCATCCTGGTGCTACAATTGCTGAAGGCTTATTTATTGACCATGGGATAGGTGTTGTGATTGGTGAAACTGCTGTAATAGGAAAAAATGTACATATGTACCACGGAGTTACTTTAGGTGGTACTGGAAAAGAGCGAGGAAAAAGACATCCTACTGTAGAAGATAATGTTGTAATTGGAGCAGGTGCAATTTTATTAGGGGGTATAACAATTGGAGAAGGTACTAAAGTTGGGGCAAATGCCGTTGTTTTAGAAAGTACTAATCCTTATTCAACTGTCGTAGGAGTAAAAGCTAAAGAAGTAAAAAAAAGAGGATAATAATAGATTTCCATTATTGTCCTCTTTAATTATATTATACTATTTTGTTTTTAAGAGATCCTAGTTGTTCAATTCTACATTCTACAATATCTCCTGGTTTAAGCATTTTAGGAGGCTTAAATCCCATACCTACTCCAGAAGGTGTTCCGGTAAGTATTATATCTCCAGGATATAGGGTCATTCCTTTAGAAAGATCGCTTATTAAATAAGGAATATCAAAAATCATTTGAGATGTGTATGATGACTGTCTTACTTCACCGTTTACGAGGCATTCCAGTTTTAAATCAAAAGGCATAGCAAGGGAAGATTTATGCAAAATATGAGGTCCAATAGGACTAAAATTATCTAAAGATTTACCTTTAAACCATTGAATATGTCCTGTTTGAAGATCTCTCGCAGATAAATCATTAGCTATGGTATAACCGAATATGTACTTTTCTACATCTTCTTTTTCTACATCTTTACATTTTTCGCCAATTACAACTGCTAACTCTACTTCATAATCCACTTCTTTTGTAGCGTTCCATGGAATATTCACGTCTTCATCAGGACCTACTGTTGGGTGGGAAGTTTTACTAAAGTATATAGGCCTTTCTGGTATATCGCCCTTTAGGTCTTTGCTGGATGAAAGTTCGTTAACATGATCGGAATAATTTTTACCTACACATAGTAAATTTCTCTTTGTAAATGGAATAGGTGAAAGAAGTTTTACATCTTTAGCAGGAATTTTTTTAAACCCGTCGCTATTTATACTTTCTTTTATTTCTTCAATAATTTCATCATTTGACATTTCAATTAGTTCATTCATATTTGATGGTGGTTTTATACCAACCTTTTTAAAAATTTCATCAGCCGGGATTATACTTTCACCATCATCAGATAAAAAACCAATTTTTTCAAAATCTTTATAACTATAATTCAAAATATACATTAAATCCCTCCTTAAGTAGATTAATTAATTATAACATAATAAATTATTTCTTTAAATATTTGTATATATTTAATATAATAAACAAAGATGGGTAAATAACTAGTGGATAGTATTAAATAAATGGAAAGAGGGATTTTATGATTAAGAACTGGGATGAATTTTTAATTCCCTACGAACAGGCAGTTGAAGAATTAAAAGTAAAACTAAAAAGTTTAAGAAAAGAGTTTAGAGATGTCAACGAATATTCGCCGATAGAGTTCGTAACTGGCAGAGTTAAAGAAATATCAAATATAATTGAAAAATCTAGAAAGAAGAAAGTAGAAATAGAAGAAATAGAAGATATTGCAGGTATTAGAATAATTTGCCAACTTGTGGCTGACATACCTGAGGTTGTAAAAATAATAAGAAACAGAGATGGAAAAGATCTAAAGATAGTCGAAGAAAGAAATTATATAGATAATCAAAAAGAAAGTGGTTACAGAAGTTACCACATAATTATAAAATACACAGTTCATACTGCTTTTGGAGAAAAAGAAGTACTTGCAGAAATTCAAATTAGAACTTTAGCAATGAATTTTTGGGCAACAATAGAACACTCTATAAACTACAAATTTGACAAAAAAATTCCAAAAGACCTCAAAAAGAGATTGAAAAATGCTGCTGAAGCAGCTAACAGACTAGATGAAGAAATGTCAAAAATTAAACTTGAAATTGTGGATGCTCAAGAAATTTTCATGATAAGATCATCTTTGGTTGCGAAAATTCTAAAAAAGATACAGTTTTTATATTTTAGTGGGAATATGGAAAAAGAGAAGTTGAAAAAATTACAGGAAGAATTTTATATTTATAGAGAAAGTGGTTCTATAGAAGATCTAAGAAACCTAAATAGAAAACTGGAAGAACTTAACCAAAAATACTACATTAATGACTAGGAGGAAGTAATGATTAATAAAAAGATTATTGAAAATGTAATAGAAGCGGCTCTAAGTACAGGGGGAGATTTCGCAGAAGTATTTATAGAAGATAAAAAAGGTATTGGAATCAACATGATTTCCGGTAAAACTGAAAACATTATGTCAGGAAGGGATTTTGGTATAGGTATAAGGATATTTAAAGATTTCAACAGTGTTTATGCCTACACTAATAAAAGTGATGAAGAAACCTTAATACAAACAGCTAAAAAAGCATCTAAAGCACTTTTGGGTAGTAATGATATAAAAGATATAGTAATTAATAATATTAAACATGAAAATAAACATATTATCGAAATAAATCCTACGGAAATACCAACTAAGAAAAAAATAGAGGCTATGAAAAGAGCATATATAAGTGCTAAAGAATTTGATGAATTAATATCACAAGTTACTGTTAATTATCAAGATTACAACCAGAAGATTGCTGTTGCAAATTCAGATGGATTGTATGTTGAGGATGAAAGAACAAGAGGAAGAATTGCAATTGGTGCAGTAGCAACTAAAAACGGAGAGATGCAGTCTGGTGGATCAGCACCAGGAGCACATAAAGGTTTTGAATTAATTGAAGATTTGGATATAGAATGGCATGGAAGAGAGGCATCTAGGATTGCAAAAACTATGGTAAATGCAGAATACAGTCCATCAGGAAAAATGCCTGTAATTATCCATAATGGATTTGGAGGAGTAATATTTCATGAAGCATGCGGTCATGGTTTGGAGGCTACGTCAGTTGCAAAAGGAAATTCTGTTTTTGCTGATAAAATAAACCAGCAAGTTGCTTCTAAAATAGTAACTGCTGTAGATGACGGAACCTTAAAAAATGAGTGGGGTTCATCAAATATTGATGATGAAGGAAATCCAACTCAAAAGAATATTTTAATAGAAAATGGCATATTAAAAGGCTATATGATAGATAAACTCAATGGCAGAAGAATGAAAATGGAAGCAACTGGTTCATCTAGAAGACAATCATATAAATATTCACCTACTTCTAGAATGACAAATACATATATTGCTAATGGAGAATCAAAATTCGAAGATATTATTGCAAATACTGAAAAAGGGTTATTTGCGAAATATATGGGTGGAGGTTCGGTAAACCCGGCAACTGGAGAATTTAATTTTGCAGTAATGGAAGGTTATTTAGTTGAAAATGGAGTAGTCAAAAAACCTGTAAGAGGAGCAACTTTAATAGGTAAGGGTAGTGACATACTTAAAAAGATTGATATGGTTGGAGACAATTTGTCCTTTGGACAGGGAATGTGCGGATCTTCAAGCGGCTCTGTGCCTGCAAATGTAGGTCAACCTACTATAAGGGTATCTGAAATTACTGTAGGAGGTAGAGAATAGATGAGAGACTTTAATGAATTAAAAACTAATATATTTAACGAAGCAAAAGAAGCTGGAATAGAAGATGTAGAAATTTACTACTCTCAAGGAAGAGATCTCAATATAAAAGTATTTGAAAAAGAAATAGATGGTTATAAATTAGCTGAAGCAGAAGGACTTGCCTTAAGAGGAAAATATGATGGGGAGATGGGTTATTCATATACAGAAAAAGTAGATGATACATCTGTTAAATTCTTAGTTGAAAATCTTATAGAAAATGCAAAAAATATCGATAGAGAAGATAAAGAAGAAATATTTGAGGGAGCAAAAGAATATAAGAAAGTAAATAACTTTAATAATAGTTTAGAAAAAGTAGAAGAAACAGAGAAGATAAATTTTGTTAAAAACCTTGAAAAAGAAGCTTTAGAACTTGATGATAGAATTAAATCAATACAGGACTGTGTCTATGGTGATGGATTTAGCGAAACTATAATATCAAACACTAAAGGTTTAAATATAAAAGATAAATCAAATTTAGCATATACATATGTTGGAGTGGTGGCAAAAGAAGGAGAAGAAATACAAAGTGGATTTGCTTATAAGGTAACAAATGATTTTAGCGAACTGAATTATAAGGATATAGCCAAGGAAGCTGTAGATGAAGCTATTTCGATGTTAGGTGCTAAAAGTATTAAGTCAGGAAAGTATTCCATTATATTAAGAAATAATGCTTCAGCAGATATTCTTGAAGCTTTCACTTCGATTTTTTCAGCAGAGAGGGTACAGAAGAATCTTTCTTTATTAAAAGATAAGCTTCAGCAAAAAATAGCATCAGAAAAAATAACCTTAATTGATGATCCTTTTATGGAAAAAGGATATGCCTCATCAGCTTTTGACAGTGAGGGTGTTCCTACAAAGGAAAAAAATATAATTGAAAATGGAGTGCTTAATACCTATCTGCATAATTTAAAAACAGCCCTTAAGGATGGTATAGAAAGCACCGGAAATGCTAGTAGAAGCTCATACAAATCGTCAATAGGCATATCTCCTACAAACATGTATATAAAGCCAGGAGATAAAAAATTAGATGACCTAATTAGGGAAGCAGAAGAAGGATTAATAATTACAGATGTACAAGGGCTACATGCAGGATTAAATCCTATATCTGGTGATTTTTCACTATCAGCACAAGGGTTTCTAATTAAAAAAGGGAAAATAAAAGACCCTGTGAACCAAATAACTATTTCGGGAAATTTTCTTGATATGTTAGGTGATGTAGAAGAAGTTGGAGCAGATTTAAGATTTGGTTTACCATCAAGTGCTTATATTGGTTCACCTTCTTTAAGAATTAAAAGTCTGGATATAGCAGGAGAATAGATAACACTACTTGACACATTTCATATATTAAAGTATACTAATATTAAATGATAATTGATATCAATTATCATTTAATATTTCTTAAGGAGACTTTAGATGATAAATTATATTATAGGAGCCTTGGTTTTAATACCAGCAGCTTATATTGTTTATAAAAAACTTAAAGACATAAAAAACGGTAAAAATACATGTTCATCCGGTGGGGGATGCAGCAGCTGTGCATTTAACTCTCAATGTACAACTGAAAAGGTTAATTGAAAAAATTTAGTTGATTATCTTTATAAGGTGTTATGCATTTAGGGGAATTATTTGATGTACTGTTAACATAAGTAGACACCTGATATTTTTTAAAAGAATTATCTGAGAATGGTTTGAAAAAGTCTAAATTAGTAAAAGATTTTAGATTTTGTGAAAGCCATTCTTTTTCATTTGTATTAATATTTATTACAGGCATACGATTATGTATGTCTTTTATTAAAGATGAAGGTTTTGTAGTTAAAATACTGCAGTACTCTTCATCTTTAAGCTTCCTATAGATACCGAGAAAATAAAACATTGAGAAATTTTCAAAAGCAAATAGAAAAGGTATCTTTTCACCTTTCTTTTTCCATTCGTAAAACCCATTGGATAGAATAAGACAAGGTTTAAAATTAGAGATTATATTTTTCTTTTTCTCTAAAATACTTTCTGATTTTGTATTAATCATATTAAAATTAGTATAGGGAACACCCCATTTATATTTTTTGACTTTAATCTTTTGATTAT
>JAABRS010000055.1 GCA_011390775.1 Clostridia bacterium | reverse complement strand
ACATCCGGAAGAACTAGATGGAAATATAATAGCCTATGCTGAATGTGACGAAGAAGATAATTCCCACGGTATTATAACCGGTTTAAAAGAATTTATTAAACTACAAAAAAAAGAAAATTTTGAATATATTGCATGTATTAATGCCGACTACTCTACTGGTTATACTCCTGAAGATAAAAACAGATATGTATATTATGGAAGTATTGGTAAATTGCTGCCATCTTTTTACGCAACCGGCAAGGAAACCCATGTAGGTCAGGCTTTTGGCGGGTTAGATCCTAATTTACTATTAGCAGAACTTACAACAATATTTTCTCTTAACCCGGACTTATGCGATGAAGCCCAAGGGGAAATAACCATACCACCTATTTCTCTAAAACAGTCTGATTTTAAAGATAAATATACTGTACAAACTGCATTAGCTGCTTATGCCTACTACAACTTTTTCACTCACAGTATGTCTCCTAAAGACGTAATAAAGATCTCTAAGGAAAAAGCAGTAGAAGCTTACGACAATGTGGTTAAGTATTTAAATAAATCATATAAAAAGTACTGCGAAATGAGCAATGTGGAATATAAACCACTACCTTGGAAGACAAGAGTTTATACTTGGGAAGAATTGTACTGTGAGTTAAAGCAGGAATACGGAAATAAATTTACCCAACATATATATGAATTTGCACATGATTTAAATAAAGAAGAACCCGCTTTAGATTTAAGATTATTTAGCGTTAAGGTCATAGAGGAAGCCTGGAAGTGGATGAAAGACAAATCTCCGGCTATTATAGCATATTTTTCTTCTACTTTCTCTGCCAGAATAGAAATGACTGGAAAAACAGACAAAGAAAAAGCTTTGCTTGACGCTGTAGAAACATCAGTCAAATACGTCCAGCAGTATTCAGACAATCCTATAAAAACCAGAATGTTCTATCCATACATATCGGACTCAAGTTTTATGGCCTTAAGTGATGATATAGAGACTATAGAAAGTTTAGGGAATAACATGCCGGCATGGAATACAAAGTACTTTTATAATGTAGATGATGTTTTATCAATAAATGTTCCTGTAGTTAATATCGGTACCTTCGGTAAAGACGGACATAAAACTACAGAACGAGTTGATATGAAATACACCTTTGAAAATGTTCCAAACATGACATATAACACAATTTTAAAATTAATAGGATAAACAAAAATGCAGCCCAGTCGGACTGCATTTTTGAGTTTTTTTATATAGCTTTTCTATTTGGTTTCAAATAATTTAAAGTATCTTTAAGCATATCAAAATTAGGAATACCTGTTTTTGGTTTTAAGGCTAAATTTAAATATTGAGTTGTACCATCGGTTCTAGTCATAGTACCCTGGCTTTCTGCTAGGGTAGCCAGTGGTATAACAACATCAGATGCTTTGACTGTATCAGTAACAAACATATCCACAGTTGCAAGGAAATCTAAATCTAGTTTATCGATTTCTTCAACATCTTCTCCTATAACCACTAGAGCTTTAATATAACCATCTTTAACCTTGCTGATGATTTCTTCTCCAGATTTAGAGAATCCTAAATCTATAGCTCCCTGAGCATTAGCACCATCTTTAAGAGTAATAATGCCTCTATGAGGTTTATTTATCTTGTCAGATTTTTCTGCTATTTCCTTAATAAGGTTCTGTACTTCTACTGATACTGATCTTTCATCTACTACAAATATCGGCTTCTTAACTTCATTGTATGTTTTAGCTACTTTTAATGCACCTTCTGATACATCAGAATTTTCATTCTCAATAGCTTCTGATACTTCTTTAAAGAACTTCTCTAAATCAACATTATATGATTCCTCAGTAAACATATCCAGTCTAGTACCTTTTTCGGATATAGATATATATGGTTTTCCTAGGTTTTTAACCTTTACACCCATTGGTACAAAATTTTCGTAAACATTACCTACTGTTAATATCAACTCCGTATTGTAAAGTTCTTCGTATTTATTTGTTGACTCTATTTCGCCTTTTTTAATATTTAGTGAGCCTATCATGTCGGTTTCTAAAGTTTCGCTTATTTCTTTAACTACTGACAATTCTTCATTGGTTAATCTTTGTGATACTAAGAATCCTACAGAGTCTTTGCCATTAATATATTTAACGGATTTTAATTGAGAAATAAGTTCTAGTTGAGCTTCTTTCAAAGTTGCACTTTCTTTGTTAACTAATGAACCTAAAATTCTATCTTCTTTATTAATGTATTCAAAACCAAACTTACCATCCTTACATAATATACCATCGTCTTTTTCTCTATTTGGAGTAACTTTGTATATTTTATCTCCATTATGTTGATATATGATATTACATCCTAAAGAACACATACTACATACAGACTCTGTTTTTTCTAAGTTTAATGGAATTTCTTTATGTGTATTTATCTTCTCCTGGAATGCTCCAACAGGACATACATCAATACACTGTCCACAGGATATACAGTCTGTATCTTCAAGTCTTAAGTCGAATTCAGGAGCTACTTTTACATCAAATCCTCTATCTACTAATCCTAGAGCAGTAATTCCCATCACTTCATCGCAGGTTCTTATACATAATCCACACTGTACACATTTGTCTGGATTTCTATCAATAAATTCGTGAGTTTGCTCTTCATATCTTTTATGATTTACTCCGTAGTCTTTTTCTGTATCAATTTGATCATCCTGAACGTAGTGAATAAGCTGACATTCAAAGTAATCCTTACATCCGCATTCCATGCATCTCGAAGCTTCTTTTAACGCTTCTTCTTCTGTGAAATACTGTGTTACTACTTCTTGGAAATTTCCTTTTCTATAATCAGCATCCAACACATTAACTTCCAGACGATGTTCTACTTCTATATCTTTAAAATCTTCTTCAGTTAAATCATCCTGTTTAACTATTATGGTATCTTTTTGAGGAATAATTTCTCCTTGGAAGTAGCTATTTATAACTCTTGCTGCTTTTTTACCCTGATCTACTGCTTCTATAGCAATACCCGGTCCGGTTACAGCATCTCCTCCTGCAAATATTCCTTCAATATTTGTTTCAAAGGTACCTTCTTTAGCTTCAATTGTACCCCATTTTGTTGTTTGAATTCCTTTGATGTTTCCTAAGGTAACCTTCTGTCCAATAGCAGCTACAACGGTATCAGCTTCTAGCTCTTCAAACTCTCCTTCAATAGGTATCGGTCTTCTTCTACCGGAAGCATCTTTTTCTCCAAGTTCCATCTTCTGGCATCTAACACCAACTACTTTCCCATTTTCATCAAGAACTTTTACTGGAGAGGATAAGAAATTATACTTTACTCCTTCTTCTCTACCTTCTACTATTTCTATTTCTTCAGCAGGCATCTGTTCTTCGGTACGTCTATATACAACTGTTACATCAGCTCCCAGTCTTACACTAGTCCTAGCAACGTCCATAGCAGTGTTTCCTCCACCTACTACTACAACTTTTTTACCTAAATTTACTTCTTCATTTTGGGTTACCATTCTTAAGAAATCTATTCCTCCAAGTACACCATCTAATTCTTCACCTTCGCATCTCATACTTGAGCTTTCCCAAGCTCCTATAGCTAGCAAAGATGCATCATAGTTGTTTTTAAGGTAATCTACTGTTATATCTTCTCCTAATTTTGTATTGTATCTAAATTCTACACCCATTTTTTCAATAAGAGTAGTTTCTTTATCAACTACTTCTTTGGGTAGTCTGTATTCAGGTATACCGTATCTCATCATTCCACCGGGCTTATCCATTGCTTCATACACAACTACTTTTTGACCTGCTTGGGCTAAAAAGAATGCTGCTGACAATCCTGCAGGTCCGGCACCTATTACAGCTACTTTTTTACCAGTAGATTCTTCTATTTCAGGCATATATGGTTCTTCTTCATCGTCATATAAATCAACGTCAGCAACAAAAGCTTTTAACTTAGCTATTGATACAGACTCGTCCACCAACTGTCTTCTACAGTCTGTTTCGCAAGGGTGAGGACATATTCTACCAATAGAGGCTGGTATCGGAAGTTGTTCTTTAATAAGTGCTACGGATTCTTTATACTGACCGTTAGCTATTAATCCTACATATCCCTGTACATCAGTATTTGAAGGACATCCCATTACACAAGGAGGTCTACAATCTCCTCTATGATCTGATACTAAAAGCTCAAGAGCTGTCCTTCTTGCTGCTTTTGTTCTATCTGTTTTAGTGTTAATTACCATTCCATCTCTTACAGGAGTAGCACATGATCTTACCAGCTTAGGATTACCTTCAACTTCGACTACACAGAGTCCGCATCCACCGTAGGCTTCCATTCGTTCATCAAAGCAAAGATGTGGTATATCTATATTATTATCTAATGCCGCCTGCATTAGAGTTCTATCATCAGTTGTTTCTATCTCTTTACCGTTTATATTTATTCTTACTTTAGGCATATTTCTGCTCCTTCCTATTCAACATTTACTGCATCAAAGTTGCATACATCGAAACAGTTGCCGCACTTGATACATAAATCCTGATCTATTTTGTGAATTTCTTTTACTTTTCCTGATATTGCATCCGTTGGGCAATTTCTTGCGCACAATGTACAACCAGTACATTTTTCCGGATCTATAGTGTATGTAAGTAGTGCTTCACACTTCTTAGCAGGACATTTTTTATCAACTATATGAGCTTCATATTCATCTCTAAAATATCTAAGTCCTGTTAGTACAGGGTTAGGAGCAGTTTGTCCAAGACCGCATAGGGAACCATCTTTTATACTATTTCCTAATTGTTCAAGTTCATCTAAGTCTTCAATCTTTCCTTTACCTTTTGAAATTCTTTCAAGTATTTCAAGCATTCTTTTTGTTCCTACTCTACAGTAAGTACATTTTCCGCAGGATTCTTTACAGGTAAAGTCTAAGAAAAACTTTGCAATATCTACCATACAGGTAGTTTCATCCATAACTACCATTCCACCTGAGCCCATTATTGCTCCAGTAGCATTTATATTTTCATAGGTTACTGGAGTATCTAATAGCTCTGCAGGTATACATCCACCAGATGGTCCTCCCATTTGTACTGCTTTGAATTTTTTATCTTTTTTAATTCCTCCACCTATATCAAATATAACTTCTCTTAAAGTCATACCCATAGGTATTTCTACAAGACCTCCGTTTTTAATTTTTCCAGAAAGAGCAAAAACCTTAGTCCCTTTACTTTTCTCTGAACCTACAGATGAAAATGCTTCAGCCCCTTTAGAGATAATCCAAGGTACATTTGCCAGAGTTTCAACATTGTTTATATTTGTAGGTTCTCTCCAGTAACCAGATTGTGCTGGAAATGGAGGCTTTAATCTCGGCATACCTCTTTTACCTTCTAGTGATTCGATTAATGCAGTTTCTTCTCCACATACAAAGGCTCCTGCACCTTTTTTGATTCTTAAATTGAAAGTAAAGTCAGTGCCTAAAATATTTTCTCCTAAATAGTTGTTTTTCTTAGCCTGTGCCATTGCTTTTTCAAGTCTCTCTATTGCTAATGGATACTCAGCTCTACAGTATATTATACCTTCACTTGCTCCTATAGCATATCCACCTATAAGCATTCCTTCTATAATTCTATGAGGATCTCCTTCCAGTACACTTCTGTCCATAAATGCTCCCGGGTCCCCTTCGTCTGCATTACAAACCATGTATTTTTGATTTCCTTTAGATTGTAAAGCTGCATTCCATTTAAACCAAGTTGGAAAACCTGCTCCACCTCTACCTCTTAATCCAGAATCCTTTATCTCTTGAATAACATCTTCCTGACTCATATCTTCCAATACTTTTGTTATACCCTTATATCCATCTTTTTCTATATATTCTTCAATTTTTTCAGGGTTAATAACACCGCAGTTTTCTAATGCTATCTTATGCTGTTTCTTTGTGTAATTAGGAGGGTTTTCACTTGTATAAATCAAGTTGTCTTCTAAAACCTTTCCTTCTTTAATATGATTTTCTATTATTTCTTTTGCTATATTTTCATCTACAAAACCGTAAGAATAAGTACCCTCATCTGTTACTATATCTACTATAGGTTCGAAAAAGCACATTCCTATACATCCAGTTTCTTCTATTTCTACATCCAGGTTGTATTTTTTTGCTCCATCTTGAAGGGATTTTAAAACTTTTCTACCACCTGCTGCAATACCGCAGCTACCTAATCCAACTTTAATTTTCATTAGTATCCCCCTCTAGAGCTTTTTTTCTTAAATCTTTAATAACTTTTACCGCCTTACCTGGTGTAAGATTTCCATAAGCTTCACCGTTTATCATCATAACTGGTGCTAAACTACAGCACCCTAGACATGCAACATCTTCTACAGTAAATAGACCATCTTCTGTAGTATCCCCTGGTTTAATATCTAATTCTTTACAAATAGCTTTCGATACTTCTTTTGAGCCATTTACATGACATGCAGTACCTTGACACTGTAAAACAAGATATTTTCCTATAGGATTTAATCTAAACTGAGTATAGAAAGTTGCAACTCCGTATATAGTCGCCTTTTTATTATCAGTTTTTTCAGCCAAATAATCCATCCCACTTAAGGGTAAATATCCGTAAATATCCTGCATCTCTTGAAGTACGTTAATTAAATTTCCTTTTGATTTACCGTATTTCTCTATTACAGGCGTAATAAGTTCTAAGTTTACCTTTTCATCTCTAAAATTCTTTTTAAACTCTACCCCACTACAATTATCACACATTTTTTAGTAACTCCTTTCCTTATCAACAATATCTTTAATTCTATTATTTAATTTAGCCATTGTCAATTAAATACTTCGTTTTAAAAATGAATTAAATATTTTTTATAATCATGGTTATTTTTTTGTAATCATGATTATTTCTTAACATTCTTATTCGCAAAAAAAGATACCGAGAAACATCTCGATATCTTTTTGAATTTCTACTATTATCTTACTACCAAAATAGGTTTTTTAATGTGGTGTACTACTTTGTTTGTTACACTTCCCAGCATGAATCTTTTGGTAGCCGTCATTCCATGAGTTCTCATTACTACAAGGTCGTAATCTCCCTCATTAGCTTCATTAAGTATCTCGCTGGCAGGATCTCCAACAAGCTCTTTAACTTTAACCTCTCCAACTCCCTGATCTTTGTATTTGTTTATAAGTTTTTCTTGGCTGTCTTTTGTATCCATTTTTTCTGCCATAATTTCTCTATCTATATATGCTTCGTACTGAAGTCTGGACACAAGCATTTGAGCATTATCTACATGGAACAAGGTTATTTTACTGTCAAATTTTTTCGCTATTTCTAATGCTTCCGTTATTATTTCCTGGTCTTCTGAAAAATTTTCAATTGGTATTAAAATACTTTTCATAATGAACACTCCTTAATTTATTTTTATAATTAGAAATTATTTTCTATTCATTATATATTTACCACTATTTGTTTATATTATTCTCAATAATAAAATTTAAATTGTGATAAACATGTCATTGAAGTTCAATTCTAATCAATTTTCCATTTCTCTGCAATATTATTAAGCTCTTTTCGATAAGCTCTGTAAAAGCCATGCTCTACTTTATAAGTTCTAATTAATTCTCCCGTAGAGTATTCATATTCATATATCTCCCCCCAGGCTTCATCGAAACCTGCATCAGATGAGGCTCTTAAACTTCCGTGATTGGCAAATAATCTATCTTCTTCCATAAACATATCATAATTGGAGGTTATAAAAGCATGAGAATTAGTAAATCTTCTCTTTTCTTCAATAGTTTTATTTTCTTCATCTATTGCATAATATATAACCGATGATTTTTCTAAGTCTTCCTTTACTTGAACGGTCATCGTTTTACTTCTTACAATCCTATTATCAAATATCATTAAATCTAAAGTATCAGGGTTATTATCTAAATTCTCTACTTTAGAGGCTGAATGCTGTTCGTAAAACCACTTGTTGTCGTTATTTAAAGATTCTAGTAAGTACTTTTCATAATCTGTATCTTCCCATATTTCAGGATCTGCTATCATCCAAATTATTTCTTCAGTTTCCATATCCAACTTTAAAACAGAAGATGTATCTCTAATAGAAAAAATAGCAGTGTTTTCTTCTCTGTTATAATATGCTGAATTCATATGAGCCCAATCGTAGTCGTCGTTGTACTCTTCATGTACTATTATATCGTTAAAATCTATTTCTCTTAGTATTTCACCGGTATCTCTGTCTACTTCTATTACCGTATCTTCAACATGATCTCTAAGACTATTTGCCAGTATTATAAGATTTCCATCGGGAGTTTTTTCAATAATTTCATGATGTACACCTTTAGGTATATTGTAAATTTTATGTAACCTTCCGAGTAAATCCATATCAAATATTCTCGTTGCATAGTCTCTAAATTCTGTTTCCACCATGCTATATCCAGACATTACCATGAATCTTCCGTTTTCCATAAAAAACATTCCGTGTCCATCGGTTAAAACATCAATGAACCATCTTATATTTCCTGAAGAATCAAAGGCATATGGTTTTTTAAAGTTTCCACCGGCTATGAAAGTCATACCCTTTAAAATTTCTTCCTCACTATCTTCAACTTCTATTGAGTTTATTAATTCTTCCGGTAATGCTTCGGTTTCTATGGAAATTTCATTTTCTTCTACCAAGTTATTATTCTTAAACAGCTGTAGCTTAACTTTGTTTTCTCTATCAGCATACAAACCTACTATCGGTACATAATGCTCTTTAGATTTTTTAATAATATATTCAATAGTGTCTTCTTCTACATCTCCCGTCACAATAACTTTAACTTCCATATCCTCTTCCGTCTTAAATCCAACTAGTGCTGTCAATGGTGAAGATTCGTAAGGGTCGATTACTATATATGGGTTGTCAAAGGTAAACTCTCCATTTTTTATTTCATTAATTATTTCATTATCAACTTCTTCATTTTCTAATAAAATAGATTCCTGAATACTTACATTTTCATCCACCTGTGATGAACTGCACCCAGAAATCAATATTAATACAATTATAATTAGTACTGATAAATTTACCTTCATTACCTCTCCCTTTTATTTCTTTTTTCAAAATATTCTTTTATGAATTTTGCATCTTCGATTTCCAAATCCTTCTCTCCTGCCATTGACTCCAAATGATGAGTAAATTCATGCTTAAGAGTATGCATAAGCTTTTTTCTTATTTCTTCTTTGCTCAAATGTCCGTAAACTCTCCTAAAAGAACCGTAATAAATAGATATATATCTACCCATTACTCCCCCGTGATGGTACTGACCCAGTATATAAAGGTTTGTGGCCTCTCTTTTTCTATTTTGTTTGGTTTCAGGAAGAAGTATTATCCCGCCGTTTAATCTTCTGTAAATCTGCTGAGGCAGCTCTTCTGCTATTTCATTAAGCATTTCTTCCATTTCTTTAATTGATATCATTTTGCACCTACTAACATTCAAATATTTAAATTGCGTCCTTAATGTTGTTTTTAAGATTCATTTTAAGTTACCTCAAATCAGTATGCCTTTTTTAATATCCTGGCTTACCTAATAATTGAAACATATTCTTTTTGTATGCTTCTACTCCTGGTTGATTAAATGGATTAACTCCCAATAAATATCCACTCATGCCGCATGCTTTCATGAAAAAATAAAACATATATCCCAAGTTGTACTCATCTAATCTATTAACATCTATCATAATATTTGGTACTCCACCATCTATGTGTGCTTTTATAGTACCTTCCATTGCTTTTTTATTTACATAGTCTAAAGTCTTTCCAGATAAGTAATTTAAACCATCTAAATTATCCTTGTCTTCTTCTATTAATATATCTTCCTCAGATTTTTCAACGTTGATGACAGTTTCAAAGATGTTTTTTCTGCCATCTTGTATGTACTGACCCATTGAGTGTAAGTCTGTAGTAAAGTTTAATGATGCCGGGAATATTCCTTTTCCATCTTTACCTTCTGATTCTCCAAACAACTGCTTAAACCACTCTCCAAAATAAAACAATCTTGGTTCATAGTTTACAAGTATTTCTATTGTCTTATCTTTATTGTAAAGCAAATTCCTTACTACTGCATATTTATATGCATCATTGTCCTCAAGATTACTGTTCGATAAATCATTAAAAGCATCCAACGCACCATTCATTAATTTATCGACATCTATACCGGCGGCAGCAATTGGAAGTAGTCCTACGGGAGTTAACACAGAATATCTTCCCCCTACATCGTCTGGTATCACAAAGCTCTCATACCCTTCTTTATCGGCTAAAGCTTTCAAAGCTCCCTGACTTTTATCAGTTGTAGCATAAATTCTTTCCGCAGCCTCATCTCCGTATTTATTTTCCATAAAGTCTCGTAGAATTCTAAATGCTATGGCAGTTTCTGTTGTGGTTCCTGATTTTGATACAACATTAATTGAAACATCTTGGTCTTTTATATTTTCCATAAGATCATTTATATAGTTCGTACTTATATTATGCCCTATAAAATAAATCTTCGGTCCTTTTCTGCTTTCTTTAGATAACTCGTTATGAAAAGTATGATTCAACATTTCTACAGCTGCTCTAGCTCCTAAATATGACCCTCCTATACCTGCTACTATAAGTACATCGGAATTTTCACGAATTTTTTCTGCAGCTTTTTTAATTCTTTCAAATTCTTTTTTATCGTAGTTTTTAGGTAAATCAACCCATCCGACATACTCCGAACCTTTCCCGGTTCCTTCATGAAGCATCTCGTGACAGTTTCTAACCACTTCCTGCATTTTGTAAATATCATTAGCATTTATAATGTTTAATACCTTCGAATGATTTATTGATAATTTTTTCAATTTTACCCCTCCAATATTTAAAATGTTTTTTATCGAAATTCACTTTTTTATATTTATTATTTTATTCTATTATTTCAAAAGCACTGCAGGAAATACCTTCAAGAAAAATCTTATCTTTTTCTTCTCTATCTTCAAAGATATTCTTCCACTTACCTTCCGGTAGCTCTATC
>JAABRS010000054.1 GCA_011390775.1 Clostridia bacterium | reverse complement strand
GTAGGCATTTCTGTTGCGACATATAATAAGGCGTCTAACAATTCTTCTTATTGGTTTGGGAGTGGAACACTATACTCAGCGCCCCTTGACACTAAAGAACCAACTAAATTAGACTTTGCGTCCATGGCAGCAGGCGAATACAAAATAGGAGAAGCGGTCACCATTGCCGTTGTCTTTGATGAAATTGTAGCCGATTTAAACGGTGCTACCATCAGCGGAACAAATCTTAATACCATGACCTATGCAGGTGGAGTAGATTCCAATGTGCTTTACTTCACAGGAACCGTGAAGAACAACAGCACCGAAACAACCATTTTAAACGGTATAAACTTATCAGGAACGGTTCTAGATATGGTGAACTAGCAACAATAATATCCCTGTCAATGATTGGCAGGGGTAATCTTTAAATAGGAGGTGAGGTAGTGCGTAAGATTGCTTTATTATTAGTAATATTTTTGCTTTTAAGCCAAACTGCTTTTGCAGTAGAAACAGAAAACAGTGTCAGAATTGCAATCATCGACACGGGTATATCTACCCAGGCACTGGGCAGTGGACAAATTGCTCAAGGCAAAAATTACATTCTACCAAATGAGGATACAGAAGATAAAATCAATCACGGAACTGCTATTGCAAGCCTTATAATAGGAAAGTCCGATCGTGATCTTAAAGGATCTTATCCTGAAGCCACTCTTCTTCCTCTTGTTTATATCAGCCTGGATGGGAAATCCCTTGTAAAGGGTAATGCTGAGATGATTGCCCAGATAATCTATGATGCGGTGGATGTATTTTCCTGTCGTGTTATCAATTTAAGCGCAGGTGTTTTAATAGATTCTAAGGAACTTAAGGCTGCCTGTGAATATGCAGAAACAAAGGGCGTTGTTATTGTGGCTGCAGTAGGCAACGATTTTCAAGAAGCACCTCTAAACATTTATTTTCCTGCAGCTTACGATACAGTAATAGGTGTTGGTGCCTTAGATGAAAGTGGAGAAGTGTCTGGATTTTCTCAGCGAAACTCCTCCGTCTCATTGGTGACAATTGGAGAGGACTTGTGGGTAGCAAGAGCTTCAGGAAGAATGACTCATGTAAGTGGCACATCCTATGCCAGTGCTTTTGTAAGTGCAGCGGCGGCAAGGCTTTTACAGGTAAATCCTAATTTAAGTCCAGAGGATGTAAGAAGCATTCTATATAAAACTGCCACCGATTTGGGAGAAGTCGGATACGACTTAGAAAGCGGCTACGGAGGATTAAACACACAAAAGGCACTGGAGTATACAAAAAACTATCACGGATTTCATATTTCCATTTGGGATTTTGATACTTTGGATAGAATTTTTCCACTTAGACTTATCAGTGGTATTAGTATAACAAAATTTTTACCTAATTTGACTATTACAGAATCACTAAAAAATATTTTAGTAGAAGCTGGATTATTTATTGAATAAAGACTAATAAGAATATACCTCCTTAATGTTAGGAGGTATATTTATTTAGGATTAATATCATCAAAAGTCTTAATAACAAACAAGATATTATTTGAAATTTTAAATAAGGTGGTGTTGTAGACAGAAGGATTGGAAATGGATATAATGTAAGAAAAGTTAGAAGGGTGAGATAATTTTATGATTAGTATTGCAATCTGTGATGACGAATTAAAAGAACTTGAGCGAGCTCGTGGTTTTCTTGAAAAATACATAGAGAAGCACCCAAAATACGAAATAAGAATTGTTTCTTTTTCTGCACCCTTAGAGTTGTTATGTCACGTGGAGGAAAATGGAGGATTTGATATAGTTTTATTAGATATCTACATGGCGGGTATGCTTGGTACAGATGCTGCTCGACAACTACGTCAGCTTGATGATAAAGGAGAAATTATTTTCCTTACTACTTCTCGTGACCACGCTATTGATGCTTTTGAAGTAGATGCTGCTCAATATCTGATTAAACCATATAAAGAGATTACTTTTTTTTCGGCTTTAGACAAGATTTTTAGAAGATTAAATGTAGAAAGGCGCCACATAATAACCTTTAAATCATCAGAAGGGATAGTGCGTGTTTTTATAAGAGATATTGTCTTTACTGAATCAGGCAGAAATAATTACCAGATCATTCACACTATGCAGGGTGAAAAAATCGACGTTAGAATTACATCATCAGTCCTTTTCGATTTATTAACACCGGCGAAAACTTTTGTTAAATGCGGTGCTTCAATTAACCTGAATTTAAGGTTTATTAGGCAAATTACAAAAAACCTGATTATATTAGATTCCGGTGATAAAATAAATTACCCTTATCGCGCCTATCAAAATCTTAAAGAAGAGTTTTTACGGTTTCAAATGTCTGAAGAATGATAAGATTAGGCAATTGCCCCTAATATGATGGCAATTACCCCAAATTTTTTTGGGGGGGTTTTTTTATGATAGATTAAAGATAAGAAAGGAGGAATTAGATGTGCTGTACAATGTACTTGTTTTTTTATCGTTTTTGCAATCTGTTGTAGGCTTTACCCTTATGTCATCCTCGGTAATGATGTTTAAAGAACCTGTTAAAAAGCGAATAGTGATAGGGTTGGCAGTGATGATTTTTGGGATCAGTGTGCTTTCATATATTCTATTTACCAAGGGCATCAACTCTGTTGACCGTGTTGCAATACTATTTATTCTATTTATAGAGCTTTCATGGTTTTTAATCTGCTCTAAGGACAAATTTTTTGTATCCTTGTTTAATTTTTTTACCTTTGTCAACATTTATGTATCAATCAGTTATATTAGTGACACTCTATCCATCAACTATGATGGGAGTGCTTTTGTTGGAGCACGTATTATTGTACGTCTGACAATTTATTTGGTCATTCTTCCGATTCTGTTTAAATTTGTACGACCACGTTTTAGAAGGTTGGTGGAGACTTTGGACAAAGAGTGGCGGACATCTGTGGTTGTTCCACTAATGTTTTTGGTAATGCAAGTAATGGTGCTGTATTATCCTTCTCCTTATTGGTACTGGACCAACTTTACATGGTCAAGAGTAATAATTGCTACTACATACATTTTATTTTTAGCTGTATATTATCTTTTGTATATACAAGCAAATGCAATTGTTGAAAAATATGATCTGGAAAAGCGACAGCTTCTTATGTCGCAGCAGGAAAAACTATGGGAATCAGAACTAGCCAGCCAACAGGAGACAACAGAGCTTGTTTATAGACAAAAACACGATATGCATCACCACAATTCAGTGATTATTGAGATGCTGCAAAATGGTGATATTGAACAACTGAAGGCTTACATGAAGAGTGTTGATGAATCATTGGATATACACAATTCCAATACTTTTTGTTTAAATTCAATTGCCAATAGTATTTTTAATATTTATTACCACAGGGCTGAGGCTGAAGGTATCGATACTAGATTTAATGTTAGTGTACCAAAGGTGATTGGCATAGATAACATCGACCTCACCTGTATACTGGGAAATGCTATGGAGAATGCTTTAGAGGGCTGTATGAGACTTCCAGATGATGAAGAAAAGGAAATCATAGTAACAACTAAATTTATCGACAAGCGACTACGAGTACAGGTTGAAAACACATGTCGATCAGATATTGAATTTGAAGGAGAACTACCCTTAACACAAAAACAAGGTGGAGGAACTGGTACTAAAAGTATTCTCTATACAGCAGAACTGTATGACGGTACAGCAGGATTCTCAATAAAAGATGGGAAATTCATCACTCAAATCGTACTCAATGGAAATTGAGTAGAAAATGACTAAATATATTACCTCCTTATGGGATTGTTATTAGCGTTGGAGTTAATACCTGCTAAAGATGCTGTTTTTTATATTCTTCTTATTGTATTATTCGAGAAAGTAGCTGGATTTATAATAGGAAAAAGATTTGAAAAAGTAAATTAGACGATTTTATTGAATTTAAAATTCTGTTTTAAATACATTGAAAGTGGTATAATATGAGTATTCTTTAGGAGGGAAATAATGAACGAATTTAAAAAAATGACTACATACTTTTTAGCATCAGCAGTTTCATATTATCTTTTTCCACTGTTTGGTAATTCCACTGGAAGTTTCATGGTTATTTTATTAATAATAATACCCTTAACTTGTTTTGTCATATCTTTTATATACGGTTTCAAAAATGGATGGAATTTCTTTTTTTCAATAATTATAGGTATTCTTTTTATTCCTGCAATTTTCATTTATTTCAATAGTACTGCTTGGGTTTATATTGTAGGTTATTTAATAATATCATCAGCTGGAGTTTTTGTAGGCAAGTCTTTCAAGAATAAAACGTATCACAAAAGAATTCTAAAAAATGAAAAATCCTTATAAATCAATTGATGAAGAAAGGAAAAACAAAATTATGAATTACAGATTATTATATTATGTGGAGGAAAGATTATGAAAAAAATCAGTATAATATTATTGACTTTAATTTTGATGCTTACACTGTTTGGTTGTTCTAATAGCAACACAGTCAAAGAGGATGAAATATATGTAATGAACGGTTCGATAGCTTACGGTGCTGCTGAAAATAGTGGTCTTGAAAAAACAAAAGTTACTTATACTATGAATATTACAGGTTCTAAAGAAGACATTAATAATATAGATGCACAACAGCCTCTGATAAATCCAGAATATGAGGAGTTGTTATTAGAAAACGGACCTCACATTCCTAAGATTGTAAATGAGGATGAGCCATATCTTGAAATAAGTGGAAACTTTGTCTTTTCTACAGAGGGGAAAACAAAAGAAGAAATTGATGGTATGGATTTATTTAAGGGGATAGAGATTATTGATAAGGATAAAAATAGTTATGTATTGATTATAAATGGTTATAATGGAAAATAAAATAATTTCTCTAAAGCAGTATTAATTTTTATTTAGGCATATTATAGTAGTAGAGCAAGCCATTTTGCTCTTCTACATCTATTTCTTTTAATGCTCTAAGGTGTTCTAAATGAGCATGAGCTTCACCAACTGCAAACCACTTTTGTGATTTGGGGAAATCATCCCAATTCTTACTTTTTATATCCCAATGCATATTTTTTGCAACTGTTCTTACAGTAGATTTTCCTAGTTTTTTTAATGTATTTCTGACTTCATCTAATCTATGGTTATGATGTTTATAGAGTTCTTGTATTCTTTTTTTATGATCATCAATTAAAAAGCGGTGTGATGAAAATAAATGTTCGATATCCATATTATAAACAAGATCCAAACTTTCAAAATATTTTCCCAACATATCACCATGTTGAGCTCCCCAATATGTAATGTTTGGAGTTATTTTTCCAAGTATATGATCCCCACAAAAAAGTATTTTGTGTTCGGCTTCGTAAAGACCAACCATACCAGGAGTATGTCCCTTTAAATCTATAATTTCAAAATTGTAATTATCAATTTTAATATATTCTCCTGGCACTGCAGGAATATATTTTATTTTAGATTTAGCACGATATTTAAATCCAGGATGCTTTTTTATATCAAGATTATCTTCCTGTAATCCTTGTAAAATTTCGTTTTTAGCTAAATTTTTCCAGAAAGTATCTGAGATATCTTTACTACTATTTAATATTTCACCATCAACTTTACTAATAAAAATAGACAGACCTAAATTTTCAAAATATGATGCTAATCCCGTATGGTCTGAATGAAGATGAGTTAGGAAAAGCATGGTTTTTTTAGGCTCTAAATTTAGTTTTTCAAAAACTTTCATGATTTTTTCTTTAATATCTTCATGGTTAAAACCAGTGTCTATTATCATTGATTTTTCTTTGCCTTTAATAACATAAAAGTTCAAATATTTTAAAGGATTATTAGGTAGAGGAATCTCTTCCAGATAAATATTTTTGTATACTTCTATCATCTCTATCTCCTATTAAAATGGTATTATTCAAATTATAATAGCATATAGTTTTATTTTAATCAATTAGACATACAGATACAGTATCTTAATAAAAAAATATAACAAATTAAAATTATAATAATATGAATT
Source organism: Clostridia bacterium (assembly GCA_011390775.1). Classification (GTDB taxonomy): domain Bacteria; phylum Bacillota; class Clostridia; order Tissierellales; family Dethiosulfatibacteraceae; genus UBA8670. The sequence continues at coordinate 5,066 of JAABRS010000054.1, read as the reverse complement.
GATATTTAAATTTTAATATTTCTAAACTGTATAACAATTTTTCCACCGGGTAATAATAATAACAACAGACAAGTAAATTGAGTTTTGAGAAATAGTCTCTTAAAACAAAAAAAAATTCAAAATATTAAATTATAATTGATTAAAGAGAGGAGAAATAGTATGAATGATGTAATTAAGGTTGGACAAGAAGCTTTTGAATTTAATTTGAAAGATCAAAATGGAAAAGATGTAAGTTTAAAAGATTTTGAAGGTAAAAAGGTGTTATTATCCTTTCATCCTTTAGCATGGACGGCTGGTTGACTAGACCATATGAGAGCCTTAGAGCTCAACTATGATGGATTCATAGAAAAAAATATAATTCCATTTGGAATTAATGTTGATCATATACCCTCTAAATCAGCTTGGGCAAAAGTAATAAATATAAAAAAATTACAAATGTTATCAGATTATAATCCTTTAGGAGAAGTAGCAAAGGCTTACGGTGTATTTTTAGAAAAATTAAATGCTTCGGGAAGAGCAAACATACTAATAAACGAAAAAGGAAAAATCCAGTGGGTAGAGACATATGAAATATCAGAAATCCCTGATTTTAAGGAAGTGCTTTCTAAAATATCTGAGTTATAAAAACTGATAATTCTTGATGTATGAAGTCTCATAAATATTAAACTATAAAATGGCTGAACATTTTTGAATAAAAAGTTCAGCCATTTTTTATTATAGAAATAGTTTGAATTTATTAAATTATTCTTCCTTTGGATCGTCTTTGAATTCTAAGTCTTCATCATGTACTATATTTATCTGTTTTGCAGTTGCTTGGACTGGATAGGATTCCATAACATTCCCTGTAAAGAAAACTCTTACGTATTGACCTAACTCTAAATCTCTTGTTTTGTTTCCATCACCACTATATATAACAGTATCATCTGTAATTTTAACAGAAGCTTTATCATACTCAGCTCCATTATTTTCTGACTCGCTTTCAACTAAAATAGTTATTTCATTTTCTGATTCATTGTTTGTAATATTTGTGATACGACCAGCTACTCCGTAAGTAACTAGCTCAGATCCTGAATCTGAAGGCAACTGATCTTCGTTAGCTTCATTTCCATTACCTAAACATGCTGTTAAAAGCATTAATGATATTAATAATACTATAATTAATTTAACTTTCATTTTGGCCTCCTTTTTTAGATTATCTATCATATCCAAAATATTATTTTTTAAGCTTCTTTTATAATATTTGACGTAATCTTAGTATAAAAGTTCCAAGTATGGATTATTTTATGATTGCTTTTTACAAATAAAACTCTCTAAGCTATTAATGCAAACTAAAATATTAACTTTTTTATTTAAAGAACTTTAATTAAAAGATTGTACTTTATCAGATGTTATTATAAAATTAAATCTAATAGTTTAAATAGGAGAAGAATAATGCTTGAAGTTGTATTTAGTGATAGTGAAAAAGGTTCGATGAAAGCAGCAAAAAATTATGATATAAAAAATATGCTTTCAGGAACTGTTGGATATATTGGTAGAAAGCCAAAAAAAGTTGAGTTAAAGAAACAATTTGAAGGTAAAGCAGTTGGAGGTAGTTCATCGGAGGTGGTAAACATAGGTTTCAATCTTGATATAGGGGATATATCCGGTGAAATTGATGGAAAAGAGCGAAAGAATGTATTCAAAAGATTATGGAGTAGATATTCTTTTGATGATATTGAAATGGAAAAATTTTTCGAAAGTCAGAGACAAGATCTTACAAAATTAATAACTGCAGCAAATAATGGAAAAACTATAAGGATATGGAAAAGTAATGCCCCCTATTCAACGTGTGGATTTTATTATGTATGTTACATACTAAAAGATATTGACTGTGATATAAGAGTTGTTGAATTGCCGGAATACAAAATTATATCTGAAAAAGAAACAGTTTTTTACAGCAACTGGGGAGAAGTTTCTGCAGGTAAATTTTATGAGTTTGTTCCTTTAGAAAAAAAGTTGTCTTTGTTAGATAAGAAGGTTGTAAGTGACCAATGGAGAGTTTTAATTCAAGATAATTCGCTTTTAAGAACAAATTTAAATGGGCGATTAATTTCAGTGCCGGAAAACTTTTATGATTCTATCATAACAAACAACATACCAGAAAATGAATTCATCATGGCGAGATTTATAGGTAGATTAATAGGAGAGCACAGAATAGGTGTTGGTGACAGCTGGTATGCTCTACGCATCGAAAAAATGATAATGGATAATTTGCTTATTGTTGTTGAAGACAAGGATAAAAGTCATCCATATGCTAAAGTACTAAGAAGAAAAATATAAATTATTTTAAATTTAAAAAATAGGTTAATGGTGGATATATGTTTGATAAAAGTATTTTTGAAGATGTTTATATAAAAATTAATAAGAACAATAAATTGTTTTTCAATAGAGACAGCAAGTGCCTTATAGAATTAAAAGAATTAATTCGATTACAAAATCATCGCACACTTGTGATGTGGGCTTTAAATTGTGGACAAGATACTTTAAAACAGTTTGAAGAAAAATATCTTAATGAAGATAGACCCAGGATATGTCTAGAAAAATGCGAGATATGGGCGAGAGGAAAGATAAAAATGCCTGAAGCTAAAAGAGCCATTTTGAACTGTCATGCTGTTGCAAAAGAAATTAATGACGACGAATATGCTGCCCTTTGTCATGCAATTGGTCATGCAGGAGCTACAGTTCATGTAGCATCTCATGCAATTGGATTACCTATTTATGAACTGACGTCAATTATTTTGAAATACGATAAGAAAAATTTTGAAAAACCAGTGATTGAAATGATAGATTATTACTATAATAATTTATTGTATTGGCAGAATAATACAGATAAATTAGATTTGGATTGGGCATATTTTTTGATAGATTAGGAAAAATTTAATATTAATTAAAAAAATAAACCAAAATGAAATAAAGGATAACTAGATATGTGTCATCCTTTATTTATTATTGATAATCTTGATACATACCGAATAAGTTGTATTTTATATTAAGATAATACTTCTAGCACTACAGGAAGTTCATTAACTCGCGAACCGTCATCGGCACTTTCTTCAAACAAAATTAGCATCAATGTTCCATATTCAGGTAAATCTCCTTCAGGGATATTGATGTTGATAGTGAATGTTCCCCAATCGGGACCGCCTTCAGATGCATTTGCAGAGCCTTCAAGAAAGATGTAATGTCCATCCTCCACCTCATATTGAAAATTGGCTTCGAAAACTCGCGCTTCACCCGTTACAACATAGGTGCCTTGAGATCCACTTACTGTTATATTACGAAAGGCTTGATTTTCTGTAGGATCTCCATGTGTAATTTCGACCTGTCTAAGTGTTTCGTTCCAAAATATATTGACATCGAGAAGTTCACTCATAGTTCTTAAAGGAACATAGGTGGAACCTTCATAATTGAGTATAGGTAATTCACCTTCATATAGATTATCATTAACTATAATTGGATACTGAGCATTAACTAGGATAAACTCTGTAATTGAACTGGCAAAGGAAGAAACAGGAAACATTAAAACTGCTCCAATTACAATACCCAAGATAAGGCCTTTTATTGTTTTATTCATGATTGCATCTCCTTTCGTTTTTATTTAATTATACACTATTTTTTATTAGTAATATATCAAATTTTGTTGTATGGACTTGCTTTAAGTGTTAAAATTTAAATGAATTATCAAAATTCTTCGAAAAATAATGTAGAGTTAGATTTCTTAATTTAAATAGAGGAGGATTATATGGATAAATATATTGACCTGGTGCTACAAAATTCTTATGTTGTAAGAGCAATACTGGTTGTAATTGGTATAATAATTATATTGACTATAAAAAATCTAATTAGGTCCCGTCTTAGCAGATATATAAAAGATAATGATAATTCTTATAAAAGTAAAAAGGCTGTAAGTGTAGCTGGATATTTTCTTATTATTCTTTTGATTTCAATTATTTATCGAGAAAGCTTGGGAACTTTAACAGTTTTTTTTGGAATTGCCGGAGCAGGTATTGCTTTTGCCTTGCAGGAGGTAATTGTCAGCATAGCCGGTTGGATTGCGATTTTATTTACTGATATATATAAATCTGGAGATCGAGTGTTGTTGGGTGGAATCAAAGGAGATGTTATTGATGTTGGAGTTTTGAGAACCACCATAATGGAAATAGGAGGATGGGTAGAAGGTGACTTATATAGCGGCAGAATTGTAAGAATTGGCAATAGTTTTGTTTTTAAAGAACCTGTATATAATTATTCTTCTGATTTTCCCTTTCTTTGGGATGAAATTAAGGTTCCGATTCAATACGGAAGCAACTATACTTTGGCAAGAGAAATTCTTTATGATGTAGCTCATGAAGTGGTGGGTGACTATTCTAATGAAGCAGAAGAGCAATGGGATATCATGGTTCGAAAATTTCTGATTGAAAATGCCTCAACTCACCCTATGGTAAATATCATTGCCAATGATAACTGGGTAGAGTTTACCCTAAGGTATGTGGTAGATTATAAAAAGCGAGTAAGTGTAAAGGATCAACTATTTACAAAAATTCTTAAGAAAGTAGAAAATAGTTCTGATCAAGTTGAGTTTGCATCTGCAACCTTTGAAGTGACAAAAGTTCCTCCTGTTGAATTTAAAAAAGAAGGATATGATTATAAATAATTATATGATATTAAATAATAAAAGGAAAAGAGGTTATGAAATGAAGAAAATTGGTTTACTAGGAGGAATGAGTTGGGAATCTTCTCTTGAATATTATAAAATTTTGAATGAATTAGTAAAATCAAAATTAGGTGGATCCCATTCTGCAGATTGCTTATTGTATTCTTTTGACTTTCATGATGTGGAAGTATTACAAAACAAAGGAAAGTGGAAGTCTCTAACGAAATTAATGGTTGATGAATCAATTAATTTGAAAAATGCTGGTGCAGAATTTATAGTAATTTGCACAAACACAATGCATTTAATGGCACCGGATATTGAAGAGAAGACAGGTCTTAAAGTAATTCATATTGCAGATGCTACAGGAGATGAA
>JAABRS010000053.1 GCA_011390775.1 Clostridia bacterium | reverse complement strand
AGACAATCTATAGGAACTTGACCTACCTAAATAGAAAGTATAATAATGGATTCAATCACGAAGCTATTTATAAAGTTGCAAACTCAAGACTTGGTTGGTACAAAAGATGTGGGATGAATGTAGTGAACTTTATTTTAAATCCAAATTTACTTGAAACAAAAATAAAGGACGGAGCATATTTGCTCAATCCTTTACAATACTATCTAAGAAGTGTTGGAGTATAAATTGTAGAGCCGTATACGAGACCCGTATGTACGGTTCAATGAGAGGGAAGTAATACTAGCTGTTATTTCTCTACTCTATTCTTACTGAATAAAAAAGGGGTACAGTTCCTCTATTTTATGACGAACTAACCTAAAATTGGTTTGAAGCTTGGTCTGATTCGTGTTCTAATAAAGTTTGGAATAATCTAAAATAAAAAAAGTTCTAATACGGATTTTAATTTAGATTATTTTTTTGTAAAAGAAAAATGCTCCTCCTTGTAGTTTATAGTTTTATTATTTATACTATCTACTATAAGAGGAGCATACCATTGATTTCACGTGTTTGTTTTTACTGTTTGAGTATTAAATGAAGGAGTCTGTGAAGCTCCTTTGCATCCTTTGGAGAAATGTTAATACAGGATGATATTTCTTGTGGTACTTTTAATGCTTCATCTTTTAAATTTTTTCCTTTTTTGGTTAAGGTAACTATAAGGTTTCTCTCATCTTCAGGATTTCTTTTTCTTATAATTAGGTTTTGGTTTTCAAGTTTTTTTAACAAGGGGGTTAGTGTTCCTGAATCCAAATACAATTTTTCTCCTAATTCTTTGACTGAAACATTATCTTTTTCCCAAAGAGCCATCATAGTTATATATTTTGTATATGTTAGACCTAAAGGTTCAAGTATAGGTCTGTAAAGCTTAGTAATTTTTCGAGAAGATGCATATAAGGGGAAACAAAGTTGATTTTCCAGCTTTAAGCTATCGTAATCCATTTATCCCACCTGTATCTAAAGTAACTCTTCGATTTTATCAGTAAATTCTTTAGGTTCTACTGTAGGTGCATACCTTTCTATTACATTACCTTTTTTATCAATTAGGAATTTAGTAAAATTCCATTGAATTTCTTCTTCGTCTACTGAGAATTTACCTTCTAATTTCTCTAATAGGCCTTTCATTTTACCGTTATCAAAATCTTTTGGTTTTTCTTTTTTTAGATATTTATATAATGGATGTGCATTTTCTCCGTTGACTTCTATTTTGCTAAAGGTTTCAAATTTAGTGCCGAAGTTTATCTTACAGAAATTTGCTAATCCCTCATTGTTTTCCGGTGCTTGATTTAAAAATTGGTTACAAGGTAAATCAATAATTTCAAAACCTTGATTGTTGTATTTTTCATAAACTTTTTCAAGTCCTTCATATTGAGGTGTAAAACCGCACTTAGTTGCTGTGTTTACAATTAATAATACCTTTCCTTTGTATTCCTCTAGACTAACTTTTGTTCCATCAATTTTTTCTATTGTATAATCATATATGTTCATTATATTTCCTCCTATAATTTATATTTAGTTCAATTAAATTGGACACAATTTAATATAATTTAATAATACCAAAGTATTTACTTCATGTCAAGATAAATGATAAGAATTATCAATTGTCTTTACAAATTCTATATTTTCTTCACATTAAAATTTATCATGGCTGGTGATTCTTCTGTTTCAGAGGACACAGGTTTACCAGTTTCAAAAGAAATGTTTTTAAATAATTTATGTATTTCTTCTTTTTTAAGTTCTTCATTATATAAAAGTTCGTATAGTTGGTTTAGCTTAATATTGGCTTCATCAACTGCTCTGAAAAAAAGATCGGGATATGATTCATGTCTTTTTTCATTTAAGTCACAGGGATGAACCCAGGTATTGTGCTCTAAATTCATATAATCTTCTGTATCTTTAATGTCTTTAGTTATAATAGCTTTAGTGATAATGTAAGGTTTTTTAATAATTTTTTCTATGAAAGAAAATATTTTGAATTTAACACCTTTTTTATCTGGAAATAGCTTAAGCAGTGAAGCAGCTTCTTTCAAGCTATCATCAACATCTGATTTTTTAAGATCTATATGGAAAAGTTTCTTCAATACTTCTTTATTTAAAGTATAAACTATATCTTTATCTACAGTGGTTAAAGTGAATATTTCTGCCATAGGAAATTCTAAGGGGCCTTTTTTTTCTAATTTTTTTGCCATAAAAACATCTAAATACATTTCAAACTTTTTATGATAGTGAGAATATATGAATGAGTCAGGATTTTCCTCATCTTTAATTCCAGAGTAATAAAAAATGAAGGGATGAGTTATGGAATCCAAGGTGTGATGGCATACATATCCAAATAAATATGATAGATATTTTTTTCTGAGTTCCTCGTTATCTAAATTGTTTATATATTCAGACATTATAAAAAATAACTCGCTGGTAGGACAAGTATGAATTAATCCTCCATATTTTTGTATTCCTTTATCTTTTTTCCAGGGTGAAACTCCGTTATATAAGAAAAAATCAGGACCCTGACATCCTAAGTCGAATAAATCTCTATTTAAATTTATAATATTTTTTGGACCGTAATTTAATTTTTCTAAAACTAACTCACCGCAGTAGTAGTGATTTAATAGATCTGACATAGTTACCTCCTAGATTACCTATATTATATTTTATCATATTTCAAAAAAATAAAAATATATAATTATTGACAATAGTATATACAATGTATATACTAAAATTGAGGTGATAAATATGTATACACAAATTAAAAAATGGGGAAATAGTAATGCAGTGAGAATTCCTAAGGAACTACTAGATACTCTTGGACTTAAAGAAAATGATAAAATTGAAATAAGAATAGAAAATAGTAAATTAATAATAGAACCTATATACAAGCATAGATCACTGAAGGAGAGAATTGCTGAATATGATGGTGAATATAATTATGGTGAATGGGATACAGGAAGACCAAAAGGAAATGAGGTACTATAATGTCTTATGTGCCTAAACAGGGGGATATAATACTTTTAGAATTTGATCCTCAAGCTGGACATGAACAAAAGGGGAAAAGACCTGCATTGATAATCAGCAATAATACATACAACAATTTTTTAAACATAGCTTTAGTATGTCCTATAACTCGAACTGATAGAAAATTCCCCCTTCACGTGAAACTTGATAATGATTTAAATACGAAGGGATTTATAATGTGCGAGCAAGTAAAAGCTTTAGATATAGAGGCAAGAAATGCAGTATTTTTTGAAAGAGTATCTAAAAAAATCATTGATGAAGTTGTTGACATTGTAATAGGATTTGTTGAATAAAATATCATATTACCTCTTGACTTTTACAGTCTAAGAGGTTATTATTTATGTATCAATTGAATACATGCTCATATGTTCAGATGAAAGGATGTTTTTATGAATAAAAAAGATATAGATACCTGTGATACCTACTGTATTCACGACGATAGAGTAGATGAGGTAAGAAATAAAATGCCTCAAGAAGAAAAACTTTATGATTTAGCAGAGTTTTTCAAAGTGTTTGGAGATTCAACGAGAGTAAAAATACTTTACACTCTTTTTAATCACGAAATGTGTGTTTGCGACATAGCAGCAGTTTTGTGTATGAGTCAATCTGCAGTTTCCCACCAGCTTAGATCTTTAAAAAATGCTAGACTGGTTAAAAGCAGAAGAGATGGCAAGGTAGTTTATTATTCTTTAGATGATGAACATGTAAAGACTATATTTGAGCAGGGATTCGACCATATAAATCACGGAATGACAGATTGGAGGAAATAATGAGTGAAAAACTAAATTTAAAGTATGATGAAGATAGAGGAACCTACTACGAAGAAGTGGAAGTAGAAAGACATGACTGCGACAGCTGCTCCTGTGGAGGTTGTCAAGAAGATGAAAAAAAAGTTGTACTAAAAAAAATAGAAGAAAACAGCGGATGTTCCTGCGGACATTGCAGCGTAGATATAGATGTAACAAAAAAAGAACCAGAAGAAGATTCAAAAAAAAACTTAAATAATCTGGGAAAGAGATTTACTGAAGATCAAATAGAGATAGGAAGCATAACAATAGGAGCATTACTTTTTATTGCCGGTCTTATTTATAGTGGTAATTTCTACATAGATTTAATACTTTACATGACTGCTTATTTAATATTAGGATTTGAGATTATTCAAAAAGCTGTTAAAAACATATTAAAGGGAGATTTCTTCGATGAAAACTTTTTAATGTCTATAGCTTCAATTGGGGCTATAGCCTTAGGTGAATATCCGGAAGCAGTAGGAGTTATGCTTTTTTACAGAGTTGGAGAACTACTTCAGGATAGGGCAGCAGATAATTCTAAAAAATCTATAAAGGCTTTATTAAATATTAAACCTGATTATGCAAACTTAGTTGTAAATGGTGAAAGCAAAAGAGTATCTCCGGAAGAAGTATCAATTGGAGAGTTGATTTTAGTAAAACCGGGAGAGAAGATTCCTTTAGATGGAAAAGTTATTAATGGAAGTACAGCAGTTGATAATTCGGCACTGACAGGAGAGTCAATCCCGACAGATATAGAAGAAGGTGACAAGGTATTAAGCGGAGGCATAAATAAACAGGGGCTTATTACAATAGAAGTAGAAAAAGAATTTAAAAATTCTACGGTTTCAAAAATATTAGACCTCGTACAAAATGCCAGCAGTAAAAAATCTAAAACAGAAAATTTCATAACTAAATTTGCAAAATATTATACTCCTGCAGTTGTTTTTTTAGCAGCGGCTATAGCGGTTTTACCTCCATTAATTATAGAAGGAGCAGAATTTAGAGATTGGATATATAGAGGATTGATATTTTTAGTAGTATCCTGTCCTTGTGCTTTAGTGCTTTCTATACCACTGGCTTATTTTGGAGGTTTGGGAGCAGCATCTCATCACGGCATCCTTATAAAGGGTGGTAACTATTTAGAAGCTTTAACTAAGGTGGATAAGGTAATATTTGACAAGACCGGAACCTTGACTAAAGGCAAATTTAAGGTAACAAAAGTAGTTGGATTCAATGACTATAAGGAAGAAGATGTATTAAAGTATGCAGCTTACGGAGAAGCTTTCTCAAATCATCCTATAGGAGAATCTATAAAGGATAAATATGGAAAAAACATAAATGAAGAAAAAATTCGGTCTCAAAAAGAATTAGCTGGATTTGGTATAGAGGCGGAAATTGACGGCAAGAAAATTCTTGTAGGTAATAGAAAATTAATGGATAGAAAAGACATATCCATTAATGAGGAAATAAAGGATCAGGGAACCCTGGTATATTTAGCAGTAGAGGAAAAATTTGCTGGATATATACTTATAAAGGATGAACTTAAGGCAACAGCCATAGAAACAATCAAAAGCCTTAAGAAGTTAAATATTAAGAAGACGATTATGCTGACGGGAGACAATGAAAGTACAGCCTCTGAAATTGGAAAACTTATAGGAATAGATGAATACTACTCACAACTTTTGCCGGAAGATAAGGTTAGAATATTAGAAGATAATCTAAATAATGGAGAAGGCAAGACTATATTTGTTGGAGATGGAATTAACGATGCTCCTGTAATAGCAAGAGCAGATGTTGGAGTAGCTATGGGAGGACTTGGTTCTGATGCAGCAATAGAAGCAGCGGATATTGTACTTATGACCGACGAACCTGAAAAGCTTGTACATTCCTTTAAAATAGCTAAGATGACCAGAAAGATAGTGTGGCAAAACATAATCTTTGCATTAGGGATAAAAGCATTAGTAATGGTACTAAGCACCTTTGGACTAGCTCAAATGTATCAAGCAGTATTTGCTGATGTAGGTGTGGCTCTTATAGCTGTATTAAACTCTGTTAGAATTTTGAAAATAAAATTATAAAAACAATGTAAAAAACAAGGGTAGATTTTTAAAGAATTAACCCTTGTTTTGTAATTTTCAAGAATAAAAAAATATGAGATTTAATAGAATAATATTATATTACCTTAAATTTCTCCTTTGTCTCTAAATACTATTTTATTGCAAACTTTTCATTTTTCTAACTTACTGCATGTTTATCTACAACAGAGGTATCATCAGGTAGTTTAATAAGTATAATAAGACCTATTAAGAACAAGGGCATCAAAGCTAAGATGCTGTTTCTTGCAGACCCGGTGATGTCAGTTGTAAAGGCCATAATAAAGGGACCTAATATTGCAGCGAATTTTCCAAAAATGTTGTAAAAGCCAAAGAACTCGTTGGAATTTACCTTAGGAATTATCTTTGCATAGTAGGATCTACTTAAAGCCTGTATACCTCCCTGGGCAGAACCTATTAAGGCACCTAAAACAAATACTTGATTTATAGAATTAATAGTATAAGCATAAACGCAGACTACTAAGTATGTTATTATTGCAACCATTATCATTTTTTTTGCCGTAAATCTTTTAGCGAGTGTACCGTAGAGTATAGCAAAAGGAAAGGCTATTATCTGTACTATTAAAAGAATACCTAATAGCACAAACATGTCAAATGAATCTCCTCCTATAACACTTTGTGAATATGGAACAGCCATTTTAATAATTGTATCTACACCATCGATGTATAAAAAATAAGCAATTAAAAATATGAATACCGTCTTATGCTTTCTTATATTTTTAAAGGTTTTAAATAGTCTTTTAAAACTTTTTTTGACGGGATTAGGTTCAGGCTCAATGTAGTATGTCTGTTCTACGGTTTTTATCATTGGTATTGTAAATAAGCCCCACCACAATGCAGTGATAACAAAGCCAAGTTGATAACCTAAATACTCATCCATTCCTATAAAGTATACTACTGCCAAACTTATACCAAAAGGTATAACACTTGCTATATAACCGAAAGCAAATCCGTTAGCTGATACTTTGTCCATTTTTTCATCAGTTGTGGTATCAACTAAAAATGCATCGTAAAATATGTTAGCTCCGGCAAAACCAACAGCTGTTAAAATGTAAAAAACTATTAAAAGTTTCCACATTCCGTAGGGAACCACTGCTAAAGCTCCTGTAAATATAATGCCAAGAAGAAAAAAGAATATAAAAAATCTTTTCTTTGTATCTTTGTAATCTGCTATGGTACCTAAAATAGGACTGAGTACAGCTACTAAAATACTAGCTATTGAATTAAAATAGCCCAAATCCATACTATTTCCCGTGCGAAACATACCAAAATAAATAGGTAGTAGTGCTGTGGTAATAGCCATAGAATATGCGGAGTTTCCACAGTCGTATAAAATCCAACTTATCTCTTTTTTAGTATAATTTTTCATCGAATCATTCCTTTTAGTATATTTATTTAGTGATTATGTAATTATTATACTATAATTAATAAAAAATTTCTGTTAATTTTTAGGAAATTTTCTTTATCAACAAAACTGTGGATAAACCTGTGGACACTGTGGGTAAGTCCCGTGATTTCAAGACTTAACATAGATTTAACATTCCAAATGACTTTATGAACAATTGACACAAACACTGGTATGACTAATTCACAATGTATTAAATAATTTGCATAAATATTATTGTGGATAACTTTGTTAACTACTATAATAAAAACTCCCCAAGGGAGTATTCACTATTTTAGCATAGTTATACTTTTGGAGAGTTCGTTTATACTTTGTGTGAGGATTGTTAGCTTTCCTTCTATCCTTACAAGTAGATATGTTGCGACTGCTATGGGGAAGCCGACATTTCCTACTAATGAGATGAATTCGTCCATTTTTTCCTCCTTTTTGTGGAAATTTTAAATTATGAGAAACGCCGCCTTAGAGACGGCATTCACTCAATTTAGATCAATTCATTTACAGTAGTTGTAACTACCTCAGCACTTTTTACAGCCACCAAGTCACCACCTGAAGAATTAAAAATATTCTTAACTATAATGTCGTCCATTACCGTTTGTACTTCTGCAGGAGTAAGATCTGCCTTCGGATCATCTAGAGACATGGATGTAGTATTGTTTAGAGCATTAAGAAAGCTCATTCTTAGTCTAGTTGCCATGATATCACCTCCTTGTTATAAAATATTAAAGATTATATAACTTCTACTAATTCGTATTCTTCAGTTTTGTTGATTGCAACTAAAGTATGTTCTTGAAGTCCAGATAATCCAGATGCTACAGCATATGCATCTTCACCAGTTATTCCTGGCTTAACTCTTGAGAAAGATTTGTTTTTTACAATTGGGTTTCCTTCTTCATCTACCCCAGTGTTTAAAGATAATCTTAATCTTCCTTCCATTTCGTTTGATTGGATTGCCATGATTCTCACCTCCTTTCACTTTCTATATAGAAGTTAATGATTAAAATTACTAAATTAATTTGATACAAATGATATTCTTTATTATAATTAGATGGTAATTTAGCATAAAATTATTAGAAAGAGGACATGTATATGATTTTTGAAAAAAATATGAAATATAAAAAACCAGTATTGATTTTTATATTAACTGTATTAATAATTGGATTTATTGTTTTGTTTACAAATTCTAATATAGAAGAAAGTAGCGAATATTCCCTGGCAGCAGCTTCTCCAGGAGGTACTTATTTTGCAATGAGTGGAGGTCTTAGTACTATTTTTAACGATAATATTGAAGGTGGAAATTTATCAGTACAGACTACTGCAGGATCAGCTGAAAATATAAGGCTTCTTCAATCTGAAGAGGTAGATTTTGCTTTGGCAAATGGCTCGGAAATATTCTGGGCATATAATAGTGAAGGTTTTTTTGAAGGACAAAACTATAGTGACATAAGGATTATAACCTTTGGATGGACCAACGTTTATCACGGATTAGCTTTAGATAAGGTTGAAAACTTAGAAGATTTAAAAGGGAGTAAAGTAGGAGTAGGACCTAGAGGTTCAGCAGCTGAAATATTTCATCAAATATATTATCAAGAAGCAGGAATATGGGATGATATAGACCCTGTGTATTTACCACCTTCAGATCAGGTAAGCAGTATGAAGGATGGCAATCTGGATACCTTTGGATATTTTAGCGGATTACCGTTATCTGTAATAGTTGATTTAGCTTCTGTCAGAGATATAGAATTTATTAGTATAGCAGATTTTGGAAAGGATTTTAACTTCTCTCAAAAGTATCCATTCTACGTTGAAGCAATAATACCTGCAGGCACATATAAGGGACAGAAGGAAGATATAAGGACTTATGCAAATCTCACCTATATTTTAGCTCATAAAGATGTATCTCAAGATGTAGTTTACGACTTTCTTAAAGGACTTTATTCTGAGGAAGGACTAGAATATATGATAGGAGTACATAACAGAGCAAAAGAATTTAATTTAGAAACTATTGATAAAATGGTAGATAAATTAGGGGTACCTCTACACGAAGGTGCAGTTAAGTTTATGGATGAAAATTAAATGAAGGAAGTTAATATTAAAAGAGAAATAACAAGAAAATACCTATATATTATATTTTCCGCCTTCTTTTTTATATCAGCAAGATCCGGTATATTCTCTCCGGAAGTTTTAAGAGGGACCTTTATAGGAGGTGTGGCTTTTTTAATTACTTCAGAAACATACCTTTCGAAAGATGTTAAAAGAAATACTCTAGATATTATTTTGTCTATTTTAGTTATAGCTTCATCTTTATACTTTATTATCGAATTTCCTAATATTGGAAAGAGAGCCGGACTACCTAACAACTATGATATATTTTTTGGGATAATAACTGTAATGCTTTCTCTTGAAGTTACAAGAAGAAAAATAGGATATCCTTTGTTTTTTATTGGATTAGGATTTTTTCTTTATAATTTCACGGGACCGATTTTCCCTGGAGTACTTTCTCACAGCGGTTTTAGTATAGGTAGAACTATGGGTTTTTTATACACCTCTCTTTACGGTATATATGGTAGAGTTACTCAAATATTTGCGACATATGTATTTATGTTTATATTGTTTGGGAGCTTTATGAAAGTTACAGGAGCAGGGGAGTTTTTTGTAGAACTTCCTTATTTACTTACCTATAAAACTAAAGGTGCAGCTGCAAAATCTGCAGTAATTGCCAGCGGTCTTATGGGTTCTATTTCAGGAAGTGCTGTTGCTAACGTAATGACTACAGGAACTTTTACAATACCTTTAATCAAAAAAAGCGGATATAAATCCCATGAAGCTGCAGCAATAGAAACAGCAGCTTCAACGGGAGGGCAGTTGGTACCACCTATTATGGGAGCAGGAGCATTTGTAATGGCAGAACTTACCGGCATACCCTACTCAAAGATTATTACAGTATCTATAATTCCGGCTTTACTTTATTTTTTTAGTTTGATTATAATAGTACATCTTGAAGGTAAAAAAATAGTTGATAATAGGGAAATAATAGAAGAGGAAGTTAGAAAAGTTAGGATAAAAGAACTTTTTAAAAAGGGCTGGTTTTACTTTATTCCCCTGGTACTTTTGTTCATCTTATTATTTTTAGGTTACTCTCCGACTTTTTCAG
Source organism: Clostridia bacterium (assembly GCA_011390775.1). Lineage (GTDB taxonomy): Bacteria > Bacillota > Clostridia > Tissierellales > Dethiosulfatibacteraceae > UBA8670. The sequence goes on along the minus strand of JAABRS010000053.1, from coordinate 696 downwards.
CTTTTTGGGCAGTAATTGTTAACATAGGGACTACCTTTATCTTTGGTAAAAAAGAAATGTCCTTTAATATTATTTTGCAAGGATTTGAAGAAGCTACTGAAAATATACTCTTCGTAGGAAGCAGTGTTGGAAGCATAGGTATAATAATCGGTACTGTGTATCTTACGGGACTGGGGCTTAAGTTTTCAGGATTAATACTTTCTCTTTCTTTTGGATATTTACCTATAATGATAATTTTAGTAGCTCTAGCCTCTTATGTTTTAGGTATGGGTTTAACGGTTACATCATCTTACATAATTTTAGCAGTACTTGCAGCACCTGCACTAAGGAATACAGGTGTTAGTTTACTTGGAGCTCACATGATTATATTTTGGCTAAGTCAGGATGCAAATATAACTCCCCCTGTATGCTTGGCAGCTTATGCAGCAGCAGGAATAGCAAAAGCTGATCCTATAAAAACCGGTTGGACATCTTTAAGATATGCAAAGGTAATTTACATAGTGCCCTTTCTTATTGCTTATACGCCTATACTTTTAGAAGGAAATTTTATTGAAGTTGTTACTACAGTTATATTATCCTTTTTATTAGTTGGGATCTTAAGTTATTTCAGTTTTAGAGTTTTTAGTTCTTAAAGAAAAGATAGTTGTTTTACATTATTATTAAATAGTATTAAAATATATATACACAGAAATATTT
>JAABRS010000052.1 GCA_011390775.1 Clostridia bacterium | reverse complement strand
GTTTTGTACCTTTTATTATTTACAAGCATATAAAAAACCTCCTAACATATATATTATATTTTAATTAGAAGGCTTTTATCAAGTATTTATTCAATTATAGCGATTAATTCTTGAGATTCTACCTGCTGTCCTTCTTTTACATATATTTCTTCAATTACTCCCTTTAGTGGAGCTATTATTTTTGTTTCCATTTTCATTGCTTCAATTATTGCTATAGGTTGATTTTCTTCTACTTCTTCATTCTCATTAACTAAAATCTTTACAATTTTTCCCGGGATATTAGCGCCAATTTCTTTATTTTTATTTGGATCAGCTTTTCTTTTTTCTTCTTTTGAAATTCCTTCTTTTATACTTTTATCTTTTATTCTTACAACTCTCCTATTTCCGTTTATTTCAAAAGCTACATCTCTGTATCCTTCATCATCAAGTTTTCTAACTTCAACCAATTTGACTACCATTATTTTTCCTTCAGAGATTTTTATTTCACAAGTTTCTCCTTCTTCCAGACCGTGAAAATAAATATCGCTTCCCATAGATGTAAAATCTCCTACCTCTTCTTTGTACGTCAAATAATCATCAAAAACTTTAGGATAAAGAGCATAGCTCAATATATCTTTTTTATTTGAAACTATGTTATGCTTTTTATCAAGATAGATTTTTATTTCATCAAAATCTTGGTCTTTTAACAACTCTCCAGGTCTCACAGTGATTGGCTGTTCATCTTTTAATACTAATTTTTGAAGTCTTTTTGGAAATCCTCCCTGTGGTTGTCCCATCATTCCCTTAAAATATGAAACTACGGAATCAGGAAAATCCTGACCTTTAGCTTTTTCGTAAATATTTTCAGTGGTGTAATTGTTTTGCACCATAAATATAGCCATATCTCCTACAACTTTTGAAGAAGGTGTTACTTTAATAATATCTCCAAGCATAAGGTTTACTTTTTTATACATCTCTTTTACTTCTTTAAATTTATGACCTAATCCAAAACTTTCTACCTGGGGTTTCAGATTTGAATACTGACCGCCTGGAATCTCATATTTATAAATTTCTGCAGTTCCTGATTTTAAATCTGATTCAAACTGGTTGTAAACCGGACGTACACTATTCCAATAATCGGAAATGTGCTGTATTTTATCCATATCCAATCCGGTATCTCTTACTGAATTTTCGAGGGCTGCTGCTACCGAGTTTAATGCCGGTTGACTTGTAAGTCCCGACATACTATTAAAAGCCGTATCTACAATATCTACTCCTGCATTTGCAGCCATTAGTAAGGTTGCTACTCCATTTCCACTTGTGTCGTGAGTATGTAAGTGTATAGGAATTTCAATTTCATTTTTTAAAGCTTTTATAAGTTTATCTGCAGCTAAAGGTTTAAGCAATGCCGACATATCTTTTATGCCTAATATATGAGCACCAGCTTTTTCTAAGTCTTTAGCCATATTAACATAGTATTTAAGGGAATATTTATCTCTGCTTTCGTCTAAAATATCTCCAGTATAGCACATACAAGCTTCTGCTATTTTTCCCTGATTCAGAACTTCATCTATTGAAATCTCCATACCTTTAATCCAGTTAAGAGAGTCAAATATTCTAAAAACATCTATACCGTTTATAGCTGATTCTTTAACAAATTCTCTAATTACATTATCAGAATAATTTTTATACCCAACCCCATTTGAACCCCTTAAAAGCATTTGAAATAATATGTTGGGAATTTCTTCTCTTAGTTTTTCCAATCTTTCCCAGGGAGATTCTTTTAAAAATCTATAAGATACATCAAATGTTGCTCCACCCCACATTTCTATAGAAAATAAATTAGGTGCTAATCTCGCAACAGCAGGAGCAATTTTAACCATATCGACCGTTCTCATTCTTGTAGCCATCAATGACTGGTGAGCATCTCTCATGGTAGTATCTGTTAAAAGCAATTTATGCTGATTTTTAATCCATTTAACTACACCTTCAGGCCCTTCTCTATCGAAGATGTTTTTAGTTCCTTTTCCAATTATATTTTCATCATACTTAGGTACTCTAGGCACGTCAAACTGAGGTTTTACTCCCCTTGTTTCGTTAACCACTTTTTCACCTATATACTTAATTACTCTTAGCTCAGAATCTCTTCCTCCCCTAATATCAAAAAGTTCAGGATTATCAGATATAAAACCTGTATCACACATACCTTTCTCAAAGGTTTCATGATTAAGTACATTTAGTAAAAATCCAATATTAGTTTTGACTCCTCTTATATTAAACTCTCTTAGAGCTCTTGAAGACTTATTTCTTGCATCTATAAAAGTTCTAGCCCTAGATGTAACTTTTACCAAAAGACTATCGTAATATGGGCTTATAACCGCCCCGGTGAAGCCGTTACCTCCATCTAATCTTATCCCCAATCCAGAGCTTGATCTATAAACATCTATAGTACCTGTATCTGGAGCAAAGTTATTAGCCGGATCCTCTGTTGTTACTCTACATTGAATTGCATATCCATGCTGTTTAATGTCTTCCTGAGATTTTATGCCTATTTCTTCGGAATCTAGGGCATAACCTTCTGCTATCATTATTTGAGATTGTACTATATCTATCCCAGTTACTTCTTCTGTTACCGTATGTTCCACCTGTATTCTGGGATTCATTTCTATAAAATAGTGGTCACCTTGAGAATCCACCAAAAATTCTACTGTACCTGCATTTCTATAATTGACAGCTTTAGCTATAGCTAGTGCATCTTGGCAAATTTCCTGTCTTTTTTTATCATCTATACATAATGCAGGAGTAAACTCGATGATTTTTTGATGTCTTCTTTGAATTGAACAATCTCTTTCAAATAAATGCACTATATTTCCGTACTTGTCTCCTAATATTTGAACTTCAATATGTTTAGGTTTTGACAAATATTTTTCTATGAAAATATCATCTATTCCAAAGGCTTTTTTAGCTTCATTTTTTGCACTATTAAATTCATCAATAAGATTTTCTTCTTTTGTTACTATTCTCATACCTCTACCTCCACCGCCGGCAGAAGCTTTAAGAATAACCGGATAGCCGCAATAATCGGCAAATTCTTTTGCTTCATCGTTGTTTCTTACAGCTTTTTCTACTCCTGGAATTGTAGTTACACCTACCTGATTTGCAACTTTCTTAGATTTAATTTTATCTCCCAATTTATCCATCATCTCGTTATCTGGTCCTATAAATTCGATTCCAGATTCTTGACATTTTCTTGCAAATTCTACATTTTCCGATAAAAACCCGTATCCTGGATGGATAGCATCTACCCCTTTAGAAATTGCTAAATTTATTATTTCATCAATATCTAAATAAGCATCAACGGGACCTTTATTTTTTCCTATTTGATAAGATTCATCTGCTTTAGTTCTAAAGAGAGAGTTCTTGTCTTCTTCAGAATATATTGCCACAGATCTTATTCCCATTTCTTTACATGCTCTAAATACACGTATAGCTATTTCTCCTCTATTCGCTACTAAAATTCTTTTAAATTTTCTCATTTTTATAACACCACCTGTTTTGCTTTAGAATATAGCATAACAAAATTAAATTAGTTTTTCAACCTTATTTATTTATTTTTTTAATTTTTTTACTATTTAACTTTTTTCTATGTTGCTAGTCTTCATTTTTAAAACTTGTGTCCTCAAAAATAAAACACCTAAGATGAGTTTAATCTAGGTGTTAGCTTAATTTATTAAGGTTTTTTTGATAAAAAGTTATGTTTATTATTATTTGAATTCAGTAATGTTTTTCCTATATCTTAAAGGCAAAAATTGAAATTGCACCTTTGTATTCTTCCTATCTGCTATAGCTATGGCTTGAAAATATTCCTTCCACATTTCTTCATATACTTCTTCTACATCACTAAACTTACTGTAAAGCTTTTCATCAATATTTGTTATGTACCACTGTTTTTGATTGTGAATACCTGCTTTAAGTCTTTTATCATCGAATATTATGAAGTTTTCACTCTTAAATCTATCGACAAAGTGAGGCATTATCAATTCAACTACATCATTATCAGGAGAAATCTCCGAAAAAAGTATTCCATTCAAATCTTTAAATCTCAAAATTCCTAGAAATCTGTGTTTTTCTTTTGATACTTTGTCGAAAATTTTCTGAATTGGAAATGTATCTTCATGGGAATAGAGTTGAGTTATATTTCCTTTTTTAAAACCTAAATCAATAAATTTAATTATATACTTTTCTTTTTTAGGTTCAGTTGATAAAAAAGTATAATAAATAAACTTCAAAGCTTTTTTTGAAATTCGTTTTTCTATTATGTTTTCCATCTTTGAAGAAAATTCTACATTTGACTTTACTATTTTATAATCCACCATTAAAGATTTTTGGTATAATTTCTTTGATAAGATTCCTGTTGATTTCTTATATTTATAATGTATATATAATGATGTCATTAATCCGGTATATGTACTGTCATATAGATAATCCATAAGCCCTCCTTAAAAAAAAGATAGCTGTCTATCATTTTCCATTTCTCCAAGCTTATACTTTATTATTTCAGGCTTTATAACTATGCCGCCGTGATATCTTCCATCGCAAGTGAGAAAGTATTTTGCTCTTTTCAATACTACTCCCATTTTTTTTAGATTATCGTAATTCAACTTGAAGAATTTTCTTTCTTTTACTATTCTATGAGCTGATTTAGGTCCAATTCCTGGAATCCTTAAAAGTTCGTCGTAGGATACTTCATTAACTTCTTTTGGAAATAAATGAATGTTGTTAAGAGCCCAGTTGATTTTAGGATCAAATTCAAGATCAAAATTTCTATTGACTTCTGACAGCAGTTCATCAGCTCTAAATTTATAAAATCTTAAAAGCCAATCTGCTTGATAAAGCCTATGTTCTCTTTTTAAAGGTGGTTTTGTATTTACAGCCGGTAACAATGAATTTTCCACTACAGGTATATATGCTGAGTAAAATACTCTTTTAAGTTGAAATCTATCGTATAAGTTTTGACTTGTTTTTAAAAGCTGATAGTCGCTGTCTTGTGATGCTCCTACTATCATCTGAGTAGTCTGTCCAGCCGGCAAAAAGTTTTTAGAAGCTTTATATTTCTTCTTTTCTTCCTTGTTTTCCATTATTTGATTATTTAGATTCTTCATAGGTAGCAAAAGAGTTTTTGTATTTTTTTGAGGAGCTAAAATTTTTAAACTTTTTTCACTAGGCAACTCAATATTAATACTCAATCTATCCGCTAAAAATCCAAGCTTCGTCATTAAATCTTTGGAAGTATTCGGTATACCTTTTACATGAATATATCCTGAAAAGCCGTATTTAAATCTTAGTATTTCTAAAGCTTTGCATATGTTTTCAGTAGTATAATCAGGATTCTTTTCAACTGCCGAAGACAAAAAAAGACCTTCTATATAATTCCTCCTATAAAATTCATAAGTAATTTTTGCAATTTCTTCAGGAAAAAAAGAAGTTCTTTTTATATCATTGCTTACTCTATTTATACAGTAGGTACAGTCGTAAATACAATTGTTTGACATTAAAACCTTCAGTAAAGATATACATCTACCGTCGCTAGACCAGGTATGGCAAATACCAAAAGATCTAGAATTCCCAAGTTTTCCTTTATTCCGTCTTTCTACACCACTTGAAGAACAAGACACATCGTATTTTGCCCCTTCTGCTAATATTTTCAATTTTGAAATTAATTTATCCATATAACCACCATAAAGAACGTTTGTTCTATTATAGCATTTTTTTAATTATTTGCCAAGGAAATCATTATTTTTCCATTCAATTATTTTACTTGCTGAAATTGATGAGTCTGTATTTTTTAATTTTAAATTATAATCATATTCTTTTGATTTATTTTGATACATTGAGTCATAATAGTTTATCATTAATTCTTTCGCTACATAGTCAAAGTCATTTTCTGCTACTTTATCTTTTAAGAGTTTAATTCTTTCATTTGACATATATTTATTAAGTCTATCAATACTTTTTATAGATTCTTCTTTCCAGTTTTTGTTTTGAATATAATCTTCTCTTAAAACTTCAACTCTTTTTTCTATATCAGCATCAATATATATATGTAATCCAGATTTCATCCTTTCATGAATAAATTTTGGTATAGCTGCTTTACCAACTCTTCTACTCTCTGCTTCTACAAATATATATTCTCCTATAGATTTATCCATGTAATTGAATATTTTTGATTCGAAATTTTTCTGAGTGCTTGGCTCTCCTAAACCTATCCCACCTAAAAGGGATCCTCTGTGATTTGCTGCACCTTCAAAATCAAGTATCTTTTCTCCCTGTTTTTCCAGTTCTTTTAAAATTTCTGTTTTTCCAACTCCAGTATTCCCATGAATTACTATGTATTTCATTTTGTCGTTTAAAACCGGTAGACTTTCATAGATATATTTTCTGTATTTTTTATATCCTCCATCTATTTTGATTATGTTCATTCCTATCGATGAAAATGCTGAAGCAAAAAAAGTACTTCTGTAGCCACCTCTAGCACAGTAAGCAGCAATCTGCTTATCGTTGTTTTTTATAAGTCCATTTATTTGTTCAAAGAATTTAGGAAGTTTTTTGGAAACTATTTCTACTCCTAACCTCCTAGCTTCCGTTACGCTTTCCTGCTTATATGCTGTCCCAACTAAAGCTCTCTCTTCGTCTGTAAATAAAGGTATGTTAATAGAATCTATTATTCTTTCCTCTTTATGCTCCTTTGGACTTCTTACATCTATAAATAAACTGTCATCTTTTAATTTTTCATACGGTCTTGTTATTAGCATTGCACCCTCCTATAATAGATTTATTATAACATATCTTCAAAAAGAAAAAAGGTGGCCTTTTAAAGACCACCAAATTTTTATTATAAATATTTTAATTATTATTGTACTACTTCAAATCCTTCATTAGACCAACCGCTTGGCGCTGTAACATCTGTTCCCATGCCGCTCTTTAATGATACTGCATCGTATCCTAAGAATCTCATTACCGCTACTGCCTGTCCTGCTGTTTGTCCTGAATAACAGTTTACAATAACTGTTTTGTCAGTAGGTAGTGTATTAAATTCTAAGTGCATGTCCTTACCCCAAGGAATATTTGCTGCTGTTGGTATATGTCCTTTAGCATAATCTTCTGCCTGTCTTATTGACAAGAAATATACACTCTCATCTCCTGCTTCAAGTAGAGCATTTGCTGCTTCTGAAGAAATGATATTGTTTTTTATGTCTGCTGATGCCATTTCTTCGAAGTATTTAACTACTCTTGCTTTCATTGCTGGAGCCATTTCACTTACTGCTTCTGCTGGTAGCTCGTTAGCTTCAGTTTCAAGATAAGCTTCATGTCCTTCTGTATTTGATACTCCTAAAACAAATCCGTATTTTATCGACTGTACATCATATCCAGCCATTCTTAGTACAGCTGTTGCCTGTCCTGCTGTTTGTCCTGTGTAGCAGTACAAGTATATAGGTTTATCCATTGGTAAAGATTCAACATGCTGACCGAATTCTGCATTCCAAGGTATGTTTACTGCACCTTGTATATGACCTTCAGCATATACGTCCGGCTGTCTTATATCCAAAACAACCATGTCTTCTTCACTATCTATCATTGCAAAAACATCTTCACTAGGAATAATGTTGCTTGACTCGTAATTCGCAAAATAATCTGTAGCTGCTTCTTCTATTGTATGAGTTGGGAATCCTTCATTTACCCATCCACTAGGCGCTGTTACACCAGTTCCTAATCCACTCTTTAATGATACTGCATCGTATCCTAAGAATCTCATTACTGCAACTGCCTGTCCTGCTGTTTGTCCTGAATAGCAGTTTACTATAATGGTTTTATCCTTAGGTAAACTGTCAAATTCAATCTGCATATCCTTACCCCAAGGAATATTTGTTGCTGTAGGTATATGTGCTTCTTCGTAATCTGCTGCCTGTCTTATTGATAAGAAATGTATACTGTCATCTTCAGCTCTTAATAGGCTGTATGCAGCTTCTGAAGATATAATGTTATTTTTGATATCTGCTGATGCCATATCTTCGAAATATTCTATAACTCTGTCTTCCATAGCTGATGACATTTCGCTTACTGCATCTGAAGCTAATTCATTTACATCAGTTTCAAGATAATCTTCGTATCCCTCTGTATTTGAAATTCCTAATACAAAACCATATTTTATTGACTGTACATCATAACCAGCCATTCTTAATACAGCTGTTGCTTGTCCTGCAGTTTGTCCTGTATAGCAGTATAGGTATATAGGTTTATCCTTTGGTAGATTTTCTACATAATATCCAAAATCTCTGTTCCACGGAATATTTACAGCTCCTTCTATATGACCTTCAGCATATACATCTGGTTGTCTTATATCTAGTATGAAAATATCTTCTTCATTATCCATCATTGCAAAAACATCTTCGCTAGGAATAATGTTACTTGATTCATAATTTGCAAAATAACTCAAAGCTTCTTCTTCAACTTCATTACTTTCTTCTGGCTCTTCTTCTGGCTCTTCTGCCGGTTCTTCTTGTTCTTCTGGTTCTTCTACTGGATCTTCACTTGGTCCACATGCTGCCAAACTAAAAACCAGTGCTAAAACTGTTAAAATTACTAAAAATCTTTTTAATAGTGTGTTCATTTAAATCCTCCTATTTGATTTAATTTATAACCCTTAAATTTTATTTATATCAACTTCCGTCTGAAGATGATGGTGGTGGTGCTGGTGTATCAGCCGGTTCCTCTTCAGGTACTTCATCACTATCGCTCCACTCCACCCAAGCTCCATCATACAGTTTTAAGTTTCTATATCCTGCATTCCATAAAGCTGCAAAGCTTTGAGCTCCTCTGATGGAAGTTTTACAAAACATTACTATTGTTTCATCTGGTGTTATGCCTATTTCTATATAATCATTTTGTATATCTTTTGGAGACTTAAAAGCTCCAGTTGAATAATTGTTATTTACGTAATCATACAAAACTGATCCAGGAATAGTTCCCGCATTATATTCTTCTTGAGTTCTTGTATCTAATATAACTAAATCTTCCTGCGGTTCATTTAAATAACCTTCTATTTCTTCTTTTGTTGCTATATAGTCTGTATTAAGTTCTTTTGCTTCAAACTCTACTTCTTCTACTTCAGGAATATCTTGGACAAATTCAACACCATCTTTAGCTAGTGCATTTACTCCTCCGTTAATAATTTTTACATTCTCATGCCCATATACCAATAAAGTCCACCACAGTCTAGCAGCATCCATATTGTTGTTATTGTCATAAGTTATAACTAATGTATCGTTAGATATACCTTTTTGTCCCATAACTTTTTCGATTCGTTGTTTAGGTCCTAACATATTGATGTATGGTCGATCTGTAACTATTTCACTTCTCGGAATATTTACAGCACCTTCTAAATGATAAGACTCATATTCTGCTTCATTACGAGCATCAACAAGTACTACATTGTCTTCCTTGGCTAATTCTAATGCTTCACTTGGTGATATTATCACAGTTCCCTCTTCTGCAAAATCATATGATGCACATCCGCTAAGACCTGCTAATAATGTTAGCATTAGGGAAGCAATTAATATTAAAGATATTTTTCTCATCTCTACCTCCATTCCTTTCATTTTTAGATTAATTGTTAAATAATACACAATATATTATATGATAAAAGGTTTTCTTTTTGATACCGTCTTTTATTATACTGTATTTGATTCAGTTATACGCTTTATTTTTTGGTAATTTTTATGTATAATAATTATTGATATTTAAATGAAAGATGGTATTTTATGAAGAACTTTTTATTGAAAATAAAAGAATTTATTTCCAAAAAAGAAATTGCGTTATTTTTAACATTATATTTTATTATTAATGCTATATTTTTAACCAAATATCCTTTTATGCATTCTGATGAATCCTGGTTAAGTGGTTTATCAAGATTATACTTAGAAAAAGGCACTCCTATAGTCACAGAATCTTTTTTTGATTTACTTCCTCGATTCCCTCACAGCATAAAAGTATTTTTTCACTATATACAAGCTTTATTTATGACTATATTTGGATATGAATTATTTACATTTAGATTGATATCTTTAATTTTTGGAATCTTGACTCTATATACGGTTTATAAAATCAGTAAAAATTTATTTACATCAAACAAATTATCTTTTTTATTGGTCCTAATACTCTCATTTGATATTCATTTTATTTACACTTCTCATTTTGCAAGGCAGGAAGCTCTAATACTGTTTTTAATAATTTTTAGCTTTTATTATTATATTACTAGTGAGGCTTCTTTAAAAAAGCCTATTATTTTAGGAATAATAACCGGTTTGTCCATAGGTATTCATCCTAACAGCTTATTCATAGCCGCCGTAATAGGGTCTTTATATCTTTTTGATATTATGTTTTTAGAAAAGTCAAAATTAAAGGAACTTCTGATTTATATTCTTGTGACCGGAATTTTTGCTGCTGGTTTTATAGCTGTTAATCTTTATTTTGATCCAAACTTTTTCCATAATTATAAAGAATTTGGAGATCAATTTAACGTATTTGCCCAGCCTACTGATAGAATTAGTGAAATCAAAAACTTCTACCTTAAATTATATTATCAAGTTAGCGGAACCTATTATATGCCAAACATAAAGTTTCAATTATTGTTTTTCCCATTAATTTTTGCTCTAAGTTTGGGAAGAATACTAATTGAAAAAGATTTTTTAAAGTCTAGATCTACAGGCTTAGTTATGTTTGCTATAGTAGCAATAAATATCACCTATGTAGTAATAGGGAGATACAATCAAACGAGTATTATTTTTATATTTCCATTTTTCTGGATGCTTTTTATACTAAATATTAAATCTATTAAATATAAAAAGATTATTTCTTTGTTAATTGCTATACTAATTCTAGTTATATCAATCTTCAATATAATGCCTTATATAAATAATGATTATGAAAACTACATCCAAAATATAGGCAGTTATGTGGATGATGATGAGGTAGTTTTAGCTAATTTAAATACGGAGTACTATTTTAGTAATAATAATCTTTATGATTATAGGAATTTACATTTTTTAAAAGAAAATAACATAACTTTTTCAGATTACATAAAGAAAAACAAAATAGAATACATTATATATCCTGAAGAAATGGATTTTATTTACAATACAAGACCAGTGTGGAATTTCATCTACGGAAATTTATATTATTATTATGAAGATATGCAAAGTTTCTTAGAAAATAATTGTCAGGTAGTTTACCAGTTTAATAGTCCTTATGCCATGAGATTAAGTATGTATATGTATAGAGAGTTATGGTGGGTTAAAATTTATAAAGTCAATTATTAGTAAAATTATTTACATGAAAAATTTAATTAGTATTTTAGTTCCTGATATAGCTCCTAAAAACATAAAAAAACCGAAAACCCATCCTGATAATGATAAGGATGCTATACCACTGTAAAGAGCTCCTATATTACACCCAAAAGCTATCCTTGCACCATATCCCATCAAAAGTCCCCCTAT
>JAABRS010000051.1 GCA_011390775.1 Clostridia bacterium | reverse complement strand
GAAAGGGGTTAGTTATGGACTATAGAATTGAAAAAGATACTATGGGCGAAGTAAAAGTGCCAAAAGAAAAACTCTGGGGATCCCAAACACAAAGAAGTTTTGAAAATTTTAAAATTGGTTCGGAAAAAATGCCATTAGAAATAATTAGAGCTTTTGCATTAATAAAAAAAAATGCAGCATTAACAAATTATGAATTAGGATATTTAGAAAAGGACCTAGCAGAAAAAATAGCGTTAGTATGTGATGAAATCTTATCAGGCAAATATAATGATGAATTTCCTCTGCATGTATGGCAAACAGGTAGCGGAACTCAAACTAATATGAATCTAAATGAGGTTATTTCAAATAGAGCAAATCAATTGTCTCCGGAGAGAAAAATTCATCCAAATGATGATGTGAATAAAGGGCAAAGCTCAAACGATACTTTTCCAACAGCTATGCATATTGCAGCAATTTCGACTATTTACGAAAAATTAATACCATCAATTATAGAATTAGAATCAACTCTACAAGAATTATCTAATGATAATAGCGAAATAATAAAAATAGGAAGAACACATTTACAAGATGCAACTCCCTTAACTTTAGGACAAGAGATTAGCGGCTGGCATAGAATGATTCAAAATTCTAAAGAAATGATTGAATCAAGTTTAACTTTTATAAAAGAAATGGCATTAGGAGGCACAGCTGTAGGGACAGGATTAAATACTCATGAAGATTTTGGAAGAAAAGTAATAGATAAAATTAATGCAGAAACAAACTTTGATTTTGTTTCTGCAAAAAATAAATTCCACTCCCTTACCAGTAAAGATGCCTTAGTTAATACTCATGGTGCAATGAAAGGACTTGCAGCAAATCTAATGAAGATTGCAAATGACGTTAGATGGTTGGCAAGTGGACCGAGATGTGGAATAGGAGAAATATCTATTCCGCAAAATGAACCGGGAAGCTCTATAATGCCTGGTAAAGTTAATCCTACTCAATGCGAAGCTATTACTATGGTATGCTGTCAAGTTTTTGGAAATGACTCATCAATTAGTTTTGCAGCTTCTCAAGGCAATTTTGAATTAAATGTGTACATGCCTTTAATAGCATATAATTTTTTGCAATCAGTTAACTTGTTAGCAGATTCAATAAATAGTTTTAATTATAAATGTGTAAAGGGAATCTATCCAAATAAAGATAAAATAGAAGAAAACTTAAAAAACTCATTGATGTTGGTAACGGCACTTAATCCATATATAGGTTATGACAATTCAGCTAAAATTGCTAAAGAAGCCTATAATAATGGTACAACTTTAAAAGAAGAGGCTGTTAAGTTGGGATTTTTAACTGAAAAAGAATTTGATAAATATTTTAAACCGGAAAATATGATTGAACCAAAAAAATAAATAAAAAAAGGGAGTAGAAATGAATTACAATGAAAAAGCATTGGAAATGCATAAAAAGAATAATGGTAAAATTGAAATAAAAAGTAAAATTAAAGTTAAAAATAGAGAAGATCTATCAATTGCCTATACTCCAGGAGTTGCACAACCCTGTAGAGAAATACATAAAAATAAAGAAGAAGCATACAAATATACTGCAAAATCTAAAATGATAGCAGTTATAAGCAATGGTTCAGCAGTTTTAGGTCTTGGAGATATAGGTGCTTATGCAGCTATACCTGTTATGGAAGGAAAATCAGTGCTTTTTAAAGAATTTGCTGGAGTAGATGCTTTCCCTATATGTATAAAATCAAGAGATACAGAAGAAATCATTAACACTGTGAAAAATATAGAACCAATGTTTGGAGGTATAAATCTTGAAGATATTAAAGCACCAGAATGCTTTGAAATAGAAGAAAGATTGAAAAAAGAACTTGATATACCGGTATTTCACGATGATCAACATGGTACTGCAGTAGTTGCTTTGGCAGCAATAATAAACTCTTTAAAAGTTGCAGAAAAAAGCATAGAAGATATAGAAGTGGTAATAAATGGAGCAGGTTCTGCAGGGATAGCTATTACAAAGCTTTTAAATAATGCAGGGGTAAAAAACATTATTATTTGTGATAGAAAAGGTATTATTAGTAAAAATAGAAAAGATTTAAATAAATCAAAAAAAGAAATTACAACAATAACTAATAAAAAAGATGAAGATGGATCTTTAATAAAAGCTTTAAAAGGCAGAGATGTATTCATAGGCGTCTCTGGGCCAAATGTTCTTAATAAAGAAATGGTAAAATCAATGAATGAAAAGTCTATAATACTTGCCTTAGCAAATCCTGATCCAGAAATAGATCCTGATGAAGCAAAGGAAGCAGGAGCTTTAGTTGTAGGTACAGGTAGATCTGATTATCCAAATCAAGTTAATAATGTATTAGCTTTTCCAGGTATTTTTAAAGGAGCATTGGAAGTAATGGCGACAGATATTAATGAAGAAATGAAAATAGCAGCAGCTTATGCAATAGCCGAATCTGTATCAGAAGAAAAATTAAGTAAAGACTTTATACTACCTGATCCATTTGACAAAAAATATGTTAAAAAAGTTGTTGATAATGTAAAAAAAGCAGCTATAAAGACAAAAGTAAACAGAATATAAAGGGAACTAGTCAAATGACAAATTCAGAATATCAAAAAGTATTATAGATAATAAAGCTATAATACTTTTTTGATTTATGAAATAATGAGTAAAAGTACATTAAACGATTCATTTGACATTACCTATGTTTAAATGTAAAATTATTATACTTATATTGAGAAAAACAGTAAAAGGACTTTTTAGATAAATGAAAGGTGAAAAAAATTGAGTAGAAATAGCCAAACATCAAGACTTACAGAATCAGCATTTATTGCAGGGATACTACTTATATTTGCGATTATAGGAACTTTAATATTTCCTTTTATAGACTATATATATGCACTGCCGGCAATAATATTAGCAAAGAGACATGATTACAAAGCATCTATAATGGCCTTAGTAACAGCAGGTATAGTAGCAACTATACTTTTAGGAGTTCAAGCAGGACTTTACTACCTTGTTCTTTATACTCCTATGGCAGCTACTATGAGCTACTTTATTGACAAAGACAAAAAGCCATCCATAACAATAGCTTTTTCGGGATTGGCTTATCTAATATCCTTTATTATACTGCTGTTTATAATGCAGCTGTTTTTAGGATTAAATCTCATAGAATATGTGACAGAAGCATTTCAGCAAAGTTTTGAAATGCAAGAAGGACTATTTTCCAACTTTGAAGGATTTCAGGAACAGCTGGAGTCAAGCAGAGAAATGTACGACAATATGCTGGAACTAATCATTATGATAATGCCCGGCATACTTATAGCAACATCCCTATCAATGGTAGTTATTAATTATCTGGTGGCGCAAAAGATAGGTAAAAGATTAAAAGCTAGAATAAGACCTCTGGGAGACTTTAAAAACTTTAAACTTCCAAGTAACATAGTATTAGGAATGCTTGTTATATTTGGACTTACTATGCTTGTAGGACAGTTTAATATAGTAGATTACGAAACTCTATCTGCTAATATACTGTTTTTATTTCAAATAGTTTTCTTCATACAAGGTTTAGCCCTTGTAAGATTCCTTATGGACAAATATAATATAAATAGGTTCTTAAGAGTTGTAATAATTATATTCATAATAATCAACCCTGCTTTTTCTCTTGCAGTAATATTAGCAGGAATGGCTGATGTACTCTTTGATTTTAGAAAGTTGAAAGAAAACAAATAGGTGATAGAATGAAACCATTTAAAGGACCGAGATTTTTAATAGAAGAAAACAGTATATTCTTTTATTTAAGCATAGCGTTTATATTGGTAATAGCAATATTAGGGAATTATATAATAGCTCTAGTATCTTTTTTAGTGCTGCTTTTAGCTATGCGTAATTCTGTAGATAAGTATGAAAAAAGAAAAAAAGAGCTGAATAAATATTTAATAGAATTCACAAACAATATCGACGACATGTCCAGAAAAACTCTACTTAATTTTCCAATCCCTTTACTTATAATAAATAGGAAAGGTGAAATATATTGGTACAACAGCAAATTCAAAGACATAGTAGGAGAAAAAGTAGATCATAAGGAAAATGTAGTAGACTATTTTAAGAGTTTCCCTCTAAAAGATCTTCAGGATAATAAAAATTCGGTAGATGTAAGTTACGGCAGTAAAGAATACAACGTATTATTTAACGAAGTAGAAGGTGCAGAAGATGAAGAAAATCTCTACATGCTGTACTGGCTGGATAACACGAAATTCACAACTCTTAGAGATTTATACAACGACGAAAAAACTGTAATCTGCCTTATAGAAATAGACAACTACGACGAACTTGGAAAAGATATGGACAAAATGGAAAGATCATTAATTTCAGGAGAAATAGAAAAAAAACTGGATACCTTTGCAAAAAGGATGAACGGCATAGCATTAAAATATTTAGATGATAGATATATTTTGTTTTTCGAGAACAAATATCTAGAAAACCTGGAAGCTAAAAGATTTGATATTTTAGAAGAGGTAAAAGATTTAAAGGCAGAAAACGGTGACTACTTTACCCTAAGCATAGGGATTGGAATTAATGCAAAGACTATATCCCAGCTTTACGACTATGCTAAAGGAGCTTTAGATATAGCCTTAGGTCGAGGTGGAGATCAGGCAGTAGTAAAAAGCTCCAACAAAGTAAGATATTACGGTGGTAAGAGTAGAGCTGTTGAAAAGCGTACAAAGGTAAAGGCAAGAATGATATCCTATGCCTTAAGACAGATAATATCTCAAAGCTCAAATGTAATAATTACAGGACACAAAGTAGGAGATATGGATAGTTTTGGAGCCTCTATGGGCATTTACGCTATAGCGAAGGGTATGAATAGAAAAGCCCATATAGTCCTGAATGATATTAATCCAGCTCTTGACAATATATATGAAAGAGCAAAGTCGGAAGAAAGCGAAGAATATATAAATTCTATAGTAAATACAGAAACAGCTAAAAAGCTTATGAAAGAAGATACAGTAGTAGTAATGGTGGATACACACAAGCCTAGCTTTACAGAAGCCGCAGAAATAGTTGCAGAGTCGGAAAAGGTAGTAATGATAGACCACCATAGAAGAGGTGAAGAATATATAGAAAACCCACTTCTTGATTATTTAGAGCCATATGCATCATCAACCAGTGAGCTCATAACTGAAATTATTCATTATATGGATGATTTAGTAAAATTATCAAAATTTGAATCAGAAGCTCTAATGGCTGGAATAATGGTAGATACATACAACTTTACATTCAAAACAGGAGTTAGAACTTTTGAAGCTGCGTCATATCTTAGAAGAGCCGGTGCTGATACCGTAAGTGTTAAGAAACTATTTAGCGACGATATTAAAGTATGGAAATTAAAATCTGATATTATTAATAGAGCAGAGATTGTATTTGACGATATAGCCATATCACATTTAGATGATTTAGTAAATGAAGGCGTACTTATAGCATCTCAAAGCGCTACAGAACTACTGGCTGTAAAAGGAATAGAAGCAAGTTTCGTCCTTGTAAAAAAGGAAAATGAAATACATATTAGTGGAAGATCAATAGGAGATATCAGTGTACATCTAATATTGGAAAAATTAGGAGGAGGAGGACACCTTACTTCAGCTGGTGCTCAACTTGAAGGAAAAACCATTGATGAAGCTAAAGAAATGCTTAAAAAAGCAATTTTAAAATATAAAAATGACAACAAAAAGAAAGGATGATAAAAAATGAAAGTAATATTAAGAAAAGAAGTTAAAAAATTAGGAAAAGAAGGAGATTTAGTAGAGGTTGCAGATGGATACGGAAGAAACTATCTTATTCCAAAAGGTGCAGCAGACGAAGCAACTCCTGAAAACGTAAGAATTTTGAAAAGAAGAAAAAAAGAAGAAGCTAGATTAGCAGAAGATAAACTTGAAGATGCACAAGAATATGCTGAAAATCTTAAAAAGGTAAATGTGCTAATAAAGATTAAAGCTGGAGAAAACGGAAAACTTTTCGGTTCAGTAAACACAAAAGACATAGCTGAAGCTTTAGAAAAAGACCACAAGATTAAAATAGACAAAAGAAAAATCGAACTAGAAGAACCAATTAAAACAACTGGAGAACACATGGTAGATGTAAAACTTCATTCGGAAGTAAAGGGACAAGTTAAAGTTACTGTTGAAGGTGAAGAATAAGAAGAAGGTGTTTAGATGTCGGATAATATCTTAGGTAAGGTACCACCACATAGTATAGAAGCTGAACACACACTTTTAGGCTCAATACTTATTGACAAAGAAGCTCTAGAAGTAGCTATAAATAAACTAAAAGGTGAATTCTTTTACTACGACGGTAATAAAGAAATATTTGAAGCAGCTAAAAAGCTTAGCTACGATAATATGCCCGTTGATTTACTTACCATAACAGAAGAACTTAAAAAACGAAATAAATTAGAACAGGTTGGTGGAGTGGATTATTTAGCCGGACTGGCCGATAATGTCTACTCTCCCAAAAATGCAAAAGCATACTGTAAAATAATAGAAGAAAAAGCTATAACAAGAAGTGTTATTAAAGCAGCCAATGAGATACTATCCAAAGGATACCAAGACGAAGAAGAAGTAAAAAGTCTTATTGAATTAGCTGAAAAAAGAATCTTTGACATATCTCAGCAGAGAGAAAAAAGAGACTTTTCTCATATGAAAGACATAGTACTAGATGTGTTTAATCTCTTAGAAGAAAGAGCAAATCACGATGGTAGTATGACCGGTCTTACCACGGGTTTTCAAGATATAGATCATATGACGGCTGGATTACAAAAATCCGACTTCATACTTATAGCAGCTAGACCTTCTATGGGTAAGACAGCCTTTGCATTAAATCTTGCTTTAAATGCAGCAGTTAAAGACAAAGCAAATGTTGCAATATTTAGTCTTGAGATGGCTAAAGAACAGCTGGTACAGAGGATTGTATCTATGGAATCACTAGTAGAAAGTAATAAGCTGAGAAGCGGACAGCTTGAAGGTGACGATTGGGATAAAATCACCAGAGCCAGCAGTCGTATATCAGAAGCCAATATATATATCGATGATACTCCAGGTATAACTCTCTTTGAAGTGCAGTCAAAATGCAGAAGACTTAGCGCTCAAAACGGATTAGACCTAGTGGTTATAGACTATCTTCAGCTAATGGAAGGAGAAGGAAGATCCGAAAGTAGACAGCAGGAAATTTCTTCTTTATCAAGAGGACTGAAAGGTTTGGCTAGAGAAATGAGCTGCCCAGTGATCTCATTATCACAGTTATCTCGTGCTCCGGAGCAAAGACAGGATCACCGACCTATATTATCGGACCTTAGAGAGTCGGGAGCCATAGAGCAGGATGCTGATGTAGTTATGTTTCTTTACAGAGACGAATACTACCACGAAGACACTGAAAAAAGAGGTGTCGCTGAAGTAAAAATAGCAAAACACAGAAATGGACCTACCGGGACTGTTGAATTGTCATGGGTAGAAAG
Source organism: Clostridia bacterium (assembly GCA_011390775.1). Classification (GTDB taxonomy): domain Bacteria; phylum Bacillota; class Clostridia; order Tissierellales; family Dethiosulfatibacteraceae; genus UBA8670. The sequence goes on along the minus strand of JAABRS010000051.1, from coordinate 4,026 downwards.
ATTTACTAAATTTGCAAACAAACCTAAGTAGTTTTAAATACTTAATAATTACACCGCTCTTAAAAGGGCGGTTTTTATTAATAAACAATAAATTCAATATATAATAAAACTATACTTAATATTAAATAAAAGGTGGTGGAACATTTGAATAAAAAAATTACATACCCATATATACCAAACAGTGTAGAAGAAGTAAAGAAAGAAATGCTTGAAGAAGTAGGAGCAAAAGATGCAGCTGAACTTTTTAAATCTATACCTGAACATCTTAGAATAAAAGGAAGTTTAAATCTACCTAAGGCAAAAGTATCAGAAATTGAACTAAAAGAATTTATTCAATCGAAATTAAATGAAAATCAATCATGTGAAGAATACACAAATTTTTTAGGAGCAGGATGTTACGATCATTATGTTCCGGCAGTATGCGATGAGATAAACGGCAGAAGTGAATTCTTAACGGCATACTGTGGAGAAACCTATTCAGATCACGGTAAATGTCAGGCAATATTTGAATACACGAGTCTAATAGGAGAACTTGTGGATATGGATGTTGTAGGATTAGCGACCTACGATGGAGGTCAGTCAGCAGGCACAGCTATAAGAATGGCTTATAGACTTACAGGAAGAAAAGAAGTTCTGCTTTCAGAAAACATTAGTTCTCAACTAATGATGCAGCTAAATGAATACTGTGATTTTATGGATATAGTTAAAATTAAATACGATAAAACTACTGGAAATATGGATTTAAATGATCTAAAAGAAAAAATCTCAGATAAAACAGCTTGTGTATTTATTGAAAATCCCTCATATTTAGGAACATTAGAAGAAAAAGCTGAGGAAATTGGTACAATAGCAAAAGAAAATGGAGCTGAATTTATTGTATCTGTAGACCCGTCATCTCTTGGAGTAATTGAAGCACCCTCTAACTATGGAGCAGATATAGTATGTGGAGAACTTCAACCTTTAGGGATACATATGGGATACGGTAGTGGACTTGGAGGTATTTTGGCTTGCAGAGACGAAGAAGAATACATTATGAACCTTCCAAACCATTTTTACAGTTTATATGAAAACAATAAAGGAGAATTTGGATTTTTAAGATCAATTAATTCGAGAACAAGTTATCATAGCAGAGAAAAAGGCGTAGAGTATTTAGGAACCAATGTTGGTTTATGGGCTATCACGGCTGCGGTATATCTAAGCTTGATGGGACCGGAAGGCATGTATGAATTAGGTAGAAACATATTATATATTGGTAATTACGCTAAGAGAAAACTATCTCAAATAAATGGAGTAGATGTTAAATTTAAAGAAGGAAATATATTTAAGGAATTTGTTATAAACATTGATAATAGTGGAAAGACAATAGAAGAAGTGAATAAAAAACTGCTTGATAAAAAAATATTCGGTGGGAAAGATTTATCAAATGAATTTGAAAGCTTAGGACAATCTGCGCTGTATTGTGTAACAGAAAAAACGAAAAAAGAAGATATTGATAAACTTGTAGAAGAACTAGATTTGATACTCAATTCGTAGTAAAGGAAGTGAAGAAATGAGAGATAAAAAACTAAGAAATTTTCATGAAGCAAAATGGGATGAACCGATAATATTTGAGTTGAGTACAAAAGGCCAAAGAGGAATACTTTTACCGGAAGTTGAAAAAGATTTAGAAAAAGAATTTGGTGAATTAGAGAATTTAATACCCGAAAATCTAAAAAGAAAGAAAAAACCAGAACTTCCTGAATTAGCTCAACCTCAAGTATTAAGACATTTCTTGAGATTATCTCAAGAAACTCTTGGACAGGATATAAATATAGATATAGGATTAGGAACTTGTACGATGAAATACAGTCCGAAAATCAACGAACAATTTGTAAGAAATCCTAAATTTTCTGAACTCCATCCCCTACAGGATGAAGAAACAACACAGGGAATTTTAAAGATAATTTATGAATTTGAAGAAATAATGAAAGAAATATCCGGTATGGATTCTTTTTCTTTCCAGCCTGGTGGTGGAGGACAGGCTATATATTCAAATGCTGCGATAATTAAGAAATATCATGAAGATCAAGGAGAAGGAGAGAAACGTAATGAAATCATAACAACGTTACTGTCACATCCTCTAAACGCAGCAGCACCTCACACAAAAGGATTTAAAGTAATTAATTTAATGCCTAATGAAACAGGTTATCCTAGTATAGAAGATTTAAAAGAAGTAGTATCTGAAAAAACAGCAGGAATATTTATAACTAACCCAGAAGATACTGGGATATACAACCCAATAGTAAAAGAATTTGTTGATATAGTACATGAAGCAGGTGGACTTTGCGTATACGATATGGCAGACTACAACGGACTTTTCGGTATAGCTAGAGCAAAAGAAGCTAATATAGATTTATGTCACTTTAATTTGCATAAAGCATTTTCATCTCCTCATGGATCCATGGGACCTGCATGTGGTGCTCAAGGAGTAACAAAAGAGTTGGAAAAATATCTGCCTGTACCTAGAGTAGATTATGATGGAGAGAAATACTATTTAAATTATGATAAGCCAAACTCAATAGGAAAACTCAGGAAATTTTACGGAGTGATAGCAGTAGTATTAAGAGCCTATGCTTATGTTCATACCTTAGGGGAAAAAGGGCTTAAAGAAGTTGCTGAAATATCTGTACTAAACAGCAATTATTTAATCAAAAGAATGCTCAAAGAAGTAAAAGGAATAAGCGCTCCTTGGGGAAACAAAGATGAATACAGAACAGAACAGGTTAGATTCAGTTGGGAAAAACTTTACAAAGATACAGGAGTAAACACAGATGATATAGATAGAAGAGGAACGGATTACGGATTGCAGGGATATTTTCAAAGTCATCATCCTATGATAATACCTGAACCATTTACTCCTGAACCAAATGAAACTTATTCAAAAGATGAGATAGATGAGTATGTAGAAATATTTAAAAAGATTTCAGAAGAAGCTTATGAAAACCCTGAATTAGTAAAAACAGCACCTCATAATGCACCGATTTCTTATTTAAACCAACCGATAATAGACGATCCAAAGGATCTAATAGTAACATGGAGAGTGTACAAAAAGAAGAAAGGTATTAAGTAGCAATGAAAAAAAAGATTGGATTAATAGTTAATCCTATAGCAGGAATGGGAGGAAAAATAGGTTTAAAAGGGACTGATGGAGAAGAAAACTTAAAAAAAGCCATAGAAAGTGGAGCGGTAAAAGAATCTCCAGAAAAAACCTTAAGAACTCTCAAGAATTTAAATAGCATTAAAGATATAATAGAAATATACACTTATTCAGGAGAAATGGGTCAGAAAGAATGCTTGAAAGCAGGACTTAAATGTATTGTATTAAAAGAAGTAGATGAATCAACATCTTCAAAAGATACGATGCAAGCTGCAAAAGAAATCCTGAAAAAAAATGTAGATTTAATTGTTTTTTCTGGTGGGGATGGTACAGCTAGAGATATTTATGATGTCATAAAAGACGAAGTTCCAGTTATAGGTATACCTACTGGGGTAAAAATACACTCAGCTGTTTTCGCAAGCAATCCGGAAAATGCTGCTTTAGTAATTAAAGAATTTGTGGAAGAAAAATCTATAGTCATTGAAGAAAGAGAAGTAATAGACATCGACGAGAAAGATTTAAAAAAAGATACTATGAACCCAAAGTTATACGGATACATGAAAGTCCCATACAAAAATAGATTAGTTCAAAATCTAAAATCCAGTGGCCAAAATTCTCAAAGCGTTGATTCAATAGCAAAATATATAATCGATAATATGAATGATGAATATTATTATATAATAGGAGCTGGAACAACAACTCGTAAAATAATGGAAAAGTTAAATTTAAATAATACTCTTTTAGGGGTAGATGTAGTATACAAGAAAAAACTCTATAGAAAAGATGTAAATGAAAAAGAGCTTCTTGAAATAACTAAAAACAATAAATCAAAAATAATAATTACACCTATAGGGGGACAAGGTTTTATATTTGGTAGAGGAAACCAGCAG
>JAABRS010000050.1 GCA_011390775.1 Clostridia bacterium | reverse complement strand
ACTTATGATAGGTCCGCCGTGAACCGGTAAAACATACTTATCTAAAGCGGTAGCTGGAGAAGCTGGAGTACCATTTTTTAGTATAAGTGGTTCGGACTTTGTTGAGATGTTTGTAGGAGTTGGAGCTTCAAGAGTTAGAGATTTATTTGAACAAGCAAAGAAAAATGCACCATGTATAATATTTATAGATGAGATAGATGCAGTAGGAAGAAAAAGAGGTGCAGGACTTGGCGGTGGACATGATGAAAGAGAACAAACTCTAAATCAACTTTTAGTCGAGATGGATGGATTTGGAGTTAACGAAGGTATCATTATGATAGCGGCAACAAACAGACCTGATATATTGGACCCTGCTATATTAAGACCTGGAAGATTTGACAGACAGGTACATATAGGAATACCTGATATTGTAGGAAGACAGGCTATACTTAAGGTTCATGCTAAAAACAAGCCGATGGAAGATGATGTGGATTTAGAAATTATAGCAAGAAGAACCCCAGGATTCACACCAGCAGACTTAGAAAACTTACTTAATGAAGCAGCTCTTTTGGCAGCTAGAAATAATTTAGAAAAAATACCTATGGAAGTCATTGAAGAGTCAATTACAAAGGTAATAGCTGGTCCGGAAAAGAGAAGCAAGGTAATAAGTGAAAAAGAAAAGAGATTGACAGCATATCATGAGGCAGGACATGCACTTGTAGCTACAATGCTTCCAAATACAGATCCTGTACACATGATATCCATCATACCTAGAGGTAGAGCTGGTGGATTTACAATGATAATTCCTAAAGAGGATAAATACTATAGATCCAAAACAGAAATGGAAGAAACTCTAGTTCATCTACTAGGTGGAAGAGTTGCTGAAAAACTTGTTCTTGACGATATAAGTACAGGAGCATCTAACGACATACAGAGAGCTACTAAAATAGCAAGAGGTATGGTTACTCACTATGGAATGAGTGATGAACTTGGACCAATGACCTACGGAAGCGATGAAGATGAAGTTTTCTTAGGAAGAGATTTTTCTAAGAGTAAAAATTATTCGGAAGAAGTAGCTGCAAAAATAGACAACGAAATGAGAACTATAATAGATAAGGCTTACTACAAGGCTGAAACATTACTAAAGGAAAACATGGGTAAATTGCATCAAGTAGCTGAAGCACTACTTGAAAAAGAGACTTTAGATGCTGAACAATTTAACGAAATAATAGCAGAAGCATAAAATCAAGTCTTGGATAATCTCCAAGACTTTTTTGATATTTAATATATTCATAAATACTTTATTATTTATTAAGCAAATATATAATATTTTGGTGTATATTATACTTAGAAAGAGAGGACTTTATGAGCAGAGAAAATATTTTAATAGTAGATGACGATAAAGATATCAGAAATATGATAAAAATTTATTTAAAAAATGAAAATTTCAATGTGTTTACAGCAGAAAACGGAGAAGAAGCAATAGAAATATCAGATAACAACAGGATAGATTTGATAATTCTAGATATTATGATGCCTAAAATGAATGGGACCGAAACATGTATGAAGATTAGGGAAAAGCACAAAATGCCTATAATTTTTCTTACAGCAAAGACCGAAGATCAAGATAAAATTACCGGATTATCAGCTGGAGGAGATGATTATATCACTAAGCCTTTTAATCCACTTGAGCTAATAGCAAGAGTAAAGGCAAACATTAGAAGAGTAAGAGTTTTTGATAATATTCAGGAACAAGAAGACAATAATACTATAAAGATAGAAGATTTAACTATTGATAAAGACAATCATCAGGTATTTATTGAAGATAGAGAAGTTCATCTTACAAAAACCGAATTTGAAATATTAAGACTCCTCGGTGAGAATAAAGGTAAGGTTTTCAGCATAGAAAAAATCTATAATAGAGTATGGAAAGATGAGTTTTTTGTTACGGATAATACAGTCACCGTCCATATACGAAAACTAAGAGAAAAACTAGGTGATGATTACAAAAATCCAAAGTATATTAAGACCATTTGGGGAGTTGGTTACAAGGTTGAAAAAAATTAAATTAGAGAAGAGTTTGAAAACAGAATTTTTAGGCATGTTTATTATATCTTTAGTATTAAGTTTTACCTTAGGAATATCTTTATTTTATCTTTCTGAAAATATCTACACAGAATTTAGAGAAGAAAAGTATCTTGACGAAAGAGAGAAGGCAAAGAATTATTTAAATGATATTGTAGGCAATATAGAAGGCAATATAGATGCACTACCTATCAATTCTTTTAACAATAAACTTGAAAGTAGAGTAACAGTTAATAATTTATATCACCTTAGTATAGTTGATGAAGATGGTTCTATAATTTTTAATGGAGGAATAGAAAATTTAGAATCTAGAGACTTTCTTTTCTACGACACTATAGATTTCAACGGTAAAAAACATATAGTATTTGTAGAAGGTAGATATCAAAATAATGAATTAGAAAGAGAAATACTAGCTATGTTGGTAATAATAGTTTCGGTATTATTTTTTGTAGCAGCCTTTTTCAAACTTGCTAACAAAAGAATCGATTATATAAATGAAATATCTCAAAAAGTAGATGATATTTCCGGAGGTAATTTAAATACTTTTATTAATTTAAAAGGGAATGACGAACTTACATCTCTAGCGGGAAATATCAATTATATGGCATATTCATTAAAGGAAAGAAGTGAATATGAAGAAAAGGTTGAAAGATCTAAAAGAGAACTTATTACTAATATGTCTCACGATCTTAGAAGTCCCCTGACTTCGATAATTGGATATTTGAATTTGATAAAAGACAGTAAGAATGAACCCAGAGAAGAAATAAAAGAATATGCGGAAGTATCCTACAATAAAGCTATACAGCTTAAAGAATTAACAGAAAGGCTTTTTGAATATTCCAAAATCACAAGTGAAAAAATGATAGTAGAGAAGCAGCATATTGACGTAAATCTACTTATAAATCAGATAAAAGAAGAATATGCTTATATAATAAGATTTAACAAACTAGATTTAAAAACAAAAATCACAAATGAAAAGCTTGAAATTTTTGCGGATCCTCTTTTAATAGTAAGACTTTTTGAAAACTTGATAATGAATGCAGTAAAATATGCTAAAAAGCCGGGAGATTTTTTAATAGAAACAGACTATAATAATGACTTTGTATATATAAGATTTAAAAATAAGATTAAAGACAAATTTAATCCTGAAGATTTAGACAGAATTTTTGAAAGAATGTATATAAAGGATGAAGCAAGGCAGGAAGGTAAAAGTACAGGTTTAGGATTAGCAATCAGTAAAGAAATTGTGGAGATGAACGGCGGAAAAATTTGGGCTGAAACTAAAGGAAGCGACATAATATTTAATTTAAAATTTCATAGAAGCAATAAAAAAGAGTAAGGAAAATTTTCCTTACTCTATAAATTTGAATTATGAAAGTTTGTGTACAAATAATCCGCTTCTAAGCTTTGGTTCAAACCATGTTGATTTTGGAGGCATAACATTTCCAGAATCAGCTACACTCATTAAATCTTCAATAGTCACTGGATACATAGAAAATGCAACCTTCATACCTTCTGATACTCTTTTTTCAAGTTCTTTCAAACCTCTAATACCACCAACAAAATCAATTTTTTCGCTGGTTCTCGGATCTTCAACACCTAGTATAGGTCTTAAAAGATTATCCTGTAATATAGAAGCGTCTAAACTATTAACTGGATCGTCGGACTCAAAAGTTCCATCTTTAGCTGTTAATTTGTACCATTTATTTTCTAAATACATTCCGAAGGTGTGTTTTTCTAAAGGTCTAAAAGGTTCAACTCCCTCACACTCTTCAATTTCGAATTTTTCCTTAATCATTTTAAAGAAATCTTCTTCAGTATGTCCGTTTAAATCCTGAACTACTCGGTTGTAATCCATTATAAACAAATCTTCATCAGGGAATATTACCGACATAAAATAGTTGAATTCTTCTTCACCGGTATAATCTGGATTATCTTTTCTTCTTTTCAACCCTACCTTATAGGAAGAAGCAGTTCTATGGTGTCCATCTGCTATATAAAGATAATCTACATCTTTGAAAATTTTTGATATATTTTCGATTATCTCATCTTTGTCAATTACCCAGATGATATGAGTTACATCGTCTTCAGATGTAAAATTATAAACCGGTTTGTTGAATTTTATCCAGTCATTTATTATTGTGTTAAGATTATCATTTTTTCTGTAGGACAGGAATATAGGAGCTGTGTTTGCATCGCAGTGATCAAAGTTATTTATTCTATCCTGCTCTTTTTCCGGTCTTGTAAATTCGTGTTTCTTAATTATATCATTTTCATAATCATCTATAGAAGTACAGGCAACTAAACCAGTCTGTACTCTTCCAAACATGAGCTGTCGGTAGATGTAGTATTTTTCTTTTTCGTCCTGCTTTAAAGTGCCTTCTTCAACGAATTTATCTAAATTTTTTCTAGCTGTTTCATATACAATCTTATCGTGAGCATCTACTGAATCTTCTAAATCAATCTCAGATCTTACTACGTGTAAAAATGATTTGTCGTTACCTTCTGCCATTTTTTTAGCTTCTTCTCTGTTCATTACATCATAAGGTAGACTTGCTACCTTTTCTACAATATCTTCCTTAGGTCTAATGCCTTTAAAAGGTTTAACTTTTGCCATAAAATTTCCTCCTGTTAGTTCTTATAGACCTAGAATGTCGTCTATATTTTCAAGTAACTCTTTTACCTCTTCTAATGTAATATCACCCATATGAGCTATTCTAAAGGTTTTTTCTTTCAAGTCTCCGTATCCGTTGGAAATTGTAAATCCTCTTTCGGCTAATTTAGCATTTAAATCCTTTACACTAATTCCTTTAGTATTCTTTACAGCGGTTACAGTATTTGAAGCATATTCTTCTTCTCCAAACAATTCAAAGTTCTTCTTAGCCCATGATCTTACGTAATCAGCCATTTCCTTATGTCTATCAAATCTATTTTCTATTCCTTCTTCCATAATCTTATCCAACTGATAATCTAAAGCAAACATCAATGATAAGTTTGGAGTTGATGGATACTGATGGTCTTTTTTTCCAATGTATTTATAAACTTTTAGTATATCAAAATAATAACCTCTATTTTCTACTGTTTCAGCTCTTTTTACAGCTTTTTCTGAAATAGTACAAATAGCTAATCCTGGAGGTAAAGCTAATGCCTTTTGAGTAGAAGTAACACAGATATCTACACCCCATTTATCTACTTCGATTTTAGCTCCTGCTGCAGAACTTACTGTATCTATACAGAATACTACATCAGGATATTTTTTAACTACTTCACCGATTTCTCCTACAGGATTCATGATACCAGTTGAAGTTTCATTGTGAGTAACTGTTACTAAGTCATATTTACCTGTAGATAAAGCTTCATCAACCATTTCTGGTGTAGTATGCTTACCCCACTCTACTTCAAATAAATCGGCAGCTACTCCATTACCTAGGGCCATATCGTACCATCTTTTACCAAAAGCTCCTACAGAAAAAACTGCAGCTCTTTTTTTTGTACATGATCTGATAGCTGCTTCCATAAATCCACTTCCTGAAGAAGTAGAGAGAAGTATTTGTTTATCTGTATAAAGAAGTTTCATCATTTTTTCACTTATACTTCTTTGAAGAGTGGATGCATCTTTGCTTCTATGACCTATCATCGGGGTAGACATTTTTTCTAAAACATCTGATTTTACTTCAGTTGGTCCTGGTATAAATAATTTTTTGTGCATGTGTAATCCTCCTTTTATTTATCTGATTTAAAATAATTCATCAACTGTTGAAACAATTTCTTCGCCTATTCTTGCCTGAGCTTCTTTTGTAGAACCTCCAATATGAGGAGTTAAAGCAACTTTAGGATGTTTATATAATTTTTCGTTTGGAGTTGGTTCTTCTTCAAATACGTCTACTGCAGCTGCAGCAACCTTACCAGAATCTAAAGCTTCAAGTAAGGATTTTTCATCTACTACGCCACCTCTAGCACAGTTTACTATGAAAACTCCTTCCTTCATTTTATCAAATTCTTCTTTTCCTAATACTGCACCTTGCTCTTTGTTGAAAGGAACATGTAGAGAAATATAGTCGGATTCTTTAATCAAATCATCCATTTCCTTATACTGATAGTTATCGTAGCCTTCTTTAGGGCCACTTCTATTTGTATAGGATACCTTCATTCCCAAAGCTTGTCCCAATTCAGCGGTTTCTTTAGCTATTCTCCCGAATCCTATTAAACCTAAATCTTTACCAAGCAATTCACTACCTTTGTACTGTTTTTTATTCCACTGTCCCTCTCTCATAGTAACATTTGCTATGTAGGTATATCTGGACAAACTAAGCATCTGACCTAATGCAAGTTCAGCTACTGCTCTACTACTTGAATTTGGTGTGTTTCTTACTTTGATACCTTTACTCTTGGCATAATCAACATCGATGTTATCTAATCCAACACCAGCTCTAATGATTAGCTTTAATTTTCCGCTTTTTGCGGCTTCGTCAATTAACTCTTCTCTAATCTTGGTAGCTGATCTTACAATTACAATGTCTACTTCTTTAATTTTCTCTTTAAGCTCGTCAATTCCATAATGATGTTCAATCAACTCATGGCCTCTTTCTTTTAAAGCTTTCGCTGCATTTTGATCCATGCTATCATTCGCTAAAATAATCGCCATAGTATCGTCTCCTTTATATAATTTGTTTTATAAACTAAATTTACTGCTGTTTGATAATTAGGTTCAATTATAAGTATATTATTAGATATATAAACTGTCAATTATAAAGTATTAACAAATATTTTTCATTATCGATATAATTGACTAAAGTGAAAATTTATAGTATTATTCTTATCAGAAAACAAGGTGATTATATGTATGAATATGAATTAATAGAAAATGAATTAAATACTAAATATATAGGTAGAGTTTTTCTTCAATTTGAAAACATAGAATCAACTACATCAAAGTGTAGAAATATATCTCAAACATGTCCTTCGGGAATGCTCGTTCTGACGGAAGATGATATGGAAGGAAATACATACCTAAATAAGGACTTAAAAAACTTTAAAAATAAAGTTTTAATGAGTCTTATTTTAAAGTTGGACAGAAATAACATAAATAAAGAACATGCTGAGAGCTTAACCAACTGTGTTGGAGTTGCTTCTCTACTATCAGTAGGAGAAGAGTATTTTCAAGATTTAGTTTACTACTGGGAAAAGGTAGTAAAGGGAAAAGAATTTTTAGCAGAAGTTGACAGCCATAAATCTTTAAAATCAAATGATAAAAGCATAATACTTAGTTTAAGAATATATTATAATGCTGAAATAAATAGAGAGGTTTTAATTGGTAGACTTTTAAATAAGATAGAAAAAAACATCAACCTGACATTTGTTAAAAATCAAAGGGAAGATGTTATCGATATATGCAGCAGTTTTCTAAAATCTAAAGATACCTATATTCAGGTAAACAAGAAAAACAGGAAAACTGTAAAAATAATAGAAAATATACAATTAAATTTAGAAGGTAATTTATCAGGAAAACATAAATCCGAAGATATCTATATTAATTGGAAAGATTATGAAGTAGAGTGGTGTGATTAGAATGAAAATAGGAAATATTCAACTGGAAAACAATATACTTATTGCTCCAATGGCGGGGATTACAGATACAGCTTTCAGAACTATATGTAAAGAAATGGGAGCTGGTCTTTTATTTACTGAAATGATAAGTGCTAAAGGACTTTACTATAAAGACAGAAAAACTAATGAACTTTTACAAATTGAATCAAAAAATAAACCTGTTGGCATACAGCTCTTTGGATCTGAACCGGAAATATTTCAGGAAGTAATAAAAAAGTATATAAATAATAATGAAAGCATAGAGTTGATAGACTTAAATATTGGTTGTCCGGCACCTAAAATAGTAAAAAATGGTGATGGGAGTGCTCTTATGAAAAAACCGGACTTAGTAGGAGAGATAATATATAAAATCAAACAGGTTTCAGATAAGCCTGTTACAGCGAAAATTAGAGCTGGATGGGACGAAGATAACCTTAATGCAGTGGAAGTGGCAAAAATAATAGAAGAAGCAGGTGCCGATGCCCTTACTGTACACGGAAGACACAGGCAGCAGTTTTACAGTGGCAAAGCAGATAGGAGCATAATAAAGGAAGTAAAAGATAATATTAATATTCCGGTAATAGGTAACGGTGATATTTTTACCGAAAAAGATGCACAGTTAATGCAGGAAGAAACCGGCTGCGATGGTATAATGCTGGCAAGAGGAATTTTAGGAAACCCATGGCTGATAAAATCCCTTGCTGATATATATAATAATGAAGAAAAAAATATATCAAACAAAGAAAAACTCAATATGATTCTCAAACATTTTTACTTAATAGAAAAGTATAAAGGAAAAAAACGAGCTCTATTAGAAATGAGAAAACATACTGGATGGTATATAAAAGGCATGGAAAATGCAGCCAAAATAAGAGATAAGATAAATAGAGTAAAGGATAAAAGTGAATTTGAAAGAATTCTTAAAGAACTAATATTGTAGAACAGGTCAAAATCTTGACAAGTGTAGGTCTATACAATATAATTATTCAAATAATGAAAACATTAATAATATTCAAAGGAGAGAATTAAAAATGGATAATAATGAAACTTTACTGACCCAAGAAGGGTTAGAAGAATTAAAGAATGAAATAGAAGATTTAAAAGTAAACAGAAGAAAAGAAGTTGCTGGAAAAATTAAAGAAGCATTAGCTTTTGGTGATATAAGTGAAAATTCTGAATACGATGAAGCTAAGAATGAGCAGGCTGAAGTAGAAAGAAGAATTGTTAAACTTGAAAACATGATAAAAAATGCAAGAATAATTCAGGATAGCAAGGAAAAAACCGGGATAATAAACCTTGGTAGTTGTGTAAAGGTAGAAGATTTAGAATTCAACGAAGAAATGGAATATAAAATAGTAGGTTCAGCTGAAGCCGATCCATTTAAAGGGAAAATTTCAAATGTATCACCTTTAGGAAAAAACCTTATAGGGAAAAAGCCGGGAGAAACAGTATCAGTACCTACACCAGATGGTGGAACTGTTGAATATAAAATTCTAAATATAAATTAAGTAATAAAGGGAGTGTAATTAATGTCTGATCTTGAGAATCTAAATGAACTAAGAAAAATTAGAAGAGAAAAATTAAAAAAATTAATCGACGATGGAAGAAATCCTTATAAGATAGAGAAATACGATGTAACAGATAATTCTAAGGAAATCCATGATAAATTTGAAGATTACGAAGGTAAGAGCGTTTCATGTGCAGGACGTATCATGTCAAAAAGAGGCCAGGGCAAGGTAGGTTTTTACGACATACAAGATAGCACAGGAACAATTCAATTATTTGCTAAACAGAACCTTTTAGGCGATGAAGAATACGAATATCTTAAGACTTACGATATTGGAGATATAATCGGAGTTAAAGGAGAAGTATTTAAAACTAAAAGAGGAGAAATCTCTATAAGAGCAAAAGAGATAACCTTACTTACTAAATCTCTACAGCTTTTACCTGAAAAATATCACGGACTTAAAGATCCGGACTTAAGATACAGACAGAGATACACTGACCTTATCGTTAACCCTGAAGTTAAGGATACATTTATAAAAAGAAATAAAATAATCAGAGCTGTAAGAGAGTACTTAGACGAAAGAGGATATTTAGAAGTAGAAACACCTATTCTTAACACTATAGCAGGAGGTGCATCAGCAAATCCATTCGTTACTCATCATAATACTTTAGATATAGATATGTATATGAGAATTGCCAATGAGTTATTTCTAAAAAGATTAATCGTTGGAGGCTTTGATGCTGTTTATGAAATGGGTAAGATGTTTAGGAATGAAGGAATGTCTATAAAGCACAACCCTGAATACACAGCAATGGAACTTTATAAAGCATATGCAGATTACAACGACATGATGGATGTTACTGAAGGTCTTATAGCATATATGGCAAAAAAAGCTCTTGGGACAACAAAGATAAACTACCAAGGAACGGAAATTGATTTAACTCCTCCTTGGAAAAGAGTTTCTATGCACGAATTAGTAGAAGAAGAAACCGGTGTAGATTTTTATGGTCTCGAAAGTTTAGAAGAAGCAAAAAAAATTGCAAAGGATAAGTTAAATCTTAAAGTAGAAGATTCTATGAAAATAGGACATATAGTAAATCTGGCTTTTGAAGAATTTTGCGAAAAAGATTTAATACAACCTACTTTTGTTTTACATCATCCAGTAGAGGTATCTCCTTTAGCTAAGAGAAACCCGGATGATCCAAGAATTACAAATAGATTTGAAGCTTTTATAAATACTTGGGAAGTAGCAAATGCATTTTCTGAGTTAAACGACCCAATAGATCAAAGAGAAAGATTTGATGAGCAGCTTAAACAAAGAGAAGCAGGAGACGATGAAGCTCATATGATGGATACGGACTTTGTAAATGCTCTAGAAGTAGGATTACCTCCAACAGGAGGACTTGGTATAGGTATTGATAGGGTTATAATGTTGATTACAGATTCCCCATCAATAAGAGACGTTATATTATTTCCGACAATGAAACCAATAGAAGAATAAATCAATTAGGAGCTTACATTGAAAGATATATATATTACTAATTTTACAAAAAACGACTGGGAAGAAATAAGATCTATATATAAAGAAGGAATTGAAACTGGATATTCAACTCTTGAAACGGAAATTCCAACTTGGGAAGATTGGGAAAAAAATCTAATCAAAGAATGCAGACTTATAGCTATAAACGAAGATGAAATTTTAGGATGGGCAGCTATTACTAGATTTTCTAATAGAAAAGTCTATTCTGGTGTTGGAGATGTCAGTATATATATAAAGGGAAGTGCTAGAGGAAAAGGAATAGGAAAGAAACTTTTAGATGCGTTAATAGTTGAAAGTGAAAAATATGGATATTGGACATTACAATCTAAAATATTTCCAAATAATACATCCAGCATCGATCTACATCTAAAATGCGGCTTTAGAAAAGTAGGTATAAGGCAAGCACTTGGCAAAAGAAACGACAAACCCCAGGATATATTATTAATGGAAAGAAGAAGTAAAGTGGTTAGATAATACTATATATAAAAGAATCGATTATTTTTATTAAAGTAATCGATTTTTTAATTCAATAATTATAACGAACAATAATCTATATTATCATGATAAAATTAAGAATATAACGAATGAAAAACTGCATTATAAACATAAAGAAAGCAAATCATATTAAACGCAGCCTGGTGATTTGTATACAATGTTCAAGCGTTGAAATTTCAATAAAAACTAAGGCAAAAAAAATTATAAAAAGTATTGACAGCATATGGTTTATATGATAATCTTATAAAGCAACTTAAGAAAAGACATAAAAAAATAAAAACTTTTATAAAAAGTTCTTGACACCCAAGGCAATGACATGGTAAACTATAAAAGTTGTCGCTAAGAAAAGCGGCAAAGCACATAGACAATAGAATAACACAGAGTCAACGTAATTCTAGAGAGAATTAAAAAAGCCGAGAGGCTATAAATCCAGCCGGGAGGCTATAAATCCAAAAGAAGTCAGTTAATGAATGAGAATAAAAGCATCGAAAGATGCAAGGATATAAACGAGAGTTTGATCCTGGCTCA
>JAABRS010000005.1 GCA_011390775.1 Clostridia bacterium | reverse complement strand
TATAATATTAAGCTTCTGGCGATGGGAGATAACTCAAAAGAAGAATTAGAGCTTTCTGTTGAACCAACTTTTATAAGCGAATCCCATCCTTTATCTTCAGTTAAAAACGAATTTAACAGTGTCTTCTTAAAGGGTAATTCCATAGGTGAAGTAATGTTGTATGGTAAAGGTTCCGGAGGAATGGCTACTGGAAGTGCTGTGTTAAGTGACGTAATAAATATTGCGAAAAACAATTGTCAAGAAAATCTTCTTACAAATAATAAAGTTAAAGTTTTATCTTCCTCAAACATTAAACATAGATATTATGTAAGATTAGAGGTAGTAGATAAAGCAGGAGTTTTAGGTCAAATCGCTCATTATTTTGGTGATGAAAATGTAAGTATCGAGTCAGTAGTACAAAAAAAAGCTAATGGAGATACTGTTCCTCTGATTTTCATTACTCACAAAACTCGAAAGAATAATTTAGTTAAAGCTATTTCCAAAATCAAAAAATTCGAATCCGTTTTAGGAGTGGAAAACATTATAAGAATTCTCAATTGATATGAAACAAGCTGGGTAGCTTCTCAGCTTGTTTTTTTAATTGAAAATTGATTATTGTTTACTGCTGTGATATATTAAATAGATGGGAATAGGAGGCATTTATGTTAATTGAATTTTTAAAATCTTTTTTATTGATTTTTACGGCTGAAATAGGTGATAAAACTCAAATATTAGCCCTTTCATTTTCTCTATCTTACAGCATAAAGGAAATTTTCTACGGATTTTTTCTTGGTTCTATCATTAGCCAGGGTTTAGCTGTATTAGCAGGGCAAATATTATATATGTACATACCTACAACTTATCTTTATTATATGTCAGCTGTTATATTTTTATTCTTCGGGTTTTTAAATGTAATGAAATATAGTGAAAACCCTGGAAGAAAAGATATGAATGTTAAAAATATCATTTTATTAATTGCATTAACTTTTTTTATTGTGGAACTAGGTGATAAAACACAACTTTCAGCTTTAGCAGTTGCTTCAAAGTCAAACTATCCATTTTTTAACCTATTAGGAGGCACGAGTTCGATTTTATCCGTAAGTGTACTTTTTATACTTATGAGTAGAAAATTAGGATCAAAACTTCCGGAAAAAAATATAAAAATAGCATCATCTTTTGTATTTGTTGTTGTAGGTATAGTTAACCTAACTTATGCTCTTCCGAATTTTATAACAGATCGGCTATTTTATTTACTTATTATATTTGGAATAATAGGAGTTTATATATTTATATCCATTAGATTTTACAGACAAACTAAATATGGAAATAATTCTTTGAGAAAATCTTCAAAAGAGCTTTACAGCTATTACAACAAACTTAGTAATTACATTGATGAAATATGCCTTGGTTCGGAAACATGTGGAAACTGTATGGACGAAAACTGTATTATCGGTTATACGAAACATATAATAGAAGACATAATCTATGATAAGGATTTAAAAGTAAAAGCCACAAAAGAATTCTATCCAAGTCTAAAGAAAAATTTTGATAAAGAAAGAGTTTATGCCAGCCTTAGTATTATTATTAGTTTTTTAAATGATCATCCTGAATATACCAATGAAGAATTATCTGTACTTAACAAAACTAGAAATAATCTTGAGATGATTCTTTTTGGAAAGAGCTTTAAGTTTAAAAACATGGACTATTATCTGGAACATATTGGAGTAGTAGATAAAAAAGCTGTAAAAAAAATTGACTTTTATTTAAACAAAAGAGCAGTTTAGTTGATTTTTCTTTTAACAAAGGACGTAAATAAAAATACAGTTACAGCAACAAGTATTATGGTTGACCCTGATGGAATATTAAAAGTATATGAAATATAAAGTCCTGAAAAGCTTAAGATGATACCAAAAATAATGGATAAAACCATTATTTTTTTTAGATCTTTTGTAAATAGTTTAGATATAGCTGGTGGTATAGTTAAAAGAGCTATGGCTAAAATAATACCAGCTACTTTTATTAATATAACTATACTTAAAGATATTAGTATGAAAAGTAGGTATTCCAATTTCACAACGTCAACACCCATAACTTTTAAATATTCTTCATCAAAAAGGTAAGCTTTCCAGTAATTAAATGCTGCTGATATTATGAACACAATGAATAATCCTAAAACGAACATTATTTTTATGTAAGTAGTTGACACAGTTAAGATATCACCAAATAAATAAGAAGTCATGTCCGGCTGGTAACCGGAAGCCATTGATATAAACAATATCCCTAATGCCATTCCTACTGCCCAAAACATACCTATCAATGTATCAGATTTCGTTTTAGTTTCTCTTCTTATTTTAGATATACTGAGAGCTGCTATGACAGCAAAAATCAATCCTCCAATAATAGGTTCGAATCCTAAAAGATATCCTAATCCAATTCCACCAAAAGAAGTATGAGCAATACCACCACTCATACTAACTAATTTTTTTTCTACAATAATTGTACCAATAATTCCGCATACTATACTTGCAATTAGAGATGAAACTACAGCATTTCTTAAAAATGTGTATTCAAATAAAGCTTCAATCATTTAATCCCTCTCCTTCTTTGCCCAGTCTTTTTTGTACTGCTCCACTTTGTAATAGCAAATTAATAGGACAGTTATAAACATCTTTAAGACTATCTGCAGTGATAGATTTATCTTCATCATGATAGTGAATGTTTTGATTTACACAGGCTAAACTATCAATATATTTAAATACATACTCCATATCATGGGTTATCACTAATACAGTTTTATTTTTATTTAGTTCCTTAAGTAAGTCGAATATTTCTCTTTTAGCATCGCTATCTAAACTTGAAGTAGGCTCGTCTAATAATAATACATCTGGATTATTGACTAATGTTCTTCCTATTAAAACTCTTTGAAGCTGTCCTCCTGATAATTCTCCAATCTGTCTGTCTTTTAAATGATATATGTCGAGTTTTTTCATCACCTCAACAGCTTCCTTTTTATCTTTTTGAGAATATCTTTTAAAAGCTATAAATGTTTTGTCAAGTTTACCCATCAATATTACATCTTTAACTAAAATAGGAAAACTTTTATCAAAACTGGTGCTTTGTGGTACATAACCAATTTTAATATTGTCTTTAACTTTCACAGTTCCTGATAAAGGTTTAATCAATCCTAAAATAACCTTAAATAAAGTAGTTTTTCCACCACCGTTAGGTCCAATAATACCTAAAAAAGATTTATGTCTTACTTTAAGATTTATATCTCTCAACGCAACTACATCACCATAGTTTACCTGCAAATTTTTTATTTCAATATCGTACATTATCTATCACCTATTTAATACCTTTTCAAATTTATCTCTGATTTCATACATGTTATCAATATAATTTCCTGATAATGGAGTTACTTCTACTACTTCTCCGTCAATTTCATTAGCAATAACTATAGCTTGACTACTATCAAATTCATCTTGATAGAATACTACTCTAATGTCATTAGATCTTGCAAAATCTACAACATTTTGAATTTTAGCAGCTGTTGCTTCTTTTCCGGCTTCTTCTATAGTTATCATTTCAAGACCATAGTCTTTAGCGAAATAACTAAAGGAAGGATGATAAATAATAAAAGTTTTTGTATCTAGTTCTTCGAATGTTCTTTTTAAGTCTTGATCTAATTTTTCCAATTCTGCTATATATTCTTCAGCATTGTTAATATATTGGGATTTGTTATCTGAATCAATCTCTACCATATAATCTCTTATAGTTTCAACTATTGTGATGACTCTTTTAGGAGACAACCATATATGAGGATCAACATCTCCTTCATCATGTTCGTGATCATCATTGTGTTCTTCTTCAATATATAAAAGTTCATATTTTTCTTTTACTTTTTCCTGCAAATTAATTAACTCTATATCTTCATTCAAATCTTTTAATTTTGGAATTATAAAAGCTTTTTCACTTTCTACTCCTATAGAAAAATAAACATCTCCGTTGCTTATATCTTGAATTTCTATAGGACTTGGTTGATAATTAGCAGGGCTGTATCCTTGAGGAATAACTACATTTATATCTGCGAGATCACCAGTTACTTTTTCAACAAATGTTTTTTGAGGCTCTATTGATACAATTATGTTAATTCCTTTTTCATCTTTTTGAGATTCGTCTATTGAATTACCACCACATCCAGTGATAAATAAAGTTATGATAATAATTAAAACTATAATTTTTTTCATTTTTTCTCCTCTTATTGCAAATCATTCGCATTTATATTATAATTTAATTATAAGTTAAAGAAGTTATTATTTCAACTAAAATTTGGAGGATTTTATGAATTTAGATGTTGTTTATAGTATTCTAACTAAAAACGATTATAAATTAACTAAACAACGCAAAGTACTAATAGATATATTTATTAAAAAAAGGGACCTTTTTTTATCCGTAGAAGACATTCAAAAAGAAATCAATAAAATCGGAATAAATTTAGATTTATCAACTATATATAGAAATCTAGCTGTTCTTGAGGATAGTAATTTAGTTTGCAAAATACAAAATGGGAATTCTAATTTATATAAAATTAGAACAATGAAAAAACACCATCATCATCTAATATGCAAAAAATGTGGTAAAGCTGTATCCTTTGAATACTGTCCTACAGATACTTTTGTTCGTATTGCAGAAGAGAATGGTTATACATTCACTGATGACAAAATAGAGTTATACGGTTATTGTAATAATTGCAAAAATAACTTATAATATTGCTTTAGGAGGTGGTAAGATGCCATTTATCAATATTAAAACTTATGATAACAATATGACCTTAGATTTAGATTATGTTGCGCAGCAGATATCACAGAGTACGAAATTAGAAATCGAAAGAATTTTTATAATAAAAGACATAATCGATGATGACAAATTCTTTAAGGGTACAGAAGATATAGCTCCAATAGTAACTGTTAGAATATCTAAAAGAAACGGTAAAGAATTAATTCAAAAGATAATGAAATCAATAGCAACGGTTTTAGGAGAAATTTATAGAATGCCTGAAAAAGATATTCTTGTACTATGCAATGTTATAGATGAAGATTACATCTATATTAACGGAGAATTTAAGTAAAACAGAAAATACCACAGCATATGCTGTGGTATTTATATGTTTTATGAACCAATTTAATCCTTTAGTTTTGTTCCGCAATTTTGACAGAATTTTGCGTCTGTAGGATTTTTTTCACCACAATTAGGGCATTCTATTACCTCAGTTTCCTCAACTACTTCTACATCTTCAAATTCTTTTGATTCTTCAGATTCTTCTGATTCCTCAGCTAAACCTTCTTTTTCAATGTTTTCTTTTTGTTCTTCTTTATCGTTGATTTGTTTTTCGATTTCCGTTATGGACTCAAACTTCAAATTGATAGCTTCTTCGTCTAAATTTCCTTCTTTTAGCATATCATATACTACTTTTCCTAATTCACTTATTTCGTTTTTCTTGTCGTTTTTTAAAGACATTATCTGAGTTTGAAGTTTAGTCTTTTCAGCAATTTCTGCTGATTTTTTACTTGCTTTGTTTACACCTTTATCTATGTTCTTTTTTAATTTGCCAAAAAAATCGCTCATATTTTCCCCTCCTTTTGACTGTTTCTTTTATTATATAATATTTTGAATTCTAATACAATTATATTGTATTTATTCAATAATTAAGTTTCTAAGATTTTCTGGAGAGTATTTTTAAAATTATAATTATCTTCTTCTTTTCGCTTTGCTGGGCCTTTAGTTCTTCCGCCACCTTTTCTTATTTTCTGACCTATATATCTACTGTGAAGAAGATTATCTATATTGTCCTTAGTATATAAAAATCCGATAGGATTAATAACCGCTTTTGCTCTATTGATTACAAGACTTGCTAAACCATAATCTTGAGTAATTAGAATATCTCCATTATTAAAAAGTTCCACTATTTTAAAATCTGCAGCATCATTTCCTCTAGATACTCTTACTACCTTAAAATTTCCCTCTATATCATGATCATAACTACATACCACAATAATTCCTATGTCTACTTTTTTAGCTTCTTCTTCGCATATATTTCTTACTTCTTTTGGTGTTGCATCGCCATCAATTATTATATTCATATTAACTCCTATAAAAAAAGTGCTGATTTCTCAACACTTATTATATCATATATTCTGTTTATCATTGTTCTAATTTGTTTTTTAGAGGATTTATTAGTATCAGTGCTATAACTATTCCTACAGAAAACTGAAGTATATTAAAAGGTATATAATACAATGGTGATATAACATTACCGAAAAGTATAAAAGCTTCATATAAATAGTATCCTGAAACCATTATCAATCCACCTACTATCATATATGTTATCTTTCCTTTAGTACCTTTCCCTTTAGCTCTTGAAACTACTAATGCCATTATACCTTTTAGCAAAAAAGTAGCTGGTATATATATAGGATATCCAATCATATCCGCTACGCTTGATCCTAAAGCTGCTGCAGCAAAGGCATATCCCGGACTAAGTAAAAGCCCTGATAAAAATACAGCTGCATCTCCAAAATTCAAATAACCTTGCCCTACAGGGATTTTAACCACCATAGTAGCTACAAATACTACTGCTGCCATTAAAGCTGTTGTTGTAAGTTTTTTTGTATCGTAATTAGCCATAGTAATTCTCCTTTTCTTTTTTCTAATAATAGGATATAATAAATTTGTCCCTTTTAAAAGATACAGTTTATCACTTTTTGAACAGTACAGATTGGAGGTAATAATGCTTTTAACTTTTTATACTGATAAAGAAACAAATAAGACAATCTACATGCAGCTTTACGAATACTTAAAAGATGAAATAATCAAAAACAATATTAAAGATGGAGAAAAACTTCCCTCTATTAGAGAAGCTTCCAAAATGCTTAAATTAAGCAAAACAACTATTGAGAATGCCTACTTTCAACTTTTAACAGAAGGCTATATTGAAAATAAACCTAGAAAAGGATACTATGTTATTCATTTATCCGACTTTCAAATTAAATCCGAGATAAAAGAAAGTAATAATACATTTAAGAATATAAATTTAAAATTGGAAGAGAAACATTTTAAAAATGAAGATGTTGATCATTCTACTTTTGAAGTAAAAGACTGGAAAAAAATATACAGTAGAGTTTTATTTACAAGAGAAAAGGAACTTTATAGCTCTTCTGATTATCAGGGAGAATATGAGTTAAGAAAAGAAATCTCAGAATTCACAAATTTAGCAAGAGGTGCTAATTCATCCCCTGAGCAGATAGTAATAGGTGCAGGAGTTCAGTATTTAATAGGTATCCTTGCCGGAATTATTAGAGAGGACTATAACAATGCAGCCGTAGAAAGTCCCGGTTATGAAAAAGCTAGGTACATATTTGAAGATTACAGCTTTAATACTACCGAAATTCCTGTAAGAGATGATGGTCTTAATACAGAGATGCTTTATAAATCCAATGCCGATGTTGTTTATATTAGTCCTTCTCACCAATTTCCTACAGGAAGCCTCATGCCAATAAAAAAAAGACTTCAACTATTAAACTGGGCAAAAGAGGAAAAATCTTTTATTGTAGAAGATGATTATGATAGTTTAATTAGACACGAAAGCAAACCTGTTCCTTGTCTTCAGGGATTAGACAAAAATGATAGAGTTGTTTATTTAGGATCTTTTTCGAAAATACTTCTTCCATCTCTTAGGATTAGTTATATGATACTACCGGTACGTTTACTTGAGAAGTACAATGAAATTAAAAACAGATATACTCAAACATCATCTAAAATAGAGCAAATGGCTTTAGAAATTTATATCAAAGAAGGATATCTGCAAAAACACTTAAATAAAATTAAAAGAATTTACAAAAAAAAGATAAATTTAATTCAAGAATACATAAAAAATTTCCAGGGAAATAAAGTTGAAGTTTTAAGTGCTGATTCAGGTCTTCATATTGTATTAGAGATTAAAACAAAAATATCTCCGGATTCTTTACGAAAAGAATTCGAAGATAAAAATATTTTCATCAGAATTATAGAAACAAAAAAGTCTTCTTATATAATATCTTTGAGTTATAGTGGATTAGATTTTGAAGATATTGAAGTTTTCAAAAGTTCTTTACTGTGAATCTTCTTCTAGATCCATACTTATTCCCTTTTTTTCAAGTTTTTCTTCTATATCTTCTTCTATAATTGTTTTCATTAATACTACTGTAGGTACTCCTAATATCATCCCTAACGGTCCTGCTGCTACTGCACCAACAGTCACAGCTGTTATTACCCAGAAAGGACTTACCCCAATTGCTCTACCGACTATTTTAGGATCCAAGAAATTACCATCTATCTGCTGTACAACTAATATTATTATTAATGCAACCAGTGCTTTTGGTGGGTCTATAAATAAAGCAACAACAAT
Source organism: Clostridia bacterium (assembly GCA_011390775.1). GTDB lineage: Bacteria > Bacillota > Clostridia > Tissierellales > Dethiosulfatibacteraceae > UBA8670. Next base: position 28,741 of record JAABRS010000005.1, on the reverse strand, counting down.
TACAGGTATAGAACCAAAGAAAGGTCCAAAATAAGGTATCATATTTGTAAAACCTAGGATTGTACCCATCAAAGCAGCATACGGAACTCCAAATATCCAAAATAAAATTATTACTATTATTCCAACTATAAAAGAATCCAATATTTTTCCGTTGAAATAACTTTTAAATATTTTATTTCCTTGATTAAAGGTGTTAATTATTTTATTTGCTCTTCCTTCTTCAAAATATGCTCTTGTAAATTTTTTGCATCTATTTAATAAATCATCCTTTTCTATAAGCATATAAATTGAAATTATAAAGCTTGTAAATCCAGCTAAAATACCTCCTCCTGCATTTTTTACCAAGCCAGCACCGAATTCGGAAACATATCTAAGTCCATTCATAATCTGGTCCGATAATTCGCTGTTGAGTTCTCCAGTAGAATTAGTTATATTGTTAAGTATTTTTCTTATCAGTTGACTTTCAGCATTATTCTTAAGATTATTTAGAACGTTGTTGAAATCGAAATTTCCATTAATAACAAAATTATAAACGCTGTTAAAATTTTGAATAACTATTGGAACCAAAAATGATATCAAAATAGTTATTAATCCTAAAATTAAAAGATAAGTTATAAAAATACTAAAATTTCTACTAAGTTTAATTCTAAAGTCCAAAAATTTAACTACAGAATCCAAGATATAAGCAATAGCAAAAGCAAGTAATACAGGTTTTACTATTGCAACTACACGGTTTGCAGCATTGTTTCTAAAAAATAGAAAAGCTATAAAAATAGCTAGTACTATTATAGGCATATACTTTTTTATTATACTCTTTGATGTATTATTCATATCTATACCTGCTTTCTTAATGTTTATATTATAACATTAATGTAGACTCAATTCATTGTTTTTTTATAAGAATATATTAATAATTGAAATTAACTATTGAATCGTGTAAAATATTGTAAATAAGGAGTGAATATATGGAAAAACAGAAAAAGCAATTTAAATTGAATATGACATATTATGTATTAATCACATTTAGTATTATTCAAATTATTTTTGGGCTAACACAGGATTCTCCTAGGGGAATAATCCTAGGTTTACAAAGCATACTTTCTAATCCAGATACCTTAGTATCTGATTATTTTGGTATCGGCGGAATAGGAGCATCTTTTGTAAATTCAGGATTACTTACTTTGATATTTTTATTTATTCTTTATCGTATGAAACATAGAGCTCATGGTGTTACAATAGCAGGTATTTTAACCATTTCAGGTTTTGCCTTTTTTGGAAAAAATCTTTTAAACGTTTGGTTTGTAGTATTTGGTGTCTATCTATACTCAAGATATCAAAAAGATAAATTTTCCAAGTACGTAGTTGTCGCTTTATTTGGTACTGCTTTAGCTCCCGTAGCTACCGAGATAATGTTCAGTACGTTACTTCCATATCATATAAGCATACCTTTAGGAATTTTTTCAGGTATATTGATGGGTTTTATACTTCCTGCACTAGCTACATCAATGTTAAATTTTCATCAAGGTTTCAACTTGTATAATATAGGTTTTACTTCCGGATTAGTAGGGACGGTCTATGTTTCAATTCTTAGATCTTACGGTTTTGTCCCAGAACCAAGATTTATTTGGACAACAGGTAATAATCTTAAATTCTCAATTTTTCTTTCTGTAATATTTATAGGATTTATATTATTTGGAATTTATACTCGAGATAGAAAATTATCAGAATTTAAAAATATTTTTAAATATTCAGGTAGATTAATCACTGATTATGTGAAATTGGAAGGACTTCCCTTTACATTGATTAATATGGGTTTAGCCGGGCTTTTATCTCTTGCTTACATATTAATTATCGGAGGAGATCTAAACGGTCCTACAATTGGTGGCATATATACAATAGTAGGTTTTTCAGCTTTTGGTAAAACTCCAAAAACTATCATACCTATTTTTATAGGAGTTTTAATCGGCTCCCTAACTAAAACCTGGGGAATTAATGATCCTGCTATACAGTTAGCTGCTTTATTTGGAACAGCCTTAGCTCCTATAGCCGGTGAATTTGGTTGGATGTATGGTATTTTAGCAGCCTTTGTTCATTCTTCAGTAGTATTAAATGTAGGATTTTTACATGGTGGAATGAATTTATATAACAACGGCTTCGCAGCTGGTATTGTAGCTGGTTTTTTACTTCCAATATTTGAAGCCTTTAGAAAGGATGAGGACTAATGAAACATAAAAGAAAAAGAGTAATGAAAATAATTGATGAAATAACAAATTTTCTTTTCTTCGTTGGAGCTAAAAAAATCAGCATTGACTATGAAGAAAACGATGAAGGTTTTTTAATAACCTTAGAAGGAAATTATAAAAAAGAAAAAATCAAGGAAATCTACAATCTAGTTAAGTATCTAAATTACGAAAAAGAAGAGGAAATGGAAGAGTATTACTGGGAACTTTCAGGTAATTACGATATGGATACTGAACTTACTCTTGTAGGTATGATGACTGACGATGCAAAGGTGTATTACGATAATGATAAAGTAACAATATTTTTAGTAAGATATAAATAAGGGATGGCTTTTTAGCCATCCGTTTTTCTTCTTCTTAAAGTTTTTCTTTTTTTATCATAAAGTATTTCGTCGCTTTTACTGTATATAGCTTCTATGCTATCTCCATCCTCAGGATATTTCGCAATACCCCAGGAAAATCCGCATTTAAAATTTTTCCCAGATTCAATTGTTATTCCATTCGATTTACATTCTTTATAAAACTTCTTTAATACATTTTCTATTTCTTTTTTATTTTTATTTTCAAAGATTAATGCAAATTCATCTCCTCCTAATCTTATAGGTTCATAAGATGAATCTAGTTTTTTTAAACTTTTTCCATAGGATATAAGCACATCATCTCCCACTAGATGACCGTATTTATCATTTATTTCCTTGAAGTTGTTCAAATCAATTTGAACCATATGAAATGATTCCTTGTTTTTAATTTTTTTGTCTAGATAATTATACATGCTGCTTCTATTTCCAAGTCTAGTAAGATAATCATGGGTTGATAAAAATTTTATTTCATCTATCATAATAAATCTTTCGAGTATCATTTCCACTATCCTTGCTATATAATCCATTATAGTCTTATGAAACTCTGAAAAAGGTGCTAATTTTTTACTGTCAATATTTATTGAGCCGTATCTCTGTCCTTTTACGAATAAAGGGGCACTTATAGTAGATTTAATTAGTTCATCTTTATCAGTATATATTTTAATCATATTTCTATCTTGTCTTGAATTTATTAAAAATATAAGATCTTGGATTATAACTGTAGATTTGTAGCTATCTTTACTAACATAAAAATGAAAAGTATCTTCAGGTAAAACCTTAACATTCTTTGAAGTATCTGATAATCCAATTATAATTTTAGGAGTCATATATCCAGTTTCTTCATCTAAAAGAAGTATAGAACCGCTTTCTGAAACGTCAAGTATCTTGATAGCATTAACAAGAATTTTTTCTAACAATTCATGTATATTATCATAGTCTATAACTTCTAATGATGTTTCTAAAAGAAAATCCTTTACCTGATTAATCTTTTCTATTTCTTTTCTACTTTCTTCTTTACTTTCTTCTATTTTAGAAAATTTTTCTGAAGAAACCATAGTCTCACTCCTTAATTGTATTGAATACATAATATCATTATGGTATATGTTAATCAAGAAAAATACACCTTAATTATGACATTAGATAAAAAATAAGGTGCATTTTAAAATTTTTATTTAACTACTATGTTGTAGATTCTTCCAGGTACGTATATTTCTTTTATGATTTTTTTTCCTTCTGTGAATTCTTTAATATTTTCATCCTGATAAACTTTTTCTTTTACTATTTCTTTATCAGCATCTTTTGAGACATCTATTTTTGATCTTACCTTGCCGTTAATCTGAATAGGTATTTCTATTACATCTTCTACTGTCTTTTCTTCATCCCATTTCGGCCAAGATGTTTGGTTCAACATTCCCTGATAGTTTTGTATCTTCCAAATTTCCTCTGTAATATGAGGTGCTATTGGATTTAATATAATTAATAATGATTTTAACTCATCTGCCGTAACTTCACCATGATCGTAAAATTCATTTACTAAACTCATCATAGCTGCAACAGCTGTATTGAATTTCATATCTTCATAATCTTCAGTTACTTTTTTAATTGTTTTGTGCATCCATGTTTCTAGTTCCTTAGAGTACCCTTGTTTATCTACAAGCATATCTTGTAGATTCCATAGTCTATCTAAAAATCTTTTGCACCCCTTAACTGAACTATCAGACCACGGTGCAGGCTTTTCGTAGTCTCCAATAAACATTATATAAGTCCTTAGTGTATCTGCTCCGAACTCATCAATAATATCATTAGGGTTTACTACATTACCTCTTGATTTAGACATTTTTTCTCCATCTCCACCTAAAATCAAGCCTTGAGCAGTTCTCTTAGCATATGGTTCCTTTACAGGCACCTCACCTATATCATATAAAAACCTATGCCAAAATCTTGAATATATTAAGTGTCTGGTTACATGCTCCATTCCTCCATTGTACCAGTCTACAGGAAGCCAGTAATCTAGTTTTTCTTCTGATGCTATTGCATTATTATTGTGTGGATCAATATATCTTAAAAAGTACCAACTTGAACCAGCCCACTGAGGCATTGTGTCCGTTTCTCTTTTAGCAGGACCACCGCATTTTGGACAGGCTACATTTACCCATTCATCTATATCTGCTAAAGGTGATTCTCCTGTATCAGTTGGTTGATATTTTTCTACCTTTGGAAGCTCTAATGGTAGTTCTTCTTCCGGCACCGATACTGAACCACATTTGTCGCAGTGTATAATTGGAATAGGCTCTCCCCAATATCTCTGTCTGTTAAAAGCCCAATCCTTCATCTTGTAATTTACGGTTCTTTTACCTAAGTCTTTATCTTCTAAGAATTTCATCATTTTTTCTATAGCCGGTTTAACTTTCATTCCGTTAATTATTTCTGAGTTTACTAAAATACCATCCGTTGTATCTGTATAAGCTTCTTTTTCAATATCTCCACCTTTTATTACTTCTATAATTGGTATATTGAATTTTTTTGCAAATTCCCAGTCTCTAGTGTCATGTCCAGGAACCGCCATTATAGCTCCTGTACCGTATCCCATCATTACATAGTCTGATATCCATATAGGTATTTCTTTATTGTTAACGGGATTAATTGCTTTTATTCCCTTTATCTCTACTCCTGTTTTATCTTTTGCAAGCTGTATTCTCTCAAATTCAGTTTTCTTTTTTGCTTCGTCTTGATAGTTATGAATTTCTTCATGATTATCTACTTTGTCGTGAAGTTCGTGTAATAGTGGGTGTTCTGGTGCTATTACCATAAATGTAGCACCGTATAATGTGTCCGGTCTTGTAGTAAACACTTCAAGTTCTTTCTCTGTATCTTTAACTTTAAACTTAACTTCCGCACCGTAGGATCTCCCAATCCAATTTTCCTGTTCTAATCTAATTCTAGATGGAAAGTCAACTTCATTTAATCCATCTAATAATTTGTCCGCATATTCTCTTATCTTTAAAAACCAAACATCTTTTTCAAGTTGTACTACTTCCTCCCCGCATCTGTCGCATTTACCATCTCTAAAGTCTTCGTTGGCTAATACTACCTTGCAACCGCTGCAGAAATTTACATGAGTTGTATCTTTAAAAGCTAAACCTTCTTCAAATAATTTAATAAATATCCATTGAGTCCACTTATAATAATCAGGCTGAGTAGTATCAACTGTTCTATCCCAATCAAATGAATATCCAATATTTTTAAGTTGCTGCGTAAAAACTTCTATGTTTTTATCAGTAACTTTTCTTGGATGTTCTCCTGTTTGTATAGCATAATTTTCCGTTGGCAAACCAAAAGCATCAAAGCCAATTGGAAACATAACATTGTATCCTTCCAATCTTCTTTTTCTTGAAATAACTTCTAAGGAAGTATATGCTCTAACATGACCAACATGTAGTCCGATACCTGATGGATATGGAAACTCTACTAATGAATAGAATTTTTCTTTATCTGAATTATCCTCTGCTTTAAATGTATTTTCTTTTTCCCAAATTTTTTGCCACTTTTTTTCGATTTCTCTCGGGTTGTATGATTTCATAATTACTGAGCCTCACCTATCTTTATTTATTTCTATTTATTGTACATAAAAAGTATTATACCAAAGAGATTATCATTTTTCAATTAATACTAAATTACAAGTTATCATTATATATAGCATAATGTATATGATCTCTCCATTTGTCGTTTATATTTAGGTATCTTTTTGAGTACCCTTCCCTTTCAAAACCTACTTTTTCAACTACTCTGATTGAACGTAAGTTTCCCGGAATGATATTTGCTTCAACTCTGTGTAGTTTGTATTCATGAAATATTATTGAAACACCTTTTTTTACAGCTTCTGTCGTATATCCTTTATTTATTTCATCTTTGTCAAGTTTATAACCTAAGAAGCAAGATAAAAAGTTACCGTAGATTATATTGCTGAAGCAGATGCTACCGATTACTTTTTCCTCCTCATCTTTTTTATAAAGCCAGAGTCTTAGTTTTGATTTTTCTTTAAATTCCAAATATTCTTGTTTCAATAACTCCTGTTGATATTCATAAGTATAAAAATTGTTTCCGCGTTTTGGTTCCCACTCTTCCAGAAATTCTTTGTTTCTTATATAATAATCAAGAACTTCCTGAGCTTCATGAGGTCTTAATACTTTCATTACAAGTCTATCTGTAGTATATATTTTTTTAATGTTAGCATTTTTTCTAAGTTTTGATAATTCACTCAAAATATTCATAGTTAGCCCTCGCAAATTTATACTTTCAATTTTACTATGAAAATGCCTATTTATCAATAAAAACTCCCGGCTAAAGCCTGGGAGCTTTTATTGATTATATGATGTTTCTTTTGTATTCAGTATATTTGTTTCTTATTATTGTCATTTTATCATTCATCTCTTTTTGTTTAACTGATGCTGTTTCGTAATCTTTGATTTTTATAGCATTTGCTATAGTTGTAAACAGTGAAAGTTTTGAGGTGCTATCTTTCATCAACTCTACTCTCATAGTATTTATTTTTTCCCAGTTTATTACGTCAAGATCCGTAGCTAAATCTGTATGTAGTTTTTTGAAACTTCTTAGTATTTCTATATTGTTAGGAATTATTCGTCCTATAAGTTCATTAGACCATTTATCTAAAATAACCATTTTATAAGATCTTATTAGGTCTTCTGTGAAAGCTCCTTCTTCTTTAAGAAGGTTGACTCGACTTCCACCGTTATTTAAATTCTCTAAATTTTCCCAAACTGTTGCTGGAGCATTCCCGAAAAGCTTATCTCTTTCATCTTGAGTATAGTGTTCAAATACATCTCTTTCACTTCTATATGCTTTTTCTTTTTCTAAATAAAAAACATCTTCTCCTGGCTTTTTAGAAATTATATCTTCCAGTTCTTTTTCGGATAACCCTTCCTTTATTACAGCTGTTATACCATCTAGTGCGGCTTGATATGTAGCTGCTATAACCAGGTATGTATTTGAAAGTGGATTTGGAGCTCTTAATTCAAACCTTGTAGCAAGTTTATTTGTCATATCTCTAATTACTCCAATAAGAATTGATCTATTTCTTGAAGGAATTATTTTATTATTTCCAAGAGAGGTAACTATACATACAGGTGCTTCAAATCCAGGTTTTAATCTGTTAAAGGAATCATTAGTAGATGATACAAAAGGATTGACAATATCATAATGTCTCAAAATTCCCATCAAAGCTCCGTATCCTATTTCACTTAAAAACTCTTTTTTCATATCTACAGGTGTAAACAGATTTATTATCTTACCATCTTTAAGTTTTACAGCTGCACCTATATGAGTATGTTCTCCATTTCCAGCAACCCCTTCTAAAGGTTTCGCCATAAATGTAACCTCCAGCCCGTGCCTTCTGAAAACATCTTCTATTACTTCTCTTGCTACTATCTCATTGTCTGCAGTCTGCAATGCTGTAGAATATTTCCAATCTATTTCTAACTGCTCCATTACGTATTTTAATTTTCCAGTTGTACCTACTTTATTGGCTATACCGCCTACTTCTTTATGTCCCATTTCAGGTTCAAGACCATAGTTTTCTAGTTCTTCTATTGATTTCTCTAATACAGTTCTTACTAAACCAGTTGTTCTTTTCCAGTACTGCTCTTTTAATGTTTGGGATGTAGATAAAGCTTCGATATCGGCCTTATCATCCGGTGTCTGAACCCACAATTCCAGTTCTGTAGCTGATGTTAATAGAACTTTCTCTATTTCATCAGATTTAAATCCGTATTTTTTTGCTAATTCAGGCTTTTCTTCCATTAGTTTAATTATTCTATTTTCAAAGCCTTCCATAGTTCTCTTAAGAATTGATCTTGAACATACCATTTTTTCATTATGAATTAGAAAAGATGGAATTCTTAAAGTTCCTACAGGTTTTCCATTTATGTCGCAATAATAATCATAATTGTAGTCAACAAACCATCTAACTTCTTTGTCAGGTACTAAGTCCACTCTAGCATTATCCAGTGTAGCTATACCCTGGAGTTCAACAGACGATCCATCTGTTTGTATTCCTATTTCAAGCATTTCATCCATATCTTTAATGAACATTGATATAGGAATTTTTTCGTCAGTTCCGTTACCACCTATGTCGATACCCATAAGGGAAACGAACTTTATTTCGGGATGGTCGTTAAGTATTTTTGTCAGGTTTACTTTGTTTTGATCCTTTGTTTCGATGTAAAATACTCGGTTCATAAATTTATCCTCCTGTTTGAAATTATGCATTATATATTATCAGAATATTCGTGTTTTTACAAGATAATTTAATACAGGAAAATGTTTTACCATCATAATATTTTTCTTGTCTTAATTTAACGAACATTTATAATTCTTTTTATTTTTTTATTCGCTGTATAATTCTATTAATTTTTTGAATGTTTCACCAATAGGTTCTCTAATGTTAAGATTAGCACTACTATCAAAATTTGTCGGTGTTTTATTTATTAATATAAGGTTATCACCTTTAAAATATCTTATTAATCCAGCCGCAGGATGTACAACTAAAGAACTTCCCCCTACTATTAATGTATCCGCGCTTAATATATGATTTACTGCCTTTTCTACTATCTCTGTATCTAAACCTTCTCCGTATAAAACAACCTCTGGTCTTATATTTCCTCCACACTTTTCACATTTTGGTACATCTTTTTTGGAATTTATTATATAATCCAATCCATATTTTTCTCCACATACCATACAGTAATTTTTATAGATTGTTCCATGTAGCTCCAAAACATTTTGGCTCCCGGCTTTCTGGTGTAACCCATCTATATTTTGTGTAATTACTGCTTTTAGTTTATTCATTTTTTCCAGTTGTGCCAAGCCCTTATGAGCCCAATTAGGCTTTGCCTCTTGATGTATAATGTTTTCTTTATGGTATTTGTAAAAAATATCCATATGTGATTTAAAAAAATCAATACTTAATATTTCTTCAGGTGAATGATTATATATCTCTTTAGCCTTATATAACCCTTCTTCAGATCTAAAATCGGGAATTCCGCTCTCAGTTGATACTCCTGCTCCACCGAAAAACACAATATAGTTGCTGTTATCAATTATACTTTTTAAGTGTTTAATCTTTTTCAATTACATCAACTCCATTAATTTTTAAAATTCCTAGCAATTCTTTTGGGTCCTCAATAATATAATCGGGTTTGTTTCTTTCCAAGCTTTCTCTTGTATTATATCCCCAATCAACAGATGCAATATGCACCTTCATATTATGTGATGATTTAATATCTCTAATTTCATCACCTACATAAAGAATATCTTCGTTGGAAAACTTTCTTTTTCTCATAACTTTTTTAATTTTTCTTTCTTTTCCTGTCATTCCAGAATTATAGATAAATTCAAAATATTGTGCATCTTTATTTTTAAGAAATTTCTTGACATTCCTTTTAGAGTTAGAAGTTATTATCCCTACAACAAATCCATTATCTTTTATTTTCTGTATTATGCTAGGCCAGTTTTTCCTGCACCATTGTACTTCTTCTATACTAGCATGCAGTCTCCTTCTGCCTTTACGCATCATCCCAGGTATATTTCTTTTCTTTATATTTAAATGTTCGATAATTTCAGAAGCACTTAATTTTTTTAATTTTCTCATTTCTTCTAAACTCAGTTTTTCAATTTTATATTTATCAGCTATTTCCTGAAAAATTCTAAAATTAACTTTCTCAGTATCTGCTAAAGTTCCGTCGAAATCAAATATGACACATTTATAGTTCATTTTATCACTCCAAAGTAATTTACTTTCTTATCTGCTTAGTATACACTATATTATAAACAATTAAAATAATATTGGCAAAAACTTCCAAATAAGTTTATAATAGTTATTTGATTAGAAAGGTATATATGGAAAAATTAAAAATAAAAGAAATAATAGTAGTCGAAGGCAAAGATGATATTTCTGCAGTAAAAGCTGCTGTAGATTGTGAAGTTATAGATACCAACGGCTTAGGACTAAATAAAGAAAAATTAAATATAATAATAGAAGCTTCAAAAAAGAGAGGTATTATAATTCTTACAGATCCTGATTATCCTGGGGAGAAAATCAGAAACACAATAAACAGTAAAGCAGAAAATGTAAAACATGCTTTTATTGAAAAAGAAAAAACTATAAAAGATGGAGATTTAGGTATAGAAAATGCTTCTAAAGAAGATATTTTACAAGCTATTATAAAAGCAAAACCCTCAGTTGAAGATATTGAAGATGCTTTTACAATAAAAGATATGATGGATTACGGATTGATGGGAATGGAAAATTCTTCAAAAAAAAGAAAAGATCTTGGAGATATTCTGAATATAGGTTTTTGCTCCGCTAAAAAATTCTTGAAAAGAATAAATAGTTTTAATATAAATAGAAAAGTTCTAGAAAGAGCTCTTATAGATATAGAAAGAAGGTATGAAAATGAATAATCTTTATTCGCCGGCTTATGTAAAGAAAATCTTCAAAAAATATAATTTTCGTTACAAAAAAAAGCTTGGTCAAAATTTTTTAATAGATAAAAATATAAACGAAAAAATCATAGAAGCTGCATCTATATCAAAAGATGATGTAGTCATTGAAATAGGACCGGGACTGGGAAATTTAACTCAAATATTATGTGAAAACGCAAAAAAAGTTATCTCCATAGAAATAGATGAAGAGTTTAAACAAATTCATGAAGATATTTTACACTACGATAATTTAGAAATTATATACGATGATTTTATGAAAGTGGACTTAAATAAAATTTTAGAGCCATTTAACAAAGAAGAAGTCAAAGTTGTTGCAAATCTTCCATATTATATTACAACACCGATAATAATGAAGCTCCTTGAAGAAAAATATCCTGTAAATAAAATTGTTGTAATGATTCAAAAAGAAGTAGCAGAAAGATTTGCCTCGCCTCCAGGAAATAAGGACTATGGAGCCATAACCCTAGCAATAAATTACTATACAGAAACTCACTATGCTTTTACAGTACCTCCGAGTGTATTTGTTCCTAGACCAAAGGTATCATCAGCGGTAGTAGTATTTGATGTATTAGATAAACCAAAGTATAGAGTTTATTCCGAAGAAGTTTTATTTAATGTTATTAAGGGAGCTTTTGCCAAAAGAAGAAAGACCTTTGTTAATTCTTTAAGCAGTACTTTTCCTGAATATGACAAAGATAGTATAGTAAAAACTTTAGAGCATTTCGATCTAAATAAATCCATAAGAGGAGAAAAATTATCTTTAGAAGAATTTGTTAAAATATCAAATTATTTGATGGAAATGATTCATTGATTTATAAAAAAATTTTTGATATAATTTAGTAAATTATATTAAGTAGGAGATTTATATGGCTCAGCTGAGTACTCATTTACATTTCGCAAAATTAGTTATAGAAAATATTCAAGATGATATAGAAGTCCCCCCCTTTTTGCTGGGAATAACTGCACCGGATACATATACCAACAACAAAACATATCTTAAATACCATTATATAAAAGATAGAGATAATGGTGATGATGATATTGATGTTCATGAATTTTACGAGAAATTTAATTTCAATAAATTATCAAAATCTTTAAAATGGTTTGTCATCGGATATTATGCTCATCTTTGGTTTGATGAATATATTAAATTTAATACTAATAGACTTACTTTAAGAAACAATGAAGGTTTGGAAGACAAAGAATTATCCCAGTGTATTAGGGATCTCTTTAAACATTATGATAGACAGATTACCGAAGATTATTATGATAATACAATGAAAAAAAATATAGAAAATTATAAACTTATTTTAAATTTAAAACCTTTGAAATTTATAAAGATTGATAGATGTAAGGAAGCTCTTTTAGCCGAATTATCAAAAGGGCCGGTAAATGACATTAAAGAAGGTTTAATCTATGAAGAAGATTATTTAAAATTAATAGACAGCAGTGTAATAAAATTCTTAAAATCATTAAATTAACCTCCAAGCTTTTAATATAATTTAAAAGCCGGGAGGTTTTTTTTATAGGTTGAAAAACTTAATGAAGTTTTCTGATGTAGCCTCTGCTACCTTTTCAAAAGATATGTCTTTTATTTCTGCTATTTCACTTGCCACATACCTTACGTAAGCCGGCTCATTTCTTCTTCCTCTTTTTGGTTCTGGAGCTAAATATGGGCTATCTGTTTCTATAAGAAGATTTTCAAGAGGAATTTTTTTTACAACTTCTTTAACTCTTCTAGCGTTTTTAAAAGTAACGGGTCCAGCTATAGAAATCATAAATCCTAATTTTATAAATTCTACAGCCATTTCATAACTTCCAGAATAACAGTGGATAATACCTTTCATTCCTTCGTACTGTTCCTCTTTTAATATTTTAAGGATATCTCCATGTGCTTCACGATCATGGACTATAAAAGGCAGCTTTAATTCCTTAGCTAATCTAATCTGTTCTATAAACCATTTTCTCTGAATATCTCTCGGCGAATTATCATAATGATAATCTAAACCTATTTCACCTATTGCAATAACTTTTTCTTTTTTTGCTAAAGATTTGATTATTTGCAAACTATCTTCATCCATTTCTTTTGCACTGTGAGGATGAAATCCAACAGCAGCATAAATATTTTTATGCTTTTCAGCTGTATTGACTGCTTTAACCGAAGATGTCATATCTGCTCCGGGATGAAGTATGATTTCTATTCCGTCATTTTCCATGTTTTTAATTATTTTCTTTCTATCTATATCAAATCTTCTATCATCTAAATGAGCATGACTATCTATAAGCATTTTATCACCTTTCTTTTTATGATATTTTTGCTCCTTCAGGTATATCTTCTAAAGTTGAAACTAAAGATAATTTCTTACCTTTTTCAGCAGCAAGTACCATTCCTTGAGATTTTACTCCTCTTAGTTTTACCGGTTTAAGATTATATATCACTACTACTTTTTTATCTACTAAATCCTCCGGCTTATACCATTTTTTTATTCCTGATACTATTTGTCTTTCTTCATCACCTATTTTAATCTTTAGTACGTAAAGCTTATCAGCATTAGGATGATCTTCACATTTTAAAATTTTAGCTACTCTAAAGTCTAACTTGCCAAAATCTTCAATGCTTACTTCCTCAACCTCTTCTATTTTTTCTTCTACTTTATCCTCTGTTTTTTCTTTTTTACTTTCCACAATACTATCCTCTATTTCTTTTAGCTTTTTCTTTTTATCAATTCTTGTAAATAAAATTTCAGCTTCTCCAACTTTATCTCCTACCTCTATACCATCGAAGCTACTTAAGGATTCCCATGTATTTTTATTTGTATTAAGCTGTTCTAAAATCTTTTCGGCAGTTTCAGGCATAAATGGTTGAAGCAATACCCCACAAAATCTAATTGATTCTAGTAAATTGTAAAGTACCGTAGATAATCTATCTTTTCTATCTTCTTCTTTTCCTAGTATCCAGGGTTGTGTTTCATCAATGTATTTATTACTTCTTCTTAAAAGTTTAAATATTTCGTCTAAAGAAGCAGCAACTTTTAAATCTTTCATTTTTTCCTGTAAGTTTTTTGGAGTTTCCAGAGCTAAATTTATCAACTCGTCGTCTACATCTTCTTTTTCTCCCGGTTTGAGAACTTCCCCATCAAAGTATTTGTTAACCATAGAGATTGTTCTATTAACTAAATTACCTAGTACGTTGGCCAATTCAGAGTTTATTCTCTCAATTAAAAGTTCATAGGTAATAGTCCCATCGTTTGCAAAAGGCATTTCATGAAGCAAAAAGTATCTAACAGCATCTACACCAAATAAATCTACTAAATCATCGGCATAGATTACATTACCTTTTGATTTGCTCATCTTTCCTTCTCCAACCAATAACCATGGATGTCCGAAAACTTGTTTAGGTAATTCCACCCCTAGGGCCATAAGTATACTAGGCCAGTAAATAGTATGGAATCTTAATATATCCTTGCCTATTAAATGAACATCTGCTGGCCAAAACTTTTTGAATTTATTGTCACTTTCCCCATATGGATTGTATCCTAATCCTGTAATATAATTGCTCAAAGCGTCTATCCATACGTATATAACATGTCCTTCATCTATAGTTACCGGAATACCCCAGTCAAAACTAGTTCTAGAAACACATAAATCCTGTAAACCTGGTTTCAAAAAATTATTTAGCATTTCATTTTTTCTGGATTCCGGTTGTATGAAGTTTGGATTTTCTTCTATATGTTTGATTAATTTATCTGTATATTCGCTTAACTTAAAGAAATATGCTTCTTCCTTTGTATTTTTGACCTCTCTACCGCAGTCAGGACATTTGTCATCTACAAGCTGACCTTCTGTAAAGAATGACTCACAAGGTATACAGTACAAACCTTCATATTCATCTTTGTAGATATCTCCCTTTTCATATAATTTTTTAAATATATTTTGTACTATTTCTTTATGTTCTTTTTCAGTAGTTCTTATAAATCTATCGTAGGAAGTATTCATTAAATCCCAGATTCTTTTTATTTCACTAGCTATTTCGTCCACAAGTTCCTGAGGTTTTTTACCAGCTTTTTCAGCATTAATTTGAACTTTTTGACCGTGCTCATCGGTTCCCGTTTGGAAATATACATCATATCCCTCTAATCTTTTAAATCTTGCAATACTATCTGCTAATACTATCTCATAAGTATTTCCTATATGGGGCTTTCCTGAAGTATAAGCAATTGCTGTACTTATGTAATATGGTTTTTTGTTCATATTTTGTTCCTCCTTTTGTATTATTATCAATAATCTGAACTGTTAACTAGCAATAAAAAAAGCCTCTTAATTGTATTAAGAGACGAGTTATCGTGTTACCACTCTTTTTTATATAAACTTTACAGTTTATACCTTACTAGGTAAATTACCTTGGATTTATAACGTAATCCTAACGTCACCCTCTAATTATTCGAAGGTAAGGCTCCAGGACCATCTTCAGCTTAATATCTAACGCCGCTTTTCACCAAATACGGCTCTCTATAGAAAGACTCTTAAACCTACTCTTCCTTTCACTGCTTTTGAAGTATTATATTAAAATATATATAAAATTTTAGATTTTGTCAAGAATATAAATTATTTAACAATTTCATACATGCTTTCAGCCTTATCTTTAGGAACATGATCTAATAATTCTTTAACTATGATCTTCATAGTATTATCTCCGTAAATTATTTCTACTTTATCTCCTACACTTACATCATTTCCAGGTTTAGCCTGACTTCCATTTATTAAAACTCTTCCTGATTCACAAGCTTTTTTAGCTGAAGTTCTTCTTTTTATAATTCTTGAATTTTTTAAAAATTTATCTATTCTCATGTTTTCACCTTTCTTAAATTAAAAATCAGGCTAACGCCTGACTTTTAATTACTTATTAACTGCTTCCTTAAGAGATTTACCCGCTTTAAAAACCGGTGCTTTAGAAGCTGGAATATGGATTGTTTCCTTTGGATTTCTAGGATTTCTTCCTTTTCTAGCTTTTCTGTCTCTTACTTCATATGTTCCGAATCCCACTAATTGAACCTTTCCACCATCTTCAAGTTCTGCTTGTACTGAATCCATAAATGCGTTTAATGCCTTCTCTGCATCTTTTTTAGTAAAGCCAGTTCTTTCAGCCATACTTGCTACTAGTTCTGCTTTATTCATTAAAAACCCTCCTTGTAAAAATTTTTTATTATTGCAAATTCCATCTAGGAATTTATTGCCTTTTTGACTTCTCCCATAATTCATCCATATCTTCTAGTGACATGTCTTTGAGAGATTTATTTGAGTTATCTTCTATATACTTAAATCTTTTTATAAATTTATTAACCGTACGATTAAGTGCAATGTCTGGATTAATTTTTAGAAATCTCGAGAAATTAACTATTGCAAATAATAAATCTCCAAGTTCATCTTCAATTTTATCCTTATCAATTTTATCGTACTCTTTTAACAGTTCATCAAGTTCTTCATGGATTTTTGATACTGCTCCATTTATGTCAGGCCAATCAAAACCTACTTCAGCTGCTATTTTCTGAATTTTATAACTTTTTGTTAGTGGAGAAAGGGCTTTCGGAACTTCAAGCAGTTTATCATGATATGTATTTAACTTTTTTTCTTTACCCTTAATATATTCCCAACTTTTTAAAGCTTCATCTTCATTCTCTGCATCAACATCTCCAAAAACATGAGGATGTCTTTCATTTAGCTTTTTACATATACCTGTATATACGTCGTAAATGTTAAAATATCCTTCTTCTCTAGCTATTTGTGCATGAAATACAACCTGAAGAAGTAAATCTCCTAATTCTTCTATAAAATTTTCATAATCTTCCTTTTCAATAGCATCAACAACCTCATAGGCTTCTTCTATTAAACAATCTCTTATTGATTTATGAGTTTGCTTTCTATCCCAAGGACAACCATCGGGACCACGGAGAGTTTCCATAGTCTTTAGTAAATTATTTACATTATACAACTCTTTTGTTGATTTTTCAATACTTTCAACAAAAATATATGTAGAAAATGAATATTTTTTTAGTTTATCTACCATTAAAACAGGTATTTCCATTGTATTTTCTGATATGACATCGATTATGTTAACTTTATATTCATCTCCATAAATTTCTCCCAAGTCTAGTTTTATTTTTTCAGCAATGTCTTTATTAAATATTTGAGTGAATAGTAAGTTTGAATTTATATCAATATCGTAAAAATTATATTCTTCTCCAGATAAAGTTTTAAGATTTTCATTATTTTCATCAATTAAACTAATAGCTTTTTGCCAAAAACTTATACTATCTATTATTTCCACTTCCATGTCATCTATATTATTTTTCATAAAATATTCTGTAACTATATCTCCATAGTATGGACTTCCCGGTACATAATAGTAAATATTATCTTCAATTTTAATTTTTTCCAATATTTCATCTATTATGCTTTCATATACCTGATCTAAATTTTTCTTTTCTTCAAAGTGTTTGTCAAAAGTTTTAAACTGAATACTTTTTTCTAATAAGTATTCAACAAAAGGATGTCTATCAGTTCTTACAAATCTAAAAACCTCATCTTTTAATGTTCTATATCCTTTAAAAGATATGTCATCAATTTTTTTTGTTCCTGTACCAATAATAGTAAGTTTTGCCATATATTCCTCCTACTTCATAAGTCTTAATTTCACAAGAAATCTTTCTATCTTTTCTCCCTTAGGTAGTAGCTCTAAGTCTTTTTTTGTAATAGCCTTTGTCAAAGGAAGGGCTATTATATAAACTACTACTCCAAGCACTACCGATACTAAGGCTGAAAGCTTCATACCTAAAAAGCCGTACATTAGTGAGTATCCAGCAAATACAATAACCCCCATTATTAAGGATGCAGCTAATGGTCTAGGGACTATATTTCTTAATTTAATATCGATTTTTGTTTTTCTTTTAAGATCTATGTAGTTTAAAAGTGCCGCAGTAAAATATGCTGCAATAGTACTGTATGCAGCTCCGGAAACATTTAAACTTCTCATACCAACTAATATATATGTAAGAACTACCTTTACTAATGCACCTATTGCTAAATTTTTTACCGGTATTTTTTGTTTTTCTACAGCTTGAAGAATAGCAGTTAAGGACTGAACTACTGTAAGAAATACTACACTAACAGCCAATATAGCAAGTAAATATCCTACACTGGCATGCTTTGCACTACCTAACCCGGGATAAAATAGTACTATTATAGGTTCTGCAAGAACGAAAAGTCCTATAGCAGAGGGTAGTCCTATTAGCAATGCTGTTCTTATACCTAAATTAGCAGTCATATTCAGCATTTTATATTCTTTTCTTGTGAAGGATTCAGTAATAGTAGGTACTAAGCTCATTGCTATGGCTATTGAAAATACTTGTGGAAAGTTAATAAATGTTTGGGCTGTACCGCTTAACTGTCCGTATAAATCCGTCGCCTCAATTTCACTGTAACCTATTGCAAGCAATCTCATAGAAACTAGTTTAGCATCTATTAATCCCATCAATGGAACTATGGATGCTCCAATTGTTATAGGAATTGCAATTTGAAAAAGTCTTTTTAGTACTCTTTTCCAATTTTCTTCTACATTTTTTTTAGATAGATTAATTTTTTCATCGATTTTTTTCTTGTTTAATCTGTAAACTATAAATATAAGAGTAAATCCAGCAATACCTCCAGCTGAAGCTCCAAATGAAGCTCCACCTGCTGCTTTAGGTAATGACTCACCGACAAAAATATAAGCCAAATAAAGTCCTACAGCAAATCTAAATAGCTGTTCTATAATTTGGGATAAAGCTGTTGGAAGCATATTTTGCATTCCTTGAAAATATCCTCTATAAACAGACATAATCGGAACAAAAAATAATGCAGGAGTCAAAGCCAACAAAGAATATGAAGTCCCTGGATAACCTATAGATACTGCAATTTGTTCTGCAAAAATAAAAACGAATACAGATGAAACTGCTGCTAAAGTTATTAGGGTTGCCATGGATATTTTAAATACCTGTTGAGCTCCTTTGAAATTATCCAAGGCTATTTTTTCCGACACTAATCTTGCAATTGCTGTTGGAAATCCAGCAAGAGAAATTACTAGTAGCAAATTGTAAACCTGATATGCCGGTTGATAGTATCCGATTCCTTCTGTTCCTATTAAATTTGTAAGAGGTATTCTATAAATAGCTCCTATGATTTTAACTATAAGACCAGCTGCTCCTAATACTGCAGCTCCTTTAAGAAAATTTTTGTCTGACATTTTTTCCTCCTGTAGTAAATTAAAAAGTGCCCCTCGGCACGCATAAGATTCTTAATGTTTTCGGAATGACCAATTAATTGACTCTGAGGCCATAAAAGAGCCTAGGCTTAAAAATCCTTCAACATATCCTGGATGAACCATTCTGTCACTCTGAGTTTGCGAAAAGTAATTTATTTTCTGAATAAATTCTTTGAGAATGTTACAGAATTACTACCAAATCTACTTCTATTAATCATTAAATTTTGAACAACTAAAATAACTCCGATAAAAATTACAATATCTCCAATCGAGACCGCTGATGGAAATAACATCATTCGATTCCACGGAACAAATCCACCTGTAAAGAACTTTTTATCTGATATTATTTTAAACAACTTAATGTTTCCTTCAGAAAGTAACTGGTATATCTCTTGTGAGAAAGCAATTTGAGCAGTATTGTCTGTTATGCCTATGTTTAAACCATTTATTATAAAGCTTATAAGATTTAATGCACTCCCAACAAAAATAATAGGAAGGTACTTAATTCTCCAATTCACTCCTATAGCAATTAGGATGAAGATGTAAGATGCAATTAGAATCACTTCATAGTAGTTAAAATTTAAATCCAGTAAACCTGTATTTAGCAGCAAAAACGACATCTGAATTAACAAAGAAACTAAAATAAAAAATTTACCTTTTATAACTACATTTCCTATTTTACTAATTTCACCTTTTCTTATATATCCAATTAATATTCCTATTAACAAACCTTCTAGTACCACTTTGTCCTCCCAAGGATTAATATCATTAACATTATACTTTATAGCCTTTGGTTTTACAAGAATATAGGTGTATTTTATTTCCAATAAAAAAACACTATCTTATTTTGATAGCATTTTTTTATTATTTCTATTTTCTCTGCTTGTTTTTAGGTACTATACATGTTCCTGTAGCTTCACATACTATAATAGGTTCATCTAGTATATCACATGCTGATTGATTTATATCAGGTCTTGGTAAAACTACTTTTTTTGCTGTGAATTTCATTTTTCTTGATGTATTACCTATTTTTGTTATTTCACCTTCAACTTCTATATAATCTCCAGCATATACCGGCGCTAAAAAATCTACACAATCATAAGATCTAAAAAGTCCTTCGTCTCCGTCACATTGTATAAGAAGTTCTGTTGCTATATCTCCAAATAATCCCAGCATTCTAGCTCCATCAACAAGATTTCCACCATAGTGTGCATCCTGCGAACTCATTCTAAGTCTTAATGTTGCTTTGTATTCTTTTTCCATTAATATTCTCCTTTTAGTTTTGCCCTCAGGCATAAATTTCTTGATATAGTTCTTTTAATTCTTTGCTATCTCTCATTATTTGAAGAGATATTGCTGCATGATCTTTTGTATATCCATTTCCCATAATCATATTAACGTCTTTACCTACTCCCTCGGCGCCTAATGCAGCTTTGGTAAAAGATGTTGCCATGGAGAAAAAATATACTGTACCATTATCTTTACATGATAATATGCTAGACATTTCACAGTTTGGCATATTAACACAGTTGATAACCTTATCGCATAAATTTCCATTTGTTACCTTAGATACTTCCTCATATACTGATACTGCATCCGTAGCATCTCCTTCGATAAATTCATCAGCTAATCCTAATTCTTTTATTTTATCTATAGGAGTATCCCAATAAGTCATACAAATAACTTTTCCTGTTATGCCTGCTCTTTTTTTAGCTTCGTACAAACACAGCATTCCAGATTTTCCAGCTCCTCCTATCACCATAACGGTATCCCCTGGTTTTACCAACTTTGCTGTCTGTGCCGGTGCTCCTGCTACGTCCAGTACTGACAGAGCTAAGTTTTCAGGTAAATCTTCAGGTAGTTTTGCATATATCCCACTTTCAAAAAGTATAGCTTGACCATTAATGTCTACCTGGTCTATATCTTTTCTAATTTCGAGAATTTCATCAATTCTTAATGGAGTCAAAGATAATGAAACTAATGTAGCTATCTTATCTCCTACTTTTAGATCTCTGTCTTTAAGAGCATCTCCTATCTCTTTTACCGTTCCAATAAGCATTCCTCCCGAACCAGTTACGGGATTCTGATGCTTTCCTCTTTCTTCTACTATACTTTTCATGATTATTTTTATTTTTTCTTCATCTCCCCTTGCTTGATCCTTTATTTGAGTAAAACTAGCCGAGTCTATGTTTAATGTCTGAACGTCTATGAGTATCTCATTATCGTATATTTCCATGTAGTTGTTAATCTTATTTGCCGGCTGAGGTAAAACTCCTTTTGGTTCAAGTACTCTATGGGTTCCATATGGATTTCCTTTTCTATGAATCATCTTAACCTCCTAAGATTTTATATATAGATATATTGCATGAATCGTGCCAATATCAATTATGTTCTAATTATTGAAATATCAATGTCTATGTTTCAACTTTCTTTTTAATAATACAACATTGCCCAATTTTTATCAAGGTTACCGCCTACTTTTCGGCACAAAAAAACAAAACTCTCTGGTATATTCCAGAGAGTTGATATGTTTTTTATTTAAAATTCAGGTTCTATTAATCCTACCTGTTCATCTTTTCTCTTATAAATTACATTAACTTCTTCTGTATCTGCATTTAGAAACACATAGAAATTATGTCTTAGTAAATCCATTTGTAATACTGCTTCCTCTATACTCATAGGTTTCATTGCAAACTTTTTAGTTTTTACAATTTTAATTTCATCTTCTTCTTCATCAAGGGGTTCAATATTCTCAAACCTTATTGTTTCCTTAGTATGTTTTTTATCCTGGAGCTTAGATTTATGTCTTCTTATTTGTCTTTCCACCACATCTACTGCTTTATCTATAGAGTGATACATATCATCTGTCACTTCTTCTGCTCTAATTATCGTTCCTCCAAAAGGTATCGTGATTTCTATAATTTGTCTTAACTTTTCTACACTTAATACAACTTTTACGTCCATATCTTTATAGAAGAATTTGTCCAGCTTAGCTAACTTTCTTTCAACCATGTCCTTTAAACTATCCGTTACATTCACATTTTTTCCGTAGATTTCAATTTTCATAATGTCTTCCCCTTTCATGATTTTATTTATTAATAGTTTACCCACTTATTAGGCCTTCTAATCAATTATTTAAAATATTAATTATTTTTTTATTTTTAATGATTATGTTAACAACTCTGTTGATAAGCTATGTTTTTTTGTGTTTTCTGTTGATAAGCCCGGGGAAGTTATCCACAACCTGTTGTTTTAATTTTTATCTAGCGATGGTTAAGCCGTAAATATTTTCAACTTCAACCTTTAAGAGCGATTTCGAACATTCGTTTAAAGTAGTTCCTGTTGTGTATACATCATCCACAATTAAAATATTTTGGCTTTGCAAATTTTTTACAGCCATAAATGTATTTTTGAGGTTTTTTACTCTATCTTCCCTTTTCAACTGATTTTGAGGTTTTGTATCTACTACTCTTTCAATAAGTCTTTCACATGGTATATCTAATTTCTTTCCTAAATATTTAGCCATAAGTTCAGACTGATTATATCCTCTTTTCTTCTTTTTGTTTTTATGAAGAGGCACATAAGATATAATGTCAAAATCAATATCAATTTCTTTGATATATTTATATAATAATTCTCCCAGCATTTTATAATAGTAGGGTTTATTTTTGTATTTATAGTCTTTTATTACATCTCTTATTAATCCTTCGTATTTATATGGTGTATAGATTTTTTCAAAAGATTTTGGAGTTTCTATGCATTCAATACATATATCTCCGGAAGTAATTAAAGGTTTGGAACATATTTTACAATTGTGACCCTTTATGTTTTTGAATTTATAGAGACATTCTTTACATATATAATCTTCTCCAATGCTTTCATCCCAGTATCCACATACAAGGCAAGAGTTTTTTTCTGGAAATATCAAATCTATTAACCCACTAAATGTTTTTTTTATTAATTTACTCAATTTTACCCCCTAAATTAAAAAATCTTTAACCTTATCAAGTCTACCTCTAAGATTTGAATATCTTCTATCTATTCTATTATTATCTATCATTTCTTTGATGTATTTCTTATATCCAACTAACACTACTAAATCTTGTGCTCTTGTAACAGCTGTATATATAAGGTTCCTTGTCAAAAGCATTGGAGGAGCCCAAGTTACAGGTATTATAATTGCTGGAAATTCACTCCCTTGGCTTTTGTGTATGGTTACTGCATATGCATGAATTAATTCGTCCAATTGATTATAGCTGTATGTAACCTCTTTATTGTCGTCAAATTCTACAACTAATTCCTGATCTATTTTATTTACATATCTTATGTAACCAATATCTCCGTTAAATACACCTTCTCCACTTTCTACATATCCATCTTCATCAGTTCTTTTCCAAGCCATTTGGTAGTTGTTTTTTATCTGCATGATTTTATCACCGGTTCTAAAGATGATTTTGCTGTTTTTTAACTCTTCTTTACCTTTAGTTATTGGATTTAATTTACTTTGAAGAATTTTATTTAGCTCATTGGTTCCGTTTAGACTTTTTTTCATAGGTGTTAAAATTTGTATGTCTTCAAGGGGTTTTAGATTGTAGTGTTTAGGAAGTCTTTTTTCAACTAAACCTACAATTGTCTTATTGATATCTTCGTTGTTAGCACAGTCAATAAAGAAAAAATCTCCATCTTTTTTATTAAATTCAGGCATTTCTCCCTCGTTTATCCTATGTGCGTTTATTGTTATCATACTGTCATTGGATTGTCTAAAAATTTTATCTAATTTAATTGTTGGAATAATATGGCTATTTATTATATCTCTAAGCACAGAACCCGGTCCTACTGAAGGAAGTTGATCTACATCACCTACCATAATGAGGTGAGTTTTAGGTTCTATAGCTTTTAAAAGACTATTCATCAATATGATATCTACCATAGACATTTCATCTACTATTATTACATCATATTCAAGGGGAGATTCTTCATTTTTATTAAAGTACAAATTTTTGCTATCTTCACTGTATGTAAATTCCAGCATACGATGAATAGTTTTAGCTTCACGACCGGTAGTCTCGGTTATTCTTTTAGCTGCTCTTCCTGTAGGTGCACAAAGTGCTGTTTTTTTATCCATAAGTTCAAACCCCTCAATTATTCCTTTTATAATTGTGGTTTTGCCCGTGCCTGGACCTCCTGTTATTACTAGTACATTTTCTTTGAAGGATTTTTCTATTGCTTCCTTTTGTTTTTTTGTTAAAGATTTTTTTGATCTTTCTTCTATACCTGTTATTATATCTTCAACATCTTCTTCGGGTTCTTTTTCTTCGGTAAGAAGGGTTACCAATTTATTAGCAGTCCCTGCTTCAGCATAATAATAAGGTATGTAATAAACACACTCTTCTTCATCTATAGTTTCCATATGTATCTCCCCTCTTAAGGCCATATTGGAAATTACTGCTTCCACATATTTTTTCTCTATTTCCAAGGTTTTTTCTGCTCTTTTTATAACTATATTTTTGGGTAGATAAGTATGCCCATCTGATGCAGATTCCATAAGATTGTATCTTACCCCTGCTGAAATTCTATATTCGGATTTTTTATCAATTCCCATACTTTCAGCTATTTTATCTGCAAGCTTAAATCCTATACCGTAAACATCCGCAGTAAGTCTGTATGGATTTTCTTTTACTTTTTCTATGGTTTCTGAGCCGTATTCCTTATATATTTTTATACCGTAGGAAGGTGATATGTTATATTTTTGAAGGTAAAGCATTATTTCTTTAATTTCCAGCTGTTCTCTAAAGCTATCAACTATCTTTTCTGCTTTTTTCTCTCCTATGCCATCCACCTTCATTATTTCTTCAGGATGGTACTGAAGAATATTAAAAGTATCCTCACCAAATTCTTCTACTATTTTAGCCGCAGTGGCATCACCTACGCCCTTTATTAAACCAGAAGCTAGATATTTTTTCATTCCTTCAATTGAATCCGGCATAATTATTTTATATTTTTTAACTTCAAACTGTTTCCCGTACCTTGGGTGTTCTATCCAGTCACCTTCCACTTCTATTTGTTCTCCCAAACTGATAGAAGAAAATAATCCTGTGAAGGTAATGACATCGTCACTAGTTTCAATTATTCCTACAGTATAACCGTTATTATCATTATTATATATAATTTCTTCAACTGTTCCCGCTATTGTATCCATCTATCCACATCCTTAAAATACATTATACATTAATTGAATGTATAGTTAAATATTAAATTAAAAAGGTGCTGAAATATTAATTCAAACAAGCCTCTATTTATTAATTATTTATTTAATTATGTTTAATTACACACAAATATCTTTATATTTGGTATAATGAAATAGAGTTTTTACAGGAGGAAGGTTAATGGCAGGAATTAAAACAAGTAAGACTTATGACATTTTAACTTTTTATACAGATTATAAAAACAGAATAACTCCGAATAATTTAATAGGTCTTTTCCAAGAAATAGCTACTGTCCAATCAGATGAGTTGAAAATAGGTCAAAAATATGTGTCTAATAAAGATTTATTATGGGTACTTATTAAATATGATATCGAAGTGTATAGAATGCCAAAATATCCGGAAAAAATTAGACTTGTAACCTATGCAATGTACACTAGAAAATTTTATATTTATAGAAAGTTTGAAGTCTATGATGAAAAAAATACTCTTATATCCAAAGCTTACTCAGCTTGGAGTTTGGTAAATAAAAAAAATATGTCATTACAAAAGATGCCGTTAGAATTAATGGAAGCTTATGGGTGTAGTGAAAATAATACTGAAGAGAAGGCTCTTTTTGAAGCATTAAAGACTGTTAAAAACCCAGATTTATCAAGAGAATTTTCTATAAGATATACTGATATAGATCATAATCATCACGTAAACAATACAAACTATATTTCTTGGGCTGTAAATTCTATACCTAAAGATGTAGTAATAGATTATAATTTAGAAAAAATATCTATTATATACAGAAAAGAAGGTAAATATGGTGAAGATGTCATAGTTGACACCGCTGTAGAAAGAAAGGAAAAAATTATTTGTAATCATGACATAAAATCAAAGGACGGTAATTTGCTCTGTCAAATAAAAACTAAATGGAATAAATGAGGTGATATTGTTGATTGAAAATTATTTATGGTTAATAGTAGCAGTAATATTAGCTATCGTAGAAGGAGCCACTCTTAATCTAACTACCATATGGTTTGCTTTCGGTGCTTTAGCTGCCTGGTTAGTTACTTTTTTAAACTTTTCTTGGGGTCTTCAAATAGGCGTCTTCGTTTTAGTTTCAGGTCTTTTACTAATTTTCACAAAACCATTAGTTAAAAAATATTTAAAAGTAGGTAATGTAAAAACTAATGCTGAAGAAGTTATAGGAAAAGATGCTATAGTAACGGAGGAAATTGATAATATAAACGCAAAAGGTAAAGTTAAAGTCAAGGGACAAATATGGACAGCTAGATCAAATGATAGTGAAATTATAGAATTAGATTCTATAGTTAAAGTATTAAGAATCGAAGGCGTAAAATTGATAGTAAAAAAATAAAGGAGGATAATTAAATGGAGTTTTTAATCTTTTTAGTACTAGTAATAATTTTAGTGATTCTAAATATTAAAATCGTACCACAGGCAAATGCTTTTGTTATAGAAAGACTGGGTGGATATCAAGCTACCTGGGACGTAGGTTTACATGTTAAGATACCATTTATAGATGTTATAAAAAGCAAGGTGTCTCTAAAGGAACAGGTAGTAGATTTTCCACCACAACCGGTAATAACGAAGGATAATGTAACTATGCAGATAGATACAGTTGTGTTTTTTCAAATAACTGAGCCTAAATCCTTTACATACGGGGTGGACAGACCTATTTCAGCTATAGAGAATCTTACTGCTACAACTTTAAGAAATATAATCGGTGAATTGGAATTAGATGAAACTCTAACTTCTAGAGAACTTATAAATACAAAGATGCGAAGTATATTAGACGAAGCAACAGATCCCTGGGGAATTAAAGTTAATAGAGTTGAAGTAAAAAATATCACACCACCGGAAGAAATACAAGATGCCATGGAAAAACAAATGAAGGCCGAAAGAGAGAGAAGAGAATCTATCTTAAGAGCCGAAGGTAAAAAAAGATCAGCTATACTTGTAGCCGAAGGACAGAAAGAATCAGTTATATTGGAGGCGGAAGCTTATAAAGAGTCTGCTGTAAGAAGAGCCGAGGGTGAATCAGAAGCTATCCTTAAGGTTCAGCAAGCAAAGGCTAAGGGTATAGAAATGATTCGACTTTCAAAACCAAATAAAGAAGTGCTTACAATTCAAAGCATGGAAGCTTTTATTAAAGCTGCAGACGGAAAAGCTACAAAAATCATTATACCTTCAGAAATTCAAGGTATTGCAGGCTTAGCATCATCACTAACAGAAATAATGAAAAAAGACAGTGATTACGAATCTTTTTCGATAGATAATGAAGAAGGAACAGAACAAAAAGAAACTTTAACAGAAGAAATGAAAAAACTAAAAGAATTAGAAGAGTAAATAAACTAGATATAAGTTAGATAGCCTCTCAAGGCTATCTTTTTTTTCGTAAATTCCAAAAATTATAATCAATTATGTTTATGTTTTATCAATTTTATAGTATTGTAAATATATAATATATATTTTTAGAATCATAGGAGGTTTTTTATGGATTTTATATTAGGACAGCCCAAAATTGTTCTTTATACAATTATTTTCTTCGCAAAAATTTTCGAAGTATCAATAGGTACCCTAAGAATTGTCCTTGTAAGTAAAGGCCAAAAGGCCAAAGCAGCACTAATAGCTTTTTTCGAATGTATAATTTGGGTATTGGTAGTAAGTACTGTTCTAGTAGATATTACCAGCGATCCAATAAAAGTAGTAATATATTGTGCAGCTTTTGCAATAGGTAACTATATCGGTGTATCTTTAGAAAATAGATTAGCTATGGGTCTTTCTTCAATACAAGTAATAACTGAATTGGAAGAAGGAAATGAACTGGCTCAACTTTTACGAGATAATAATTTCGGAGTTACTGTAATGAAGGGTCTAGGCAAGGAAAAAGAAAAAGAAGTCCTTATTCTACATCTTAAAAGAAAAAGAATTACAGAGGCTGTTAACTTAATTCATTCTCAATTAGAAAATGCTTTAATTACAGTTAATGAAGTTAAAGTTGTAAGAGGTGGTTATATCAAAAGAAAATAATCTTAGATATAAGGCAAAAGACTTTTCACATCAACAGATGTTCGATAATCTTCATTTAATAAAATATCCGATAAGTTGATT